>JAKEFM010000135.1 GCA_022616055.1 Planctomycetota bacterium
GCCGACGTGGGGCTCGGCTACCTGCGGCTCGGCCAACCGCTCACCACGCTGTCGGGTGGCGAGCGGCAGCGGCTCAAGCTCGCGACGCACATGGGTGCCGAGGGCGGCGTCTACGTGCTCGACGAGCCGACGAGCGGGCTGCACCTGGCCGACCTCCAGCAGCTGCTCGGGCTGCTGGATCGGCTGGTCGACTCGGGCAAGTCGGTCCTCGTGATCGAGCACCACCAGGCGGTCATGGCGCACGCCGACTGGATCATCGACCTCGGGCCGGGCGCGGGCCACGACGGCGGGCGGATCGTGTTCGAAGGCACGCCGGCCGACCTGGTGGCGGCGAGGTCGACGCTGACCGGCGAGCACCTCGCGGCCTACGTCGGCAGCCGTCCCAAGGCCGTCCGGGTAGGTGCGCCCGATCCGGTTCGGGCTCGTCTCCAGAGGAGGTCCCAATGAACGTCCTGTTGTGGGCCGTCCAGATCGCGCTCGCCGTGCTCTACCTCTCGGGGGGAGCCTACAAGGCGTTCAAGTTCGACGAACTCGCGAAACAGATGCGCGCGCTCTCGCGCGGCGGATGGCGCGTGCTCGGCGTCCTCGAGATGCTGGGCGGGGTCCTGCTGGTCGTCCCGGCCGCCGCGAACTGGATGCCGCTTCTGACGCCGCTCGCCGCCGCCGTGCTCACGATCGAGACCCTGGGACTCGCCGGGGTGTATGCGCGGACCTCGCTCAAGTGGACCGCTGCCAACCCACTGGTCTGGAGCGTCGTGATGGGGCTGGGGGTGGCCTTCGTGGCCTACGGGCGGTACGCGCTCAGGCCGCTGGTCTCCTAGGAGAAGAAGAGGACAAGTCGTGGACAGGCCACCGTTCTCCGGGGAGGGAGCCTGAACCGGAAGGAGGGCGCTCGACGTCTGCATGGGAAGATCTGGAATCCCGCCCCCATGGACCCCGAGCTCTCCTCCCCCGACGCGCAGGCGCTCCTGATCCATCGCGAGTTCCTCCGGAACCTGGCCGGCGCCCTCCTCCGCGACGAGCACGCGGCCGAGGACGTCGTCCAGGAAACCTGGGTCGCCGCCCTGAGGAATCCGCCGCGCAAGACGGGAAGTCTCCGCGCATGGCTCGCACGAGTGGCGCGCAATCGCGCCCTGGACGAGGTCCGGCGCAACGCCCGTCGGGCCGCCAGGGAGTCGCAGGCTCCTCCGCCGTCCCCGGTCCCGACCCCCGAGGAGATCGCGCACCGGGAGGCGGTGCGGCGGGACGTCGTCGCCGGCGTCCTTTCCCTGCCGGATCCGTATCGATCGGTCCTGATCCTCCGCTTCTACGAGGACCTCTCCGCGGAGGAGTGCGCCCGCCGGCTGGACCGCCCCCTCGAGACGGTCCGAACGCAGATCCGCCGAGGGCTCGAGCGGCTCCGACTCGACCTGGACCGGCGCCATGGAGGGACGAGAATCGCGTGGGCCGTCGCGCTCGCTCCGCTCGCCTCCCCTCTGGAGCCCGAGCCTCGGGGGGATTCCGTCCCGCGGAGTTCGGGATTCCTGAGAGTCGCGGCTGCCGCATGTGTCCTGGGAACGACCGTCGGAGGCGCGTGGCACATCGCGCAGCCGCCGGCCTCGCCGCCCGCGCGCATTTCCTCCATATGGGAGGAGGGCGGGAGGGTGGTCGTGACGCCTCCCCTTCCGACAGGCGAAACCGCCCGGACTCCGACGGCTCGGCCTCCGGACGTCGGGGAGTTCCGGCTCGCCGGGCGGGTCTTGGACGACCTCGGCGATCCCGTGTCGGGGGCGACGGTCCTCCTCCTCTGGAACGGCGGCCCCGGGGAGGACGGCGGGACATGGGAGGTTCCCTCCCTCGGCGAGAGGTTCGGCAACTGGCGGCAGGTGAGGACCGAATCGGTGGGGCGGTTCGAGGCGCGCCTGCAGGACCGCGTCCGCGTCCACGCGAGCGTATGGAGCTCCGGGAGCGCCATGCTCGAGCCCTGCTCGCGCGATCCCCTGGAGCCCCTCGAGCCCTGGCAAGGCCGCTGGGTGGAGGTGCCGGCGGAGGGGATCGACTTCACCGTCAGGAGGAATCCCACCGCCACGGTCGTCGTCCGGGCCGCGGAGCGGCGGACCGGACGGAGGCTCGCCGAGTTCGAGTGCTCCTTCCGGAGCCGGGAGGTCAAGAACTACCAGCAGGCGCGCGCGCAGGGCGAGGAGCTCACCCTCTCGCTCCCCCTGCACGAGGGGAAGCCCTCCGGATTCGAGATCTACCTGACCCACCCGCTCGTCCCGGAGGGGACGCCGCCATCCCGCGTCGCGCTCGAAACCCCGGGCGAGATCGAGGAGGTGGACTTCCTCTTCGACCCGAGGGAATCCCTCCGGATCGAGGGGGAGGTGAGGGATCCCCGGGGGGAGGCCGTGGAAGGGGCCCTCGTCTTCCTCGGGACGGAGGACCGGATGCGCGGGGACGAGCTCTTCAAGCCGTTCGACGAGGCGAGGATCCGGGACGGCGTCCGCACCGATCCCGGCGGGCGCTTCGTCCTCGAGGGGCAAGGGAACGAGATCACCGCGTGGCACCCGGCCTTCAGTCCCGTCACCGTCCCGGCGCCCGAGGCGAGGGGGATCCGGATGGACTCCCGAGGCACGATCCGCGGCCGGATCCTCGGCGCGGACGAGCTTCCCCTGGAGCGGGCCGTCGTCACCCTCGATCAGGCCGGCGAGGTGCGCACGGACTCCGGCGGACGGTTCGAGTTCGACGGGGTGTGCTCCGGGTGGAGAGGGCTTCGGACCGAGGACGGCCGATTCGTCGCGGTCCGGGTTCGAGCCGCCGGAACGGAGGAGGTCGAGATCGGGCGCTGCGTCGCGGAAGTCGAGGTCTCGGTCCGGGAGGACGGGACCGCCTTCCGCGGGGCGCGGGATGCGGTCCTCCTCCGCCTGGAGAGTCCCTTCCTCCTGCACACGCCTCGCCTGCGGGATGGACGGTGCTCCGTCCGCGAAGTCCTCCCGGGGCCACACCTCCTACTCGCGCGGTCGGGGGACCTCGCCCGGCTCGAGATCCTCGGCCCGACGGCGCTCGCGGAGATGGGGCGCTTCCGCGTCGGGCGCGACGGGGCGTGCCCTCCGGAACTGCGCCTTCCGGAGGGAGTCGAGGATCTCGTGCGGAGGATCGCCGGACGCCTCTCCTCCCGGCGACGGAGGGGGCGAAGCGCCCCGCCGGCCGCCCCGGCGGGGCCCGGATCGATTCCGGGCCTGCCGAGGCGCCGGATCGCGGGAGAGTCCCGCGCTCGAGGCGGCTGGAACGAACCGCTCGCGCGCGCGTATCCTTCGCCCCCCGCCCTCCGATCCGTCATGGCCCGCGTCGCGACCGTCAAGGTCCTGGTTCCCCCGCCGCTGCGCGCCTGCTGCGAAGGCGCCTCGGAGCTCTCGCTCTCGGCCGCGAACGTCCGCGCCGTCCTCGAGACGCTCGAGCGGAGCCACCCCTCGCTCCACCGCAGCATCTGCGACGAGACGGGGACCGTGCGCCGCCATGTCGCCCTGTTCGTGAACACCGCCCACGTGCGCGACCGCCAGGGGCTCGACACGGCCCTCGCGCCGGGGGACGTCGTCTCGATCCTGACCGCCGTTTCCGGAGGCTGACCATGCCCGAGCGCGTCGTTCTCTCCATCGGAACCAAGAAGGGTCTCTTCGTCGCCGAGGCGCCGAAGGCCCGGCGCGGCTTCAAGCTGCGCGGTCCCTTCGGATCCGGGGTGGCCGTCTACACGACCATGATCGACGCGCGCGGCAAGCCGCGCATCTACGCCTCGAGCTGCAACGCCTTCTTCGGGATGAAGGTCCTCGTCTCGACCGACCTCGGGAAGAAGTTCGCGGAGACGAAGTCGGCCCCCGCCTTCCCGAAGGACGACGGGCGCGCCCTGATCAACATCTGGTCGCTCGAGGCCGGCGGCGACACGCAGGACCTCTGGTGCGGCGTCGAGCCGGCCGCGCTCTTCCGGAGCGGGGACGGCGGCGATTCCTGGGAGATGGTCCCGGGGATCAGCAACCACGCGCACGCGCGCCAGTGGCAGCCGGGGAACGGCGGGCTGTGTCTGCACACGATCCTGCGGGACGGGAACCGGGTGCACGTCGGGATCTCGACCGGCGGGCACTACCTGAGCGAGGACGGGGGGGCGACCTTCCGGGCGTCGAACCAGGGCGTCGGCGCGGGCTTCATGCCCGAGCCCTACCCCGAGTTCGGCCAGTGCGTGCACAAGATCGCGGGACACAAGGACGCGCCGGGTCGCCTCTACATGCAGAACCACGGGGGCTGGGCCGAGTGGGACGGGCCCGGGGGGCGCCGGCCGGACATCGGCGTGCTCCGGAGCGACGACCACGGCCGGTCGTGGCGATCGATCGCGAAGGGGCTCCCGTCCGACTTCGGCTTCCCGATCGTCGTCCACCCGCACGAGCCCGACACGGTCTACGTGATGCCGCTCGAGCCGATGACGCGCACCTGTCCCGGCGGCGCTCCCGCGGTCTGGCGCAGCGAGGACGGCGGCGGCTCGTGGAAGCGGCTCGCCAAGGGGATGCCGAGGAAGGAGAGCTTCTTCACCGTGCAGCGGGACGGGATGGACATCGACGACCTCAAGTCGCCCGCCCTCTACTTCGGGACCACGACCGGGCAGCTCTGGATCGGCCGCGACGGCGGCGAGGAGTGGAGCTGCCTCTTCGACTCGCTCCCGCCGATCCACTGCGTGAAGGTCGCGGTCGTCTGACCGCGGGGCCCGCGCCGCGACGAGGGGTCGGCCCCCCGGGCAGTCATCCGCCCGGGTCGTCGGGCAGGTCGTGGACGCCGAAGGGGCCGAAGAAGATGAGGAAGGTGAAGTGGAGGACGGAGGCCTCCCCCACGAACGTCCCGAGGGAGGACTCCGTCCTCCCCGAGGCGCGGTCCACGAGCCGGGCGTCCAGTCGCGCGTAGCCGCTCTGGATCGAGTAGGCGAAGACGGCGATGTCTCCGAATCCTCCCAGGGAAGCGGAGGCCCCGGAGAGGACCGAGAGGACGGGGACGCCGTAGGTGACCGCCTCCGTGTCGGTCCCCGCCGCGTGGAACGTGACGGCGAGTTCGAGGGGGCCGGAGTCCGCGAGGAGGACCCCCTCGCGGCCCAGGCGGTCCCGGACGATCGCCTCGAGCAGCGGGCCGGTGTCCTTCTCCGGAGAGACGACCCGGAGGACGACCCTCGCGGCGCGCATCGGCTCGAGGGGGATCTTCGCGACCGCGCGCTCGGCGGCCGCGGCGAGGAGGCGCTGCGCGAGGGCGGGCCGCCCCTCCGTCCGCTTCTCCCAGGCGGCGCAGCCGAGGCAGAGGAAGGCCGCGAGGAGGAAGGGGGATCGCCGGGGAACCCGCGCGCGACGGGGATCGACGGGAGGTCTGTCGGCGCGGATCCGGCGCACGGGTCGGCCCAAGGAACCGGACGGGACCGGGCGGTTCAAGGGGCGAGGCTCCAGGGTTCGGGCCCGCCCGCCGCTTGTCCCGGCAGGCCCCTCCCGCGATCCTGCCGCCCCCGTGAGCGAAGAGCCCACCCTCCTCGGCCAGCCCGCGGCCTCCAGCTCCTTCGCCCCCTGGAGCCTCGTCCGGCGGGCCGTCATCTGGGGGGTCTTCCTCGGGATCCTCTACCTGCTCCGCTCCTTCTTCCCGATCCTCCTGCTGACGTTCGTCTTCTCCTACGCGGCCGGCCGGACCCTGACGGCGCTCCAGCGCCGCATCCCGAAGTCGCCCCGCCGCCCCCTCGTCGCGGCGGTCTTCCTGGGGGGGATCGCGGCCCTCGTCGGGCTCGGGTTCCTCCTCGGACCGCACATCCGGGAGGAGCAGGCGACCTTCACGATGCGGTTCCCCGAGATGAAGAAGAGCCTCGCCCGCACGATCCGAGAGTGGGGAGCGGAGCACCCGAAGGTCTTCGCCCTGCTCGACGAGCCGGAGGCCCTGGCGGACAAGATCGAGAAGTTCGAACTCACCGACCTCGGCCGCCACGAGACTACGGAGGACAGGCCGGGGATCCTCGCGAACGTCGGTTCCCTCCTCGACGTCGCGAAGATCGCGTTCCTGATCGCGAGCACCCTCCTCTTCTCCCTCCTCTTCTCCTTCCTGATCGTCCTCGACCTCCCGCGGCTGCGGGACGAGGTCGAGGCGATCCGCGCCTCGCGGATCGGATGGCTCTACGAGGAGGTCCGGGGGACGGTCGTCGAGTTCGGCGCGATCCTCGGGCGCACGATCGAGTCGCAGGCCGTCATCGCGATGGCGAACACGCTCCTCACCTACCTCGGCCTCACGATCCTCGGGATCCCCTCGAAGTTCCTCCTCTCGACGATCGTCTTCCTCTGCTCCTTCATCCCCGTTCTCGGGGTGTTCATCTCGACGACGCCGATCGGGCTCGTCGCGCTCTCGACGGGGGGGTTCGTCCTCGTCCTCGAGTGCGTGGCGATGGTGACCCTCGTCCACATGGTCGAGGCCTACGTCCTCAACCCCCGGATCACCGGCTCCTTCGTCCACCTGAACCCCGTCTTCGTGCTCGCCGTCCTCTTCATCGGGGAGCACCTCTTCGGGATCTGGGGGCTGATCCTCGGCGTGCCGGTCGCCGTCACGCTCCTGCGCAAGACCCGCGCGATCGTGCGGGCGCCGGCCGCCGCCTGACGCCGCGGCGCCGGCTACCGGACCTCCGTCGACGGGTCGAGGCGCCGGAAGACCTCGCCGACGACCGCGAGGAGGAGGAGGTCGATGCCGTACTGGGCGAGGATCGCGGCCCCGAGGGCGACGGCGGGCCTCGCCTCCGAGGAATCGAAGAGGGCGTAGATCCCCACCGCCGGGAGGAGGGTGGCGCAGAGGAGGAAGAAGGGGAGGACGAAGCCCGCGGGGTTCGGGCGCGTCCCCCCGGCCGGCGCCCGCGTCGGGAAGAGGAGGAAGGCGAGGTTCGCCGAGGCGAGGCAGGCGAGGGCAGTCGCCGGGAAGGCGGCGGCGGCGAGGGCGAGCGAGCCGGGCCCGACCGCGCCGAGGAGCGCGAGGGCGAGGAGGAGGAGCGCCTGGAGGGAGAGGGCGAGGAGCCACGGCACGGCGACCTGCGCGGCGGCCATGGCGAGGGGGGGGACGGGGAGGCTCTTCAGCTCCGCGAGGTGGTCGGCGTCGCGGCGGAAGTCGAAGGCGAGGTAGCCCTGCATCAGGAAGGGGAGGATCCCGACGAGGAGGAGGGCGAAGGGGCCGGTCGCCTCCGCTCCCCCCGGCCTCCCCCGGCCGGCGAGGACCGCCGGCAGCGCGAAGAGGAGCGAGAAGCAGCATCCGGTGAAGAGGACCCGGCCCGAGCGGCGGACTGCCACGAGGTTCTTCCAGGCGATCGCGCCCGCCCCGCGGAAGAGACCGAGCCGGGGCGCCGAGAGGGACCTGACCGCGCCCCCCTCGGGGAGGGTCCCGGGCGGCACGCCCCGGCGGGCGCGGGAGAGGAGGGTCGCGAGACGGGCGCTCGTCGAGAGGGAGGCCTCGAAGAACCGGACGTCGAGCGCGAGGACGAGGGCGAGCGTCCCCGCGGCGGTGGCGAGGAGCGCCGCGAGGGGCGTCGCGGCCTCGCTCAGGCCCGGGGCCGCGACGACCCGGGCCGCCGCGGCGGCCGGGAAGAGGAGGATCCGCGCGACCGGGGAGTCCGCGAGCGCGGCGAGCGCCCGGCCCGATCCCCCCCGCGCGGACGTCGCGAGGACGAGGAGGAAGACGATCCCCACGCCGAGGACCGCCCCGAGGAGCTGCGCGCCCCGCCGCAGCCGCCGGAACACCCGCTCGGACAGGAAGACGGCGAGGAGCGCCACGGCCGTCTGGATGTGAAGCGCGCAGAGCTGGGCGAGGAGGAAGGCCGCGAGGCCGGGGAGGGGCTCCGCCGGGCTCACGACCAGGAAGAGGTAGAGGACCGCCCCCGAGAGGAGGGAGAAGGGGTAGAGGGTGAGGACCCGGTAGAGGACGAGGGAGCGGCGGGAGAAGGGTCCCGGGAAGAGGAAGTCGACGTCGGCGGGGAGGAACGCGAGGCCCCGCTGGACAAGGCCGTTCAGGACCGAGGCGAGGAGGAGGAATCCGAACAGGGCGAAGACCATCTCCGGCGGGGTCCTCGCCTGGGCGGAGCGCGTGCGCACCTGGACGTAGACGAGGAGGCCGAGGAGGGCGATCCAGAGGAGGAGCCCGATCGCCTTCTTCGGGCGCCGCAGCCCGCGCGCGAACTGCCGCAGGCGGTTGCGCCGCAGGCGCAGGGCGAGGAAGAGGAGGGCGTCGTTCACGAGGGGGGCGACGGACCCCGCTCGGTGATCGCGAAGAACGCCTCCTCGAGCGTCGCGTCCCGGTGGATCGCCGCCGCGGCGCGTATCTCGTCGAGCGTGCCGAGGGCGAGGCGCGCGCCCCGGTGGAGGATGAGGACCCGGTGGCAGAGCTTCTCGACGAGCTCGAGGAGGTGGGAGGAGATGAGGATCGCCGCGCCCGCCCCCGCGCGCCGGCGGATCGACTCCCGCATGTCCCGGATGCCGCGGGGGTCGAGGCCGGTCAGGGGCTCGTCGAGGAGGATCGCGCGCGGCTCGCGGAGGAACGCGCAGGCGATCGCGAGCTTCTGCTGCATCCCCCGGGAGAGGGTCGAGGCGAGCGCGTCGCGCTTCTCGAGGAGCTCGAGCTCCGCCAGCAGCGGCCCGGCCCGCGCTTCGGAATCCTCGATCCGGTAGGCGAGGGCGGTGAACCGCAGGTGCTCCCCGACCGTGAGGAGGTCGTAGGGGTGGGGCGTGTCCGGCACGTAGGCGAGGGCGAGCTTCGCCGCCACCGGCTCCCGCTCGAGCTCGTGCCCCGCGACCGTGATCCTCCCGCGGGTGGGCCGGAGGATCCCCGCGATCGCCCGAAGCGTCGTCGTCTTCCCGGCGCCGTTGGGGCCGACGAGGCCGAGGATCTCCCCCGCCTGCACGGCGAAGGAGAGGTCCGAGACGGCGGCGAGGCCGTCGTACGACTTCGTGAACCCCTCGACCTCGATCAACGTCCGCCCCTACCAGGCCTCGCGCGCCCCGATGAAGTCGTAGGGGTAGCCCCAGGCCGGGCGCGAGGCCTCCTCGAGCGCCCGCGCGTCCTCCTCCGTGAGCCGGACCTCGAGCGCGGCGAGGTTCGCCTCGAGCTGCCCGACGTCGCGCGCCCCCAGGATCACGCTGCTCGTCTCGGGTCGGCGCAGCAGCCAGGCGATCGCGACGGCCGCGGGGGTCGTCCCCCTCCGCTTCGCGACCTCCCGGATCTTCTCGAGGATCGCCCACCCGCGGTCGGTGTCGACGTGGCGCCAGGTTTCGGTCCAGGACGCGAGGCGCGATCCCTCCGGCGGGGCCTTCCCCCGGTGGTACCTCCCCGAGAGGAAGCCGCGGGCGAGGGGGCTCCAGACGAGGACCCCGAGCCCGAAGGTCCGGCACGCCGGGATCAGCTCGCGCTCCGCGTCGCGGACGAGGAGGGACCACTGGAGCTGCAGCGAGACGAACGCCCCGAGGTCGCGCCGGTCGGCCGCCCAGAGGGACTCGACGAGGCGGTAGCCCGTGTAGTTCGAGCATCCGACGTACCGGACCTTCCCCGACCGCACGAGGTCGTCGAGGGCCCGGAGCGTCTCCTCGATCGGGACGGAGCGGTCCTGCATGTGGACTTGGTAGAGGTCGACGTGGTCCGTCCGCAGGCGCTTCAGGCTCTCCTCGCAGGCCCGCAGGATCGCGCGCCGCGAGAGCCCGACGTCGGGCGCCCGCGTCTCCCCCGCCGCCGCGGGCTCGGTCGGGAACCGGCACTTCGTCGCCAGGACGACGCGGTCTCGCCTCCCCTCGAGCCAGCGGCCGAGGCACTCCTCCGACCTCCCCTCGGAGTAGACGTTCGCCGTGTCGATCGTGTCGATGCCGGCCTCAAGGGCGCGGTCGAGGATCGCGCGCGCCTCGCGGTCCGTGGACGTGACCCCCTTCATGAAGCCCCGCGAGGTCCCGAACGTCATCGCCCCGAGGGAGAGCGCGCTGACGCGCAGGCCGGAGCGACCGAGCGGGCGGTGTTCCATCGCGGGGGAAGGGGAATCCTGCCCCTCGCGCCCGAGGAGCGGAACCGGGCAGGATGTCGGCCCCGGCTCGGCGGATCAACCCGACCGCTACGGGCCGAGGGAGACCCAGAGGATCCCGTCCCCGTCGGGGACGAGGGTCGAGGCGCTGTCCCGCTTCCAGTGCCGCTTCAGGGCCGCCGCCGGGAACTTCTCGAAGAGGGCGGCGACGTCGAACGGCGGGGTCGGCCCCTTCTCCCCGCCCTCGTGCACGTCGATCCTCACGCTCGAGACCATCCCGGCGAGCATCTTGAAGGCCCCCTCCATCTCCTCGAGGCTCGCCTCCGCGTTGGCGTAGCTCACCGAGGCGCGCGGCTTGGGGAGCGGCGCCAGCGCCTGGAGGAAGCGCTCGCTCTCCTTCAGGGAGGGGGTGTCGGGCTTCTCGATCCGGCGCAGGACCTCCTGGACGCGCTCGGGGGCGAACCCGAGCACGAGGGTGTCGCCGGCGACGGCGTAGGAGAGGGGAACCATGAAGGCCATGAGCGAGTGGATCCGCCGCCCCTGGTACTCCTCGGTCTTCAGGGTCGCCCCGAGCCCCGCCTTCTTGAGGAGGGTCTCGAGGTACCCCTCGAGCTTCTCGGCGCGCCGGAGGCCGAAGAGGATCGTCGCGCGGGTGATCCCCGACAGCATCGCGCTCTCGGGATCCTCCGCGGCGAAGACATCCGCCTCCTCGGGGTCGGGGCGTCCCGCGAAGAGGGCGACCTCGTCCCCGAAGGAGGCGAGGAGGTCCTCGCCGATCGAGAATCCGAACTCCTTCTCCGTCGCCTCGATCTCCCGGCGCGCCTCCCCCTCCTCCCCCTCGAACTCCGTCGCCATGCGGAGGATCAGGTCCCAGATCTTCTTCAGCTCGATCCGGTAGGCCGAGAAGCTCGCCGCGTCCGCGGGGGCGAGGGAGGCGGTCCGGAACTCCCCGGTCGGCATCTGCGCGAGGGAGAAGAGGCCGCTGCGCGCCCCGCCGAGGTAGCCCGCCGCGCGGGTCCCCTCCTTCCCGAAGCCGAGGGAGAAGGCGACCGCGTGGAGGTCGAACACCCCGAGGGCCTTCGCCTTCTCCTCCCCGTCGGGGTCGCCGGATCCGCGCACGACCTTCCAGACCCGCTCGAGGTCGCCGTAGGCGAAGAGCGACCCGCGTCCCGCCTTCGCCGCCGCCTGGCGGAACCGCTCGGAGCGGAGGATCGAGCTCTCCTCCTCCCGACCCTGGGCCCGGTCGAGGAGCGACTCGAGGCGGTCCTCCTTGAGGTTCGAGGCGCAGGAGACGAAGGCGCTCCCGACGAAGGCGAAGCGCATCCGCGCCTCCTCCTCCCCCTCCTCGGGGGCCTCCGACGGACGGAGGACCTGGATCTTCGTCCCGCGATACTCCTCCTCCGCCCGGGAGACCTCGCCCGCCTCCTTCGCCTTCTCGAGCGCCTTCTCGAGGAGGGACTCGAACCGGTCCTTCCTCCCTCCCAGGTCCGCGACGACGCCGATCGAGAGGCCGGGGTCTTCGCTCCCCTCCCGATGCACGAGGTCGAGGATCGCGACGGCGACCCCCCCCTCCATCGTGTCCCAGAGGTCGGCGACCGTGAAGCCGACCTCTCCCTTCATCTCCTCCATCCCCCGGTCCCACAGACCGACGAGGGGCGCGAGCCAGGTCTTCACCTCCTTCTCCGCCCAGAGCCGGCCGTAGATCGACTCCTCGAAGGCCGCCTTCACGGCGGGGGCCCCCTCCACGCCGAGGGCGGCGATCGTCTCGCGCGGGAGGAGCCGGAAGATCGGCGGCGCGTCCTGGGCGGGGCCGGGAGCGGCGAGGGCGCCGAGGAGCGGGAGGAGGAGCCGGAGGGAAGCCATGGGGTCACTCCTGCGGATAGAGGAGGAGGCGGTCGTGGACGAGGAGGGCGAGGTCGGCCTTGCCGTCCCCGGTCACGTCGGCGAGGAGCGCCTCGCGCGGCTCGGAGGAGCGGCGCTGCTGCTCGAAGCTGCGCTGCTCGAACACCCGGAACTGGAGCGCGTGGCGCAGCCGCCTCCCCTCGACGGCGAGGAGGTCGAGTCGCGCGCTCCCGGTCTCGAGGAGGACGAGGTCGGGGCGCCCGTCGGCGTTCGCGTCGCCGACGAGGGCCTTCTCGTAGAAGGCGTTCGGGATCGTCGACTCGTGCTGGGCGACCTCGACGAGGGCGGCCTCGGAGGAGCGGCTCGGGACGACCGTGAAGCGATCCTCGGCGTAGAGGACGAGGTCCGGGCGCGAGTCTCCGTCGAGGTCGGCCGCCTCCGCGCCGCGGAAGGAGAGCGCCCCGACCTCGATCTCGCCGGCCCCCTCGAATCCCTTCGCCCCCCGCGCGAGGAGGACGACCGCCTCGCGCTTGCGGTCGAGGAGCGCGACCTCGGGCCGGCCGTCCCCGTCGAGGTCGGCGGCGAGCGCCCCGAAGACCTGCGACTCGGGGGTCGGGCCGTTGAACTGGTCGAGGACCTCGAGCGCCCCGCCCGCCCCGATCCGCAGCGCCCGCGCGAAGTGGTCCCGCGCGACGAGCATCTCCTCCCGTCCGTCCCCCTCGACGTCGGCCCGGCTCCAGGAGCCCTCCCGCACCCCCTTCGTCAGCGCCTGGCGCGCGTCGGCCCCGGCGAGGTCCTTCAGGGCGAGGCCCTCGCCGTTGAGCACGATCCGCGCCGACTCGCGGGGCATGAAGAGCACGACGTCGCGCCGCCGGTCCCCGTCGAGGTCGACGAGGAGGAGGCCCGTCGGGTCGGTCGGGAGTTCCGGCAAGGGGAGGGTCTTCGCGGGCTCGAGCCCCGAGGCGGCGTGCCGGAATACGACGAGGGCGTGCTCCCCTTTGCCCGCCCGGCGCGCGACGGCGAGATCGGCTTTCCCGTCCCCGTCGAGGTCGGAGGCGTCGAGCGCCGCCGGGGTCCCCTCGAGGGGGATCGCCCGGGGGAAGGTCATCCGCCCCTCGGCGAAGCGCGAGAGGCCGATCGCCTTCTCCTCGACCGAGAGCACGGCCGCCTCGTATCGGCCGTCCCCGTCGAAATCTGCAATCCGGACCGCCCGGCCGTCGACGAAGGAGGGAAAGGACTCCCCCTCCTCGAATCCGCCGTCCGGCCGCCCGCGGTAGAGCACCAGCCGCGCCCCCGCGGGCTCGGAGACGAGGACGTCGGGGCGGCCGTCGCCGTCGAGGTCGCCGAGCGCGATCCCGCGCCCCTTCTCCGACCCCCCCTTCGAGGCCTCGAAGGCGTGGTAGCGGACCGAGCCGAAGGGGAACCGGGTCTTGGCGCGGGCCGGCGGCTCGAAGACGTACATCCCGACGCGCCCCGAGGTCCGGTGGATCGCGAAGACCTCGGCCTTCCCGTCGCCGTCGGCGTCCGCGAAGGTCGCGGACCGGATGGGCGGGAGCTTGAGGGGGATCTCCGGGCCGAAGCTCCCGGCGGAGGACCCGAACCGGACGCGGACCGAGCGCTCCTCGTCCGGGGCGACCAGCAGGAGGTCGAGGGCCTCGTCGCCGTCGAGGTCGGCCAGCGCGAGAGCGTTCGCCTTCTCCGTGCTCGCGGGATACCGCGCCGGCTCCGCGAAAGACCCCTCGGGCCCCGAGAGGAGGATGCGCGACTCCTTCCCCCCGAGGAGGGCGAGGTCGGAGCGCCCGTCTCCGTTCAGGTCCGCCGTCGCGAGGGCCGCGCGCGCGGAGGATCCCTCCTCGATCTTCCACTCCCGCGCCCGGGCGAAGGTCCCGTCCGGCTGGCCGGCGGCGATCACGAGGCGGTTGTCGTCGCCGAACCAGGCGAGGTCGGTCCGGCGGTCGCCGGTGAAGTCCCCCGTCGCGAGGGAGTGGACCTTCGCCTCGACCGCCACGGGCGCCCGGCGGAAACGGACCGGCTCGAGGATCGCGTTCGGCCCGTCGTCCTCGGGCGGCGGCTGGGGCTTCGCCTGCTCCTCGGGGGCGCGCTGGAGCAGGACCTCGATCCGCGCGCGGTCGTTGTCGGCGAAGACGAGGTCGGTCCGGCCGTCGCCGTTCAGGTCCGCGGCCCGCAGCCCGGTCGTCTGGAGGTGGAACTTGTAGACCTCGGGGCCGGCCCAGCCGTAGTTCTTCGCGACCGATTCCCCGTCCTGTCCAGCCGGGGGATCCGCCGCGAGGAGTCCGCCGGCCACGAGGATTCCCGCCGCCGGGACGATCGGAAGGCGCCGATTCAGGAGGCTTTTCCCGCCTTTCGGGCCGGTAGGATAGCGCCCCCGATTCCGAGGGACAGACACCCGCATGGGGGAACGGTTCGGCCTCCTCCTCGCCTCCTCGACGATCGCGCTCCTCGCCTCCTGCAGCGCGCCCCGCGGACGCGCCGGAGATCCCCCTCCCGCCGCGGCGGCCGTCGAGGAGTTCACCCTCTCCGGCGGCGGCCGGCTCTCCGGCCGCACCCTCAAGGAGACCGAGTCGGCCCTCTTCGTCGACATCGGGCCGACCGTCGTCGAGGTCCCTCGCCGGGACATCCTCGTCCGGGCCGCGGCCACCCGCCCCGAGAGCGGCCCCTCCGAGGTCGCCTCGGACGCCCTCTTCTCCCGCGCCCGCCTCCCCGAGGCGACCGTGCGCGAGCAGGTCGAGCGCTTCGGCGAGGCGGTCCTGACGATCAAGACCCCCTCGGGCCTCGGGTCGGGCTTCGTCATCCACGAGGAGGGGTACGTCGTGACGAACGCCCACGTCGTCCAGCCGGAGCGCCGGATCACGGCGACCCTCTTCCGCAAGGGGGAGCGCGAGTTCGAGAAGATCGCCTACGAGGACTGCCGGATCGTCGCGACGAACCCCTTCGCCGACCTCGCCTTGATCAAGATCGAGCCGAAGCCCGGGCAGAAGGGCCCCCCCTTCACGAAGACCTTCCTCGGCGACTCCCGCGACCTGCGCGTCGGCCAGCCGGTCTTCGCGATCGGCAATCCTCTCGGCCTCGAGCGCTCCGTCTCCGAGGGGATCGTCAGCACGACGAACCGCGAGCAGGGGGGGCGCGTCTACGTCCAGACGACCGCCCAGGTGAACCCGGGGAACTCGGGCGGGCCGCTCTTCAACCTGCGCGGCGAGGTGGTCGGCGTGATCGCCTGGAAGTTCCTCTTCTCGGAGGGGCTGAACTTCGCGATCCCCGGGACCGCGCTCGAGGAATTCCTCCGCAGTCGCGAGGCCTTCGCCTTCGACGCGGACAACCCGAACACCGGCGTCCTCTATCCCCCTCCGCCCCGGCGGGGGTGAGCGACGGGAGCCGGTTCAGGTCGGATTCCGTCGACGCGATCCCGTGGCCGTCGTTCGGTCCGGTGTCGAGTCCGCCTTCCGCGGGGCGCGGAAGCCGATCCTGACCCTCTTCTCCTTTCGCGCGTGGGATTCCATGAGCTGTCGCATCGCGGCGAAGAGGATTCGGAGGTTGCCGTCGTACCGGCGCTCGAGCCCCTCGATCTTGCGGGCGAGGTCCGCGTGCTCGGCGAGCGCCCTCCGCAGCCGGACGAAGGCTCGGACGATGGCGATGTTCACCCGCACCGCCGTCTCGCTGCGGAGCACGCTCGAGAGCATGGCCACGCCCTGCTCGGTGAAGGCGAAGGGTCGGTACTTGAGGTGCCGCCCTCGTTCTAAGATCACAAACCGTGATCTTAGAAGCCGGTGCCCCTCTTCCCAGGTCAGCTGGAACATGAAGTCCCTCGGGAAGCGATCGCGATTGCGTCGGACCGCCTGCTTGAGGGCCTTGGTCGGAATCCCGTAGAGGGATGCCAGGTCCGAATCGAGCAAGACCCTCTCCCCGCGGAGGAGGA
>JAKEFM010000136.1 GCA_022616055.1 Planctomycetota bacterium
CAGGACCGGCAGGTGTCGGCCCACGCCCGGACCTCCTTCATGTCCCCGCCGAACTCGGCGTAGTAGGCGAGGAGCCACTGCCCGCGGGCGGCGCTCGGGGCCCGGTCCCACCAGGCCTGCGGCTCCTCGAGCGCGGGCCCGCTCCCCCCGCCCTGGGCGGACTTGAGGGCGTTCAGGTAGCGGCGGATCTTCTCGTCGAGCTCCTTCTTCTGCGCGTCCTCGGCGGAGGGCTTGGTCTCCGCCTCCTTCGGCTCGAGCCCGGCGCGCGCCTTCTCCTTCCCGAGCGCGAAGGTCCCCTGGTCGTAGCGGGCCCGCTGGAAGCGGAGCTTCTTCACCTCGCGCCCGTCGAAGAGCGCGCGGACCGCGTTCGCGTCGAGGCTGTCGTCGATCCGGCGCACCCGATCGAGGACCTGCTTGAGGATCTCCTTCGCCAGCTCGCGCTCGGCGTAGGCCTTCGCCTCCTCGAAGGGGACCTTGCGGTCGCCCGCCTTCGCGTGAGCGATGCGGGAGGCGAGCTCGTACCAGCCGAGCACGGCCGCCTTCTTCGTCTCCTCGGCCCGCCGCGCGACGATGCGCTTCCTCAGCTCCTCCACGTCGCGGGCGAGCGGGGTCGAGGGGAAGTCGGACTTGAACTTGTCGCAGGCCTTGAGCGCCTCCGTGAACCGGCCCCGCTCCCGGAGGATCCGGATCGACTCGAGCGCCTCCTCCTCCTTCTCCCGCGCCGCCCGCTCCTCGCAGCGCGTGACCTTGGCGCCGACCTCGCCGGGGTAGAGGTTCGGGTCGAGCTCCTTCACCTTCCGGTAGTGCTCCGCCGCCCGCTTCCAGTCCCGGATCCGGACGAGGAACCGGGCGAGCTCGAGGTGGCCCGGCGCGGTCGCGAGGTCGAGGCCGCCCCGCTTCTCGTTGTAGAGCTGGTCCTTCGTGTAGACGACGAGCGCGTCGACCTCGATCCGGTCGAGGGGGGGGACGATCCTCCCCTTCGGGACGTTGATCGTGTTCTCCCGCAGGCGCACGACGAGGTCGTCGGGGCGGTTCTCGACGATGAGCCCCACGATCTCGGACCCGTCCGCGATCCGGATGCGGTCGACGAGGACCCGGTGCCCCTCGTTCTCCTTGTCGAGGTAGCCGTAGGCCTCCCGCAGGCGCTCGGCCTCCTCGGGGATCAGGTGGTCCCAGCGCAGCTCGACGACGCCGCCGTTGTCGAAGCGGCGCACGCGCACCCCCGACTCCTCGTGCGCGAGGACCTCGCCGAACAACAGGGTGCCGTCCCGCAGGCGCAGCGCCTCGGCCCTCGAGGGGGCCGCCGCGAGGAGGAGGGTGAGGAGGGCCGGGATCGCTCGCTTCATGTCAGGTCCGCTCCTTGCGCATCCTATCCGCCCCTCCCGCTCCTATCTCCGCGCCATCCGCCGCTCGAAGGGGACCTCCCGGACGAGGATCGTCCGGTAGACCTCCCGGCGCGCGCGCCCCTTCTCCCGGAAGACGATCTCGATGTCGACGCCGTACTCCCCCGGCAGCTCCGGGTTCTCCCGAAGCGTGGCCGAGTACTTCAGACCCGGGTGGTTCGGGACGGGCCGGTCCTGGACCGGGGCGGGGTCCTCGATCGTCCCGTCCTCCCGGAGCGTCCAGAGGTTCGCGGCGAGGTCGGCGCGGACCGCCTCGACGGCGAGGGCTCCCCGCTCCCGCTCCCGCGCGGTCCTCCCCATCGCCGCGCCGAAGGAGAAGAGCGCGAGCACGGAGGCGAGGCCCGTCGTGAGGATCCCCATCGCGATGAGCATCTCGAGGAGCGTGAATCCCCTGGCGCGCCTCATTCCCCCGCCTCCCGTCCGACCTCGAGGGGGAACTCGGCGCGGAAGGCCTCCCCGACGTGCACGCGGCTCCCCGCGGCGTGCGGGGCCGCCGGGGTCTCCCGGGTGCCCCTCTTGCCGAGCGTGAGGGTCTTCCCCGCGACGCCCGACACCTCGACCCACTCCCCGTCGACCTTCGCGAGGAAGGGGGTCGTCCGGGGGAGGCCGCGCGCGTCGTCGACCTCGAGGACCCGCTCCGCCGGCCCGACGGGCTGGGCGAGCTTCGGGAACCGCCCCGGCCCGCTCCGCTCGAGCACGAGGGTCGCGAGGACCCGCGCGGGGAAGACGTCGTCCCTCGGCTCGGCCGCCGAGGCCTCCCCCTTCTCGTGGGGGAACTTGTTCGCCGGGTGGGATCGGAGGTCGAGGGGGACCCCCCTCGTCGATTCCCAGCAGGCGCAGGCGGCCGCCGACGGCCGGTCGGGGTCGACGTCCGCCCAGCCGACCACTCCCCGGACGGGGAAGAGGAGCGCGAAGTCGAGCACACCGGCCGACACCTCGCGCAGGTCCTCGGCGAACGTGATCGGCGCAGAGAAGAAGCCCTCCCGGAAGAAGGACCCCTTCGGGTCGAAGACGAGGGGGCGCGCCCCGCGGTCGAGCGAGAGGAGGGCGAGGTCCTCCCCCGTGCGGTCGGCCGCGGTCGCCCAGGCCACCTCGGCGAGCCCGTCGCCGGGGGCCTCCGCGACGATCCGCGTCTCCCCTTCCGCGTCGGCCCTCCTCGGGAGGCGGGCGACGAGCCCGGCGATCGTCCTCCACTCCTGCGCCGGGTCGACGCTCGCCACGAACCGCAGCCTCCGGAGCACCGTCTCCGCGAGGCGGTCGCCGTCGCGGTCGACGCTGGCGAGCTCCGCCTGGAACCGCGCCCGGTTGGGGCGCGGGCTCTCGTGGAGCCGCAGGGGGAGGACCGACCGCAGGTCCTTCCCCAGCATCTCGAACACCGTCGTCGCCTTCTCGGCGAGCTCCCGCTGCGTCTCCGTCCTCCTCCAGACGTCGAGCGCTCCCCCGACGAAACGCAGGAGCAGCGCCCCGAAGGCGACGAGGAGGCTCATCGCCAGGAGGAGCTCGACGAGGGTGAATCCCCGCCGCCTCATCCGTCCGTCTCCTCCCGCCGGAGCAGCCGCTCGGGGGCGAGGTAGTCCAGCACGATCGTCCGGATGCGCGGGGCCGACCTCCATCCGTCCGCGATCCCGAAGACGGGGTCGAACGCGCCCGAGAGGTACTCGGCGGAGAAGCGCACCTCGAGCCGGGATCCCCTCCGGTCGATGCGGACCGGGAGCGCGTTCTCCTTCGGGTCCCGGAACAGCCGCAGGTCCTTCTCCTTCTCGGGGTCGGCGTCCCACGGGACCGCCTCGTCGACCCGCGCGAGGGCGACGACGTCGATCCCGGGCACGGGGATCTCCTCCTCCCAGAGCATCCGCCGCCACAGCGCGTCCTCGGCCCGCTGCGTGACCTGGTAGAAGGCGAGCTCCGGCGCGTCCGCGCGCTCCCGGTACCGGTCCCAGAAGCGGGTGGGCCAGAGGAGGACGACCGCGTCCCCGGGGTGACCCGTCGGCGGCGTCCCGAAGCGGCCCCGGAAGACCCCGTCCCCCTTCTCGTCGCCGGCTCCGGGCTCCTCCGACCGGCGCGGCATCTCGAGCCCGTCGCCCCGGATCCGCGTGTAGTGGACGATCTCGTCCTCGATCCGCGCCGTCCCCTCCGGCGGGAACCCCTCGGGGTCGACGAGCGGGAGGTTCGCGACCGAGGCGTTCACGCTCGAGGTGAGGCGCGTGGCGACCCAGTGGTCGAGGAAGACGACGGAGGTCCCCTGCGCGTGGGCCGACTTCTCCGAGCCGAGCGCGGCCCGCCCGTTCGCGCCGATCTCGACCGCGACGCTCCCCGCCCCGGCGTCCGCGATCCGGTAGAGCATCAGCTCCTCGTCCACCTTGAGGACGCCGCCGTCCGGGGGGAGCTGGTCCATCGGGTTGCCGTTGCTCGGGAACCCGTAGATGCCGTGCGGGAAGATCGCCGCGCCGGTGTTCAGGAGGAGCTGGTTCTCCGCGTCCGTGATCCCCCCCGTGTTCGAGAGGATGAACCGGCCCAGGGAGAGGACGTCGTACAGCCCTCCCGGGGCGGTCCCGCTCGTGCAGGCGACCTCGTCGACGATGCCGTTCAGGGTCCCCCCCGCCCCGTCGAAGGAGCCTCCCGCCGCGAACCGGGTCGCCGTCGTGGGGAGCTCCCCGGACGGGGCCTTGAGGAGCCGCGTGTAGCTGCGGCTGTCGTAGATCGCGTTCCCCTGGAGGTTCGTCGTGTGCGTGAAGATGTTCCCCGACTGCTCCTTGAAGGCGACGAGGACCTCGCCCTGCGTGTCCCCGTTGTAGGCCGCCCAGTTCACCGTGTAGTGGGTCGGCGCCCCTCCTCCCGGCCCGGCCTCGAGCACGCAGACCCGCTCGTGGCGCCCCGGGCGGCCGCCGCCCGCGATCTGGCTGACGCGGAAGACGGGGATCAGCTCCGCCCCCGCGGAGTGCGCGTGGCTGTAGGTCCCGTGGACCCCCCGGAACCGGAGAAGCGTGTACGCGGTCGAGACGTGGGGCTGTGGGAGGGTCGGGGGGGTCCCGATCGTCCCGGGCGTCGTGCTCGACGACTGAAGGAGGGGGGGCGCGGCCTTGAGCAGGGCCATCCCCGGTCCCGGACCGCCTCCCCCGGGATTCGGCGTGGGTCCGACGTTGACGGTCACCGTCCCGGGGATGAGCGCCGAGACCGTCGGGGCGAGGGCGTTCGGGTCCGTCCGGACGAAGCAGGAGTTCAGGATCTCGTCGTAGCAGACCCACTCCGTGAGCCCCTCGTCCGAGGACTCGTAGATCTGGACGTACTGCGCGTCCCCGGTCGTTCCCGGGGTCGCGTAGTAGCGGAGGGCGTCGACGCCCGAGGCCCGCAGCGAGACGGGGAGGATGAAGACGTAGTTCGCCGGCTGCTCCCCCCACTGGGGATCAGGGCCAAACTTGATGAGGAAGGCGTGCGTCTTCCCGTCGAAGTCGGTCATGCTGCCCGGGGTCAGCTCGACGGTGTCGACCCCCCTCTCCGCGATCGTCAGCACGTCCCCCTGGCGCCCGGAGAAGCGGACGAGCTCGATGCCGGAAATGCGGTTGCCGTTGATCGTCTTCGGCTCGTTGTCGGTCTGGCCGCCAGAGCCAGTGATGTTGATATGCAGCTGGAACACGAGGGCGTACCCGCCGTCCTCCTGGAACGCCGCGAGGAAGTCGGGATCGTTGTCGACCGCCCCGATCTTCCACGCCGTCGAGGTCTCGACCCCGAACCCCGGCTGCCATGTCCCGCCCTGCGGGTTCTGCCAGACGATCGGGTCCCCGGGACCCGAGGGCGGACCGAGGACGTGGGCCAGACTGAAGCGGCCGAGGCTCGCGTCGAGGCGGCTCCCGCCGATCGGGATCGGCGACTCGAGGACCGCGGCGTAGCCGTAGAGCTCGACGGCGTCCCCCCGCTTGTGCTGGACGCCGGTGCCGGGCGCCTCGTAGCCGGTCGCCCATCCCACCCCGACGTTCCTCGCGCCGCGGCCCCCGGCGTAGGAATCGGTCGCGCTCCCGGACCCCTTCCAGTCCGCCACGAGGCCGTTCCCCGAGACGCGGGCGACCGCGACTTCCCCGCCGATCCGCACGGGGAAGGGGCCGGAGGTGGGGAAGCCCTTCACCGACTCGACGGAGATCGTCGTGTCGTCCGCGTCGATGTCCGAGGCGAGCTTGGTGAGGCCGTAGGTCACCGTCCCCTGCATCCGGAAGCCGTTCACCTGGAGGAGGAGGTCGCTCGGCCGCGTCCCGCGGAAGGAGGCGAGCACGTGGTGCCAGGTCGTGTTCGGCGTGAGGCCCGCGGTCGGGAGGTGGACCTCCGCCGCGTCGCGGTCCGGCGTGAAGGAGTCCTCCCCGCCGGCGTCGTAGGCGCGCAGCACGAGGTCGGGCCCCTCGACGCGGACGCTCACCCGGTTGCGCTCGGTCGAGTTGTCGCCGAGGTCGAGGAGGATCGCGCCGTCCCCGGGCGCCCCGTCGAACTTGAACCACCCCTCCATCGAGCCGGGCCAGAGGAAGCCTCCCGACGCCAGCTGCACCGGCCCCTCCCCCTCCGCCGGGTAGTTCGCCGTCTGCTTGCGGGGGTCGCGCCCCTCCGGATCCCGGTCGAAGTCGAAGTGCTCGACCCGGCTCAAGTAGGGCCCGAACTCGGCCCGGCGCGCGGGCCAGGGCTGGATCCAGGAGTCTTCGGGCTTCTCGGAGGGAAACGCCTGAGTCTCGAGGCCCTGGAGGCCGAGGAGCGGGGTCGCCCGCGAGGGAGGGACGTTCGGCGTCATCGACCGGGGCCGGTCCCACATCGAGGTGTTCGCGGGGCCGGTGCACCAGTGGCGCGCCGCTCGGGTGAGACGGAGGTGGTCGTCGAAGGCCGCCTGGGTGCCCAGCGCGAGGAAGAGGTCCTCCTGGGGGCGGATCGCGCGGACCTCGCGCACGAGGTGGCGCGCGCGCTCGACGCCGGACCGCGCGTTGATCGAGGCGCCCGACTCGACCGCGTAGACGTCCCCCGAGGCGAAGGTGAAGGGGACGCTCGAGACCGTGAGCCAGGCGTCGTTGCTGTTCTCGGCGTTGCGCAGGACCGTCTCGACGTCGCTGTCCTCGAGCGCCCCCGCGTCGCGCGCCGGCTCGAGGATCCGGCGGACGAAGTCCTCGAAGCCCGCGATCGGCTGCTTCGCGCGCGCGGCGACGATCCGCTCGACGAGGGCGCGCGCCTCCGCGGTCCCGATCCCCTCCGACGCCCCTCCCCCCTGCCGGCGCAGTCCGTCGAGGCACAGCTGCAGCACCTCCGCGGAGGCGCTGTTCGCGTTCACCGGGTGGCGGACGAGGGCGGAGATCTCGGCCTGGTAGAGATCGGGGGCGCCAGGGAGGCCCCGCTCGAGGAGGAGCTTCCCCCCGTCCACGCTCGAGTCGACGACGAGATCGTGGAAGGCCTGCTTGCCGATCGTGATCCGGACCGTCGCCCCGTCCGGGAAGTCGCGGGCGCTCGCGACGCGCAGGACCCGGTAGACCTCCTGCTCGTCCTTCGTCACCTCGTCGACCCGGACCGGGACGGTCCAGTCCCCGGCGCCGAGACGGTCGGACCAGAGGGTGACGAGCGGGGCGATCCGCTCGAAGTCCCGCCGCCCGTAGGGATCGGCCGGGGAGGGCCCCTCGATCCCGACGATCGCCGAGGGAGAGTCGAACGGTCGCCAGCGCCCGTCGGCGCCTTCCCCGATCCGGCGCAGCGCGATCGCGCGCACGCGGTCGTCGAGGACGAGGTCGCCGGCGTTGTGGTCCCGCTTCTTGAAGTAGCGGCCGGTCTCGGAGAGGACCTCGCGCGTGCACCCCTTGAGATGCGCCCCCTCCTTCTCCTTGTAGTGGATCAGCTCGTTCCCGATCCAGACGAACCCCTCCTCGGGGAAGCCCGACGCGTCGTCGAGGAAGAGCTCGACGTCGTCGACCTTGGCGTCGCGCGCGAGGAAGGCGCGGCCGCCGAGGAGGGCGCCGAGGAGGGCGGCGGGAGCGCTGTTGAGATGGATCTTCCCCTGCTCGTCCTCCGCGCGGACGGAGAGGATCGTCCCGCGCGGGTCGCGCGCGTCGAGGACGGCCTTGGAGATCGGGGGGACGGAGAGCTCCGCCTCGCCGTCGGAGAGGGGGGAGGCGTCGCGGGAGGGGTAGGTGTCGTGGAGGAAACGGCGCGCGTGCTCGACCCCGCCGCGCGCGGCGAGGCGGGCGCGCGCCTGGGCCGTCCGGTGGACGGCCACCCGGTCCCCCGATCGCATCGAGAGGAGGAAGGGAGTCGCCACCGCGATGAGGGCGGCCAGGACGAGGAGGACGACGACGAGGGCGAAGCCGCGACGGGCTTTCTTCATCGCAGGGTCCCGTAGGCGGTCACCTCGATCCGGCGGGAGGCGCCGCGCTCGAACTGCAGCTCCAGGGCGAGGGGCCCGTCGTGGCGCGCCGGGTCGAGGTTGCCGGAGGCGTCGAACCAGACGTCGGCGTCCTGCGCGAGCTCGACCCCTTCGGGGAGGAGGAGGGGCTCCTCGACGACGAGGGCGGCCACCGCCACCTCGTCGATCGCGCCGCGGAAGGTCCGCTCCGGATCGGAGAGCCGCAGGTGCGAGCCGTCGAGCCAGACCGGCTCGGTCGCCCGGCGGCTCCGGGCCCGCTCGATCCCGTCGATCCAGAGCCGGAGGTGGGTGCGGTCGTAGAGGAAGGAGACGCGGGTCCACCGGCCCGGGCGCACGAGGTCGGGGGGAGACTCGACGCGGACCCTCTCCCCGCGGGCCCCCTCCCCCTTCACGGCGGAGACGAGGGCGATCTCGACCCCGGCGGAGCCGTCGGCCCGGATCTCGAGGCGCCAGGCGTCCCCCCGTCGCGCGACGGTCCCTCCTCCCCGCTCGGGGCGGACGTCGGCCCGGAAGGAGAACCCGTCGCGGGTCTGCCACGAGGGATGGGAGCCGATCGACGCCTCCGCGAAGCCGCCGTCCTCGAAGGCGAGGGCGGAGCCGAGGCGTCCCTCCTCGACCGCGTGGGCCACCCGGAGATCGAGGGCGTGGCCGAAGGCCCCCTCCCCTCCCGACCCCTCGAAGTGCCACTCCCCGATCGTCTTGAAGCCGAGCCGCTGGACCGACCTCCCCTCTCGGCTCGCGAGCACGCGGGCGAGGTTCCCCTGGGTCACCGCGAAGGCGCGGGCGGCCTGGAGCACCCCCTTCACCCCCTCGACGGCGGCCTGGCGGGGGAAGGTGAGCCGGGCCGCGAAGCCGACGCCGATCCCGAGGAGCGCTCCGACCAGCGCGAGGACGACGAGGAGCTCGAGGAGCGTCGTCCCGCGGGAGCGGGAGCGCGCCCCTCGACTACGGCTCGTCGCCGTACCCGAGGTCGTCGGGAGTTCCGAATTCGCCGTCACGGCCCGCCGAGATCACCTGATAGTCCTGCGGCCGGAGGAAGTTCCCGGTCTTCTTGCTTCGCCGCGCCTCGACCTCCCCGTCCCCCCCCGGCCCCGCCTCCCCCTCGCAGCGGTAGGACTGCTTGCGCTCGTACTCCGCCGCGTGGAAGTAGGCGAAGGGGTTCCCCCAGGCGTCGCGCACCTCGAAGGCGTCGTCGACCGCGTACTCGGTCACCTTCCGGGGGAACCGGTCCTCGTCGGAGTTGATGAGGGTCGACTCCTTGGGCTTGGGCCCGTCGTAGGTCGGCGCCGCGAGGAAGGCGACGAGGCTCTCCGTCCCCGTGTTCGTGTCGTTCGGGGGCTGCGCCGGGAGCCCCTTGTAGGAGCAGGAGGGGTAGTCCCCCGACTCGCTGTTGTAGGAGTCGATCATCCCCGCGAGCTCCTGGGCGAGGGCGCGCGTCTCCTGGACCTTCCCGCGGCTCAGGAACTCCCCGAAGCGCGGGAGGAGCATGACGAGGAGGAGGGAGAGGACCGCCAGGACGAGGAGGATCTCGATCAGGGTGAAGCCGCGGCGGGAGGGAGTCATGACTTCCTGTAGACGAGCCGCACGTCGTCGAAGGAGACGTCGGCGGTGCGCCCCGCCCCCTCCATCTGCACGAAGACGCCGAGCTTGTAGCTCCCCGAGACGCCGCGGAACTCCCGCAGCGTGTTGTCGAAGACCGTCTCCCCGTCGAGGAGGATCCGCAGGCGCGGGTCGTCGGCGCTCCCCGCGCGCTCGATCGAGATGCGGACGGGCGTGCCGGTCTTCCAGTGGATCCCCGCGGGCGCGTCGGTCGCCTTCGGGCCCTCGCGGGGGTTCGTCGTGATGCGGTACTGGACCACGCCCTCGCGGGTCCGGGCGAGGTCGACGCGGAAGTTGACGACCGTCTTCCCCCCGCTCGACGTCTCCGAGGAGAGGAAGAGCCCGCAGAACTGCGCCTGGTTCTCCGCGCCGACCTCGAGGGTCGCCTCGAACGACACGAAGTCCCGGGCGGCGATCTCCCGGTACACGCGCGCCTCCCCCTCCCGCGTCGAGGTCCCCTCGATCTTGACCTTCCCGTTGACGATCCTGATCACGAGCCCCGCCTCGGGCTCCTCGATCCACCCGCGGCGAAGCTCGTTGCGCTCGAAGTCGTCCGTCTGCTCGACCTTGTCCTTGTGCTCGTTGATCCGGTCGAACGTCTCGGTGGCGTAGCGCGCGTGGGGGGAGTCGGGCTGGTTCTTGAACCGGTCCTTCACCTGGGCGAACTGCTTGAGCGCGCCCGTCGTGTCCCCGCGCGCGTAGGCGCAGACGCCGAGGCCGTTGCGGGCCGGTCCCGAGTCGCGGTCGAGCTTGATCGCCTCGCCGAGGTGCTCCTCGGCCGCCCGGATGTCGCCCCGGAGGAGCGCCCCCATGCCGAGGAGGAGCCGGAAGAAGGGCTCCTTCGGCGCCAGGGAGGCCGCCCGCACGAGGTAGCGGTGGGCGTCGTCCATCCGCTCCTCGGAGACCGCGACCAACCCCCGCTCGGCGAGCGCGTCGGGGAACTCGAGCTCGACCTCGAGCGCCTGGGAGAGCGACTCCTTCGCCGCGTCGATCTCGCCCCGCCGGCGGAGGAGGCGTCCCCGCAGGTAGAGGGTGTAGGGGTCGGTCGGGTCCGCCTCGTGGGCGCGGTCGAGGGCGTCGAGCGCCTCCTCGCTCCGGCCCGTCATGTCGAGGAGGAAGCCGAGCGCGGCGAGCCCGAGCCCGGTCCGCAGCGGATCGAGGGCGGTCGACGCGCGCAGGTCCGCCTCCGCCTCGCGCAGGAGCGGGATCCCCTCGCCGGCGGGGAGCCCGAACCCCGCTCGCATGCGGGCGAGACCCCGGGCGAGGTAGAGCTGGGGGGTCGCGGCGCCCGCGGAGATCCCCCGCGTGGCCGCCTCCGTCGCCGCGGAGAAGTCCGCGAGGGCGTAGGCGCATGCCGCCTTGCCGGCGAGCGCCGCGGGGTCGCCGGAGACCGCCTCCAGCGCCTGGTCGAAGGCCCGCATCCCCCCCTCGGGATCGCCGGCCGCGAGCCGCGCGCGGCCGAGGAGGCAGCGGATCCTCGCCCGCGCGGGCGCGGCGGACGGCTCGAGCCGGAGCGCCGCCTCGCACTCGGGGAGCGCCTCCTCGACACGACCCCGCGCGAGGAGGAACTCGCCGTAGGCCTCGTGCGCCTCGGGGACGGCGGACTCGAGCCGGATCGCCTCGCGGAACTCCTGCTCGGCCCGCTCCGGCAGCCCGAACCTCGCCGCGAGGACGCCGAGGCGGACGCGCGGCATCGCGCGCTGCTTGAAGGGGCCCTGCGCCATCTCCTGGTAGTGCGCCCAGGCCTGCTCGAGCCGGAAGGCCCGCTCGAGGAGGCGGCCGAGCCCGAGCGGGCCCGCGGGATCGCCCGGATCGAGGCGGATCACCTCGCGGTAGACATGCTCCGCGCGCGCGAAGGCCTTGCTCTCCTCGATCCCCTTGTCGAGGCACCACTCGGCGAACTCGAGGAGCTCGGGGATCCCGCCGGCGGTGTAGCGCTGCTCGACGAAGCGCTGCTCGATCCGGTTCGCGAGGGTGTCGGCGAACCCGAAGTCGAGGTCCTGCCCCCCCCGGTCGCGGGGGACCTGGATCTCGGCGGAGATCGGCCGGTTCTTCGCGGGGTCGTAGGGGATGAAGCGCACCGGCTCGGCGGCGCGCGCTCCATCGATGCGGAGCCGGTAGCGGTCGGGGTTGACGATGTACCCGAAGTCGTAGCCGAGGCCCGAGCGGATCCAGTCGTACTGCTTCTTCAGGCCCTCCGCGCGCGCGCGGCGGTCCACGACCGGCGGGTCGGCGGGCGCCGGGGGATCCTCCGGCGGGGCCCCCCCGTTGAGGTTCGGGTCCGCCGGCGCCGCCTCCGGCACCGGGGCGTAGGCGATCCGGTAGAACTGGCCGAACCGCTTCGTCGCCGTCGAGGGGGACCCCGGGGGAGCGAGGACCGGGGGCGCGTCGAGCGGAGGAGGATCGAGGGGGAGAGGGGGGAGCGGTCGCGTGTCGCGCGGCGGCGCGAAGGGACTCCTCCCCTCGAGGGCGTACCCCTCCTTCCCCACGGCGGAGCGGGCCGGGTCGAGGGCCGCTCGCGCGGGGAGATCGCGCCCCTTCGCCGTCCCGACCCTCGGGGTCCCCGAATCGTCGAAGAAGCCCTGGGAGAGCCAGCCGAGGAAGGCGAGGGTGAGGAGGAAGAGGCCCTGCTCGCGATTGACCTTCATCGTCCCCTACGGCTCTCGCTCCGGGTGGACCTCGAGGCTCGCGAACTCCGCCGTCGCGACGACCTCCCCCTCGCGCTCCGGCGAGCGGACGAGGACCGCGGCACCGCCGAGGGGGAGGATCCGCTCCCCCCGCTGCGTCTCCTCCAGGAACCGGGCGACGGAGGCGGCGGGTCCGGTCACCTTGACCGAGACGCGGATCTCCTCGAGGAAGCCCCCGCTCCCCTTCTCCCCCCCCTTGCGCCGGACGCGCGCCTCGACCCCGCGGATCTCCTCGATCCGCCTCACCTTCGCCTCGATCCCCCGCTCGACGAGGCGGTGGGCGAGGTCGAGCGCGCGGAGCGTCCGCCGGATCTCCTCCTTCGACGAGGGGGAGAGGGGGGGGAGCCCGAGGCGCTCGTCGAAGTCGACGTCGGCCCGGCTCGCCTTCGCGCGGAGGTCCTCGCGGGCCTTCGCCGCGGCCTCGAGGTAGAACGTGGTCGGCACGGAGGCCCCTTCGGGGAGGACGAACCGGGGGTTGGGGACGAACTCGACGCGCGCCCGCAGCGCCTCGAAGGCGGCGGCGACACCGTCGCGGGCCCCCTTCGCCTTCGCGAGCTCCTTCGCGCCGTACCGCGCCTCCTTGAGCTTGTTCCCCTCCCGGCGGATGTCGCGCTGGGCCGTCGCGAGGGAGTCGCCGACCGTCCGGGCCGTCACGGTGCGGCCGACGAGGAAGACGACCGCCCCGAGGCACGCCCCGATCAGGAACTTCCGGTTCTGCTGGAGGAAGGCGGCGGCGTCCACGTCACTCCCCCTCCGGGAAGAGGTTGAGCTCGAGGGTGAACTGGAAGGCGCTCCCGCCCGGACCGCTCCCCCGTCCCCTTCCCGCGACGCTCTTCACGGCGACCTTCTCCCCCTCGAGGGCCTGGGCGAGGAGCCCGAAGGTCCCCTCGATCCCCGCCGCCCCCTCGCGCCCCTGCCCCTCGACGACGACGATCGGGCGCGGCTCGTCCCCCGTCTTCAGGACCGGGTCGGCCTTGCGGTCGAGGGACATCTTCGTGAGCCAGAGGTCGGGGGGGAGGTGGCGCTGGAGGAGCGCGTGGGCCCGCACGAGGCCCGCCCCCGCCTGCGCGCGATCCTCGAGGATGCGCCCCTTCTTCGAGAGCGCCTCGGCCTGGGCGAGGACCTCCTCCGTGTCCGCGTTCGCCTTCTCGCGCCGCCGCCCTTCCAACACGAGGCGCTCCGCGTCGCCCACCTTCGTGGAGGACTGCTTCCAGGTGAAGACGAAATCCCCGACGAGGAAGATCCCCGCCAGGGCCGCGGCGGCCACGGCGAAGGCGCCCCCGCGGGCGAACTCCCGGCGCTTGCGGACCGACTCCGGGAGAATCTCGAGGGAGTAGGCCTCCGGGGCCGCGCCGAGGAGGGCGAGCCCGAGGGCGCAGACCGCGGCGGGCCCGCTCGCCTCCAGGGCCGCGGCCTCATCACCCGGGAGGCCCGAGGCGTCGAGGGCCTCGAGGGGGGCGAAGGTCTCCACGGGGACCCCGAGGGAGGCGGTGAGGTACTCCGGCAGCCCGCGGAGCTTCGCCCCTCCTCCGGCGAGGAGGACGCGCTCGATCTTCGCCTCCGCGAGCTTCGCCTGGGTGCGGGCGAGCATCGGCACCGACTTCAGGAGCTCGTGGACCTGCCCCGCCGCGGCGAGGGCGGCGTGGCTGACCTTCTCCTCCTGGCCCGACGCGTACCGGTCCTTCGCCCCCGGATCGACGGTCCCGAGCTCGACCTTCAGGCGCTCCGCCTTCTCCGGGGAGACGTTGAAGCGGTCGGCGATCGCCTTCGTGAAGGCCGACCCTCCCCCCGCGAGGTTGCGGGCGAAGGCCAGCTCCGCGCCGTTCACGAGGGCGACGTCCGTGTTCTCGTCGCCGAGGTTCGCGAGCAGCGTCCACCCCTTCGGCTCGGCCCCGCCGTGGAGGTACGCCGTGTAGAGGGCGAGGGCGTTCGGCGTGAAGGAGCCCGCCCCGAGCCCGCTCTTCCCCAGCGCCGCGAGGATCTCCTCGAGGGAGGCGGAGCGGGCGACGACGAGGAGGACGGTGTCCTCCCCCCCCAGCCCGCGCGGGACGGGGAGGAGGTTGAAGTCGGCCGCCACCTCCCCCCCCGGCTGTCCGGAGAGCCCCTCGACCTCGATCTTCATCAGGTTGCGCAGCTGCCACTCGGGCACCGGAGGGACCTGGAGGTACCGGAAGATGAGGTCCCGGCCGGTGAGGCCGACGCGCGCGCCCTTCCCCTTGAGGCGAGCCTCCTCGACCGCCTGGCGCAGCGCCTCGGGCCCGCGCGAGCCCGGCGCGCGCGGGGCCTCGGCGAATCGGGTCACCCGGAAGACCCCCCCCTTCCCCCGGACCTCGAGGAGCCGGATCCCCTTCGTCCCGACGTCGATGCCGATGCCGGTCGCCACGCCTACCCTCCCCGGACCAGGGCCGCGAGCGTCTTCATGCCGAGCTTGTCGAGCTCGTCCGCGACGCGGTCCCGGCGCTCCTTGTCCCGCGTCGCGACCTCCGTCTCGTACGCGCGCGCGTCCTCCTCGATCCGGGCGAGGAGGGCCGCCGCGCGGTCGCCCGGCTCGCTGCCGCGGTAGGCCTCGGCGAGCCTCGCCGCCGAGTCCTTCGCGGAGAGGAACGCCCCCCGGATGCGGAAGAACCTCGCCTCCTCCGCCTCCCTCTCGAGCGCGGCGAGCCGCTCGAGGCCCTCCCGGAGCAGCCGCGCGCGCTCCTCGCGAGCCCGGGCGAGGCTCTCCTTCTCGAAGGGGAACTGGGAGACGACCTCGCCGAACTTCGCGATCGCCACGGCGGGGCTCGCGGCCGCCTCCCCCTCCCTCACGAGGTCCCGCGCCCGCCGCCTCTCCTCCTCGAAGGAGACCTGGAGGGTGACGCCGAGGGCCTTCTCGAAGGGGGCCTCGACCCCGAGGTAGCCCCCCGCGCCAAGCCTCGCCACCACCGAGAGGGGCGCGTCGAAGCCGATCCGGAGGCGGCTCGGCCCGTCCCCCAGGACGAGGCCGGCGACCCCGTCCTCGCGGAAGTCGCCCGAGTACTCGGGGGCCCCGGCCGGGCCGAGGAGGGAGACCCCGTTCTGCGCGAGGTACTCCGGAGGGATCTCGAAGGAGAGCGCCGGCCGCGCGGCGGCGCCGCCGGCGGGCTCGAAGGCGTACCGGATCGAGATCCCCTCCTTCGCCGCGCTCGCCGAGGAGACGAGTCGCCCCGCGGGGCCCGAGGGGAGGCGCACCTCCCCGGTCGAGGGGGAGAGGACCGCCGAGGGCTCGAACCGCGAGTCGCCGGCGGCGAAGGCGACGCCGAGGTGGCGCAGCCACGGCTCCCGGATCCGCTTCAGGGACGCGTCGAGGGGATCGAAGGCGCACTCGACCTCGTTGACGAGCAGGGCCTCCGGACGCCCCGACTCGCCCCCCTTCATCTCGACGTCGTCGACCGCGACCGTCCCGGCGGACCCCACGACGACCGCCTCGAGGCGCGCGCGGTCGCACCCCGGAGGGGGGAGGACCTGCGCCTCGACCCGGGCGAAGGAGCCGCGGAGCTCGACGAAGTCCCCCCCGCGGACGTGGGAGACCTCGGGGTTGTGCGAGGAGGAGAACTGGGCCCGCAGTGCGATCGCGGAGCCCTCCCCGCGGGCGTGGAGGGCGAGATGGAGGGAGCGTCCCTCGTCGACGGCGACCTCCTCGGCCTGCACGAGACGGGCGACCTCCGGGCCGGAGAAGGCCGCGGAGGCGCCCGAGGCTCCGGAGCGAGCCCCCTCCCGGCCGAACGCGAACCTCGGTCCCCCCTCCTCCGACCGCCAGGCCTTCGCCGGATCCTCCCCTTCCCCCGCCTCGAAGGAGGGGCTCCGCAGGAGGTTCCCCGCGACGGCCGCGACCGGCGCCGTCTCCTCGCCGCCGCCCTTCCGTCCGAACTGGAGGTAGGCGTACCCCGCGCCACCGAGGGCGAGGAGGAGGGCGAGGGGGAGAACCATGGAGCGGCGGGCGGGGGCGGGGGCCTCGACCCGGCGCGCCGCGGGGGCCGACTCCCGGTCGAGGAACCGCATCCGCGTCTGCCCGATGACGAACTCGTCCCCGGGCGAGAGGGTCACCTCCTCGATCCGCCTCCCGTCGAGGAACGTGCCGTTCGTGCTCCCGAGGTCGCGGAGCACCCAGCGCCCTCCCTCCTCGACGACCTCCGCGTGGACCCCGGAGACGTGGGTGTCCGACAAGACGATGGCGTTCCCGGGCTTGCGGCCGATCGTGGTCCGCTCCCCCCCGAGCGGGACCTCTCGTTCCGCGACACCCCCAGCCTGGAGGACTTCGAGGGCGAAGCGTTCCGGCATGCGGCGAGCGGGGTCGGGCTCCGAGGGTTCCCGGGGCTTGTCTAGGCGCCTCGATGCGCCGGGTTACGCCAGGGGGAGGGCGAAGCGGCGCAGGATAGCCGTCCCCCGGAGACGCGTCAAAGAGTCCGAGGAAGCGGCGGCGGGCCCGGCTCAGAGCCACCCCTTCTCGAGGAACGACACGTACGCGTCCTCCCCCACGACGACGTGGTCGAGGACCCGGATCCCGACGATCTCCCCCGCCGCGCGCAGCCGCCGGGTCACCTCGCGATCCTCAGGACTCGGCGTCGGGTCGCCGCTCGGGTGGTTGTGGACGACGATCAGGGCGGCCGCCGACTCCCTCACCGCGGGCGCGAAGACCTCGCGCGGGTGGACGAGGGAGGAGGTGAGCGTCCCCTCGGAGACCCGCTCCTCGCGCAGGAGGCGGTTCTTCCCGTCGAGCAGGAGCGCGTAGAAGGTCTCCTTCCGCAGGCCCCGCAGCCTCGGCCGGAAGAACTCGAAGACCTCGCGCCCGCAGCGCACCGGGTCGGCCCGCACCCACTCCATCCGCGCCGCGCGCCGGCCGAGCGCGAACGCGGCCGCGAGCGCCGCGGCGCGGCGCTCCCCGATCCCGGCGGCGGCGCGGATCTCCCCCGCGGCCGCGCGCGCCAGGGCGCGCAGGCTCCCGAAG
>JAKEFM010000011.1 GCA_022616055.1 Planctomycetota bacterium
CCTCTCCCGGAAGACGCTCGCCCTCCTCGACGAGACCGTCGGAGAACGTGGCCGGAGCCTGCTGATCGGCCGCGCGCTCCGGCACTACCTCGACTTCTCCTGCCGCGCCGCGATCGAGGAGCGCATGGCGGAGGGAGCGAAGCGTCGCGCGGCCCGGGACCTCCGGATGGCCCAGGAGTGGTTCCCCCTGGAGGAGGAGGCATGGGAGACCTGGGAGGAATGGGAAAAGCGGGGGAGGCCGCCCACCCCCGACGGGGGGAGATCCACGTCGTCGACTTCGACCCTGCGATCGGCGCGGAGATCCGGAAGAAGCGGCCGGCGCTGATCGTCCAGAGCGGCGTCTGGAATCGCATGAAGAAGCGAAACCTCACCCTCGCCATCGAGGAAGAGGTCCTCCTCCGCGCCCGGGTCGTCGCCGCGACCCGGCGACGATTGCTGACCGACCTCGTCCGAGGGTTCCTCGAGAGCCTCGCGCGGGAGTACAGGGAACGGGAGGCGTCGCTTCGGCGCCTGCGCCAGGGGATGAGGGAGCAGCCCCTCGTCGTTGGCCGCTGGAGGTGGAAGCGCGACGACCTCCACGTCCGATGGGTCGTTCCACGACACGGACGTCCCCGCCTACGCCTTCGACCGCGGGGATCGCAGGCGCCACCCCATCGCGACGAGGCTCCACCTGGCTGAATCCCCAGCCACGGCTCCTTGGAACCCGCTGTGAGCCGAGGACCTGGATCCGGCGACGAAGCCTCCGAGCCGGAGTTCCGGGCCCCGGCCGGACCCGTACGCGCCGAGTTGTAACCAAGCGAGACTTCGTTCGTCGTAATTGGGAGAGGAACCTCGTGCCCAGTCCCTTCGAGCGCCCGCCGCTCGCCGACCTCGGCCGCGGCCGTCGAACCCCCCGGCCCCGCGACGTGGTTGCGGAGGAGGACGGGACCCCGCCGCTCGTGGCTCCCCGGACGCCGCCCTAAAATAGGGGGCGCGTCGACCTCCGCATGAGCAAGCGCCGTGCACTGACCATCTCCCTGACCGGGGAGATGCTCGATCGGCTCGACCGGGTCCGTCGGCTCGAGCGCCGTACCTCCTCCGAGATCGTGCGGGAGGCGCTCGGTCGCTATCTGACGAGGTCCTTCCCGCAGCAGGCGCCCTCGCCCGCCGAGATCGGCGCCCTGCGCCGTGCCCGGAGCGAGTACCGAAGGGGGGATTCGGTGAGCCTCGACGAGTTGCTCCGTGAGTTGGAAGGTCACCCTCGCGTCGGCCGCAAGAAAGCAGTTTAGGCGGGTCCCGGGTCGAGACCGCGACCGCCTCTCGGCGGCGCTCGGCGAGACGGAGGCCGACCCCTGGGCGGGCGACATCGTCCATCTCCGCGGCCAGCCGACGGCCTGGAGGCGGCGCGTCGGGGACTGGCGCGTCCTCTTCGACATCCTCCACGAGGACGGCGTCGTCCTGACAGCCGACATCCGGCGGCGGACGTCGACGACATGCCGCCGGTGAGGGGTCGGCGCCCTCGAACTTCGCCCGCGAAGTCGCGGAGTCGAGGCTCGCCCGGAAGGGGGACGCCACCTACCCAGCATCCCCCGCCCCGACCCCCGCCGCCTCCTTCCGCACCGAGGAGGTGAGGCCGGTCGAGAGGAGCGCCGCCGCGCAGAAGGCGAAGATCCCCCACTCGAGCTCGATCCGCGAGCCGCCCGGCATCGTCCTCGACGCGACGACGAGGAGCGCGATGACGAAGACGTCGGTCATCGAGTACTTGCTCGCGAGCGCCGTCGCCTTGAGCAGTCGCGGCGCCACGGCGCCCGCGCCCGCCCCCCCGAGCGCGAGCCGGACGACGACGAGCTTCGAGATCGGGAAGACGACCGAGAAGACGAGGAGCACGCACCCGATCAGGACGTCCCCGTTCTCGAGGAGGGAGACGATCCCCGAGAGGACGGAGTAGGTCGCGGGCGCCGGGATCAGCCCCGCCGCCCTCGCCACGTCCGTCGCGCCGCCCAGGCGCGGGACGTAGGTCATGGAGGGCGCGACGAGGCCCACCGCCAGGATCCCGTGGCAGAGCCAGTTCGCCGCCGAGATCCACCGGGCGCGCGCCGCCGGCACCGGCCGAGGCTCCCCCGTCACCGGAAGAGCTGGTCCAGCTGCTGGGCGTCCCGCGGAAGGATCCGGAGCGTCACGCTCTCGAGCCCCCCTTTCCCCTGCCGGACCTGATCCCCCACCCGCAGCTCCGCCGTCGTCACGGCGAACTCCTCGATCAGGTCGTCGTCGACCGGGTCGTCGTCCCAGACCTTCACCCGGATCTCCTCCGCCGCGCGCGCCTGGATGAGCGCCCCCTCCTTCACCGTCTCGAGAGAGATCTTCTCGTCGGTGAGGAGCTTCAGGAGCTTCGGGAGGGCGACGCTGCTCCAGGAGGCGACGAGCGCGTCCTCCACCTCCTGGCTCCGGAAGACGAGGTTCCCGCGCCACCAGATCTCGTAGTAGGGGTCGGGCGCCGCCTTCTCCGCCAGCCCCGAGTCCCACTTCGCGCCCTCGGCCTTCTCCGGCCGGACGTGGGCGACGGCCACCATGACGCGGTAGTCCCTCCCCTCGATCAGCCCGGTCCCGGCCGGCTGCTCCTGGGCGGGAGACGCGTCCGACGCGGGCTCCCTCGCCCGCGAGAGGAGGTAGATCCCGCCGACGGCCCCTATGAAGAGGAGGCTCGTCGCGCCCGTCACGAGGGCCGCGGGCCCCGTCCGGCGCGCGGGAACAGGAGGGACGTCCGCCATCGGGAGCATGCTATCGGTCGGTTCCTCGACCCGGGGGAAGCCCGCGCCCCTCCCGGCCTGCCCGGGTCGACGGCGGGATTCAGATCGGGAGGGCCCGGACGAACTCCCGCGGACCGACGATCGCGACCCCTCGGAACTCCAGGAGGGCTAGCAACTCGGTCTTGTCCCCCGTCACCAGGAAGCCCGCCCGCCCCTCGACCGCCGCGGCGAGGTACTTGTCGTCGTCGGGATCGGGGGAGGCCCGGACCTTCCTCGGTCGGGCGAGCAGGACGGCGACGTTCGAGAGGATCACGGCCAGGTCGAACAGCTCCTCCCCGACCCGGTGGCGCCTCCGGATCCGCGGGCGGGCCAGGAGGGGGCGAGCCCCCACGAAGGCCCTCCGGACCCTTAAGGTCCCCCCCCCGGGGCCCCGAAAACGAAGGGCGGCGACCATGCACTACCACATCTCTCTCGCCAACCGCGTCCGCGCCGCGCTCGCCGGACGGACGGGGGTCGTCGAAAAGGAGATGCTCGGCGGCCTCGGCTTCCTCCTCAACGAGCACATGTTCTGCGGAATCGCCGGGGACCGTCTGGTGGTCAGGCTCGACCCCAACCTCTACGAGGAGGCGCTCCAGGAGCCCGGGGTCTCCGCGACGGACCTCGCGGGGCGCGCGACGCCGGACCACGTGTACATCTCCCAGGCCACCCTGAGCACCGAGGAGATCCTCCGGATGTGGCTCGATCGGGGGATGGAGTGCGTCTCCCGAATGCCGGTGAAGAAGGCGCCGATCGTGAAGCGCGTTCCAAAGGGGAAACCGCCGCGGCCCCGTGTCGATCCGGGCCCCTCTCCCATTCTGAGAATCCCGCGGTCGGGCCCGCCGAGGTAGCGCCCTCCTTCACGGAGGAGGAGGCGGCGAGGGAGGGGAACCCCCTCTCCCCGCCGGCCGGCTCGCGCCTCGACCCCGGGGCGTGCGACGCGACCGCCCGCGCCGCATGGACCGCCTCGTGTCCCCGCCGATGGAGGGTTTCGGCGAGCCTCCTGGACACCGGCATGTCCAGGAGGAACTTCACGAGGCGAGGTCGATGACCTGCTCCTCGGCAAGGAGTGCGGCGTAGTTCAGCGCCTCCCGGATGTCCTCGGCCTCGAGGTACGGATACGACCGCAGGATCGACTCCGTCGTCTCCCCCGCGGCGAGCAGACCGAGGAGCCGCGACACCGGGAATCGGAGGCCGCGGATGCAGGGCTTGCCCCCGCAGACCTCCGGGTCGGTCGTGATGCGCTTCAGGATCATGGGAAGGCTCCCTGGACGAGCCCGGGCCGGATCGTAGCGCGGTGGCCGCCGACCGCCGCCGCCGGATCGAGGCCGCGCCGGACGAGGAGGGCGCGGCGCGGCAGCGAGGGAGAGAAGATCCGCGTCGCCGGCGGCCCGAGGATGACGCGGACCCAACCGGCGACTCCTCACCTCGCGCAGGGTTGAGGCGACGTCCTCCGCCACCCGCTCGGGTGAGGCGCGGGCGTTCCTCCTCCAGATCCGCTCCACCGCCCTCCAGGGGTCGGAGCGCTTGAGCGCCCGCCGCGCGACGAGGGCCTCGAGATACAGCGCGTTGATCGAGCGGCCCATACGGACCGGGTCCTCCGCGAGATCGCGGTGGGGGGAAGGGGGAACGCGGAGGAGGATCTTGCCCGAGCAGGTCCTCATGGGCGAATCCGCAGCCTAGCATGCCTCGGCGGGCCCCCTGCGATCCCTCCCTTGCAACCTGCCGCGCGCCGACCTCCGAGCGATAGCCCCTCCGTCCTTCCCGTCGGCCCGCACCAGCGTCGGCGTCCCCGCCCCCCACCGGCCTCCCCCTTCACCGCACCTACCGAAGGGTGCGTGTCTCACCGAGGTCCGCAGGATGGCGGGGCTCGGCGCGCCGGCTCGATCGGATGTCCCGCTGGTGGTGGAGGCACCCTCGAGCGCGCTGTCGTGGCGGGCCTGGGCCAGCCCCTGGTAGAAGAGCGCCGTGTTCGACCGGGTTCGCGTCGCCGGCTATCGGTCCCTCCGGGAAGTCGACCTTCCCCTCGGGCCCCTGACGGTTCTCATCGGACCGAACGGCTCCGGGAAGTCGAACCTCCTCGACATCTTCGCGCTCCTGTCGGAGATCGCCGGCGGGAGGCTCGCTCAAGGCCTGGCCCGCCGGGGGGGCATCCGGGAGAACCTCTGGGCCGGGCGGACCGAGCGACTCGAGATCCGCGTCCGATTCGCCCTGGGCACCGCGCAAGGTTCTCGCGCCGACCGTCTCGACTACGAGCTCGTGGTCGATGCGGTCGGCGTCGGCCACGCGATCGCGCGCGAGACGCTTTCCTCCGCGGCCTCCGCGAAGAAGAATCGAGGACCGTCGACCCCCTTCGCCTCCTTCCAGCGGGGTGTCGGCGCGTTCGCCGACCCCGGGGGTAACCCGCCGGCCGGACGGGATCGAGATGCGCCCGGCGCCGCCCGCAAGTGGCAGCTCGATGCGGGGGAGTCGGCCCTCTCCATCGTCAGGGACCCGCTGTCCTTCCCGACCTCGGAGCGGGTCCGTTCGGCATTCGAGTCGATCTCCGTCCACTTCCCGCTGCGTGTCGACGTCGGCTCCGAGGTCCGCCGAGCCCAGTTCGTGCGCGCCGAGACCAAGGTCGCGCCCGGGGGGGAGAACCTGGTCTCGGTCCTCTCCCATCTCCACTCCCGCCGAGACTTCCGAAAGGCCCACGACGAGATCCGCGATGCCCTCGCCCACGCCTTCCCGGAGTTCGAGGACTTCTCGTGCCCTCCGGAGGGCGGGGACGGGAAGGTCGTCCTGCGGTGGAAGGAAAGGGACATCGACCGCGACCTCTCGGCCCTCCAGGTGGCGGACGGGATGCTCCGGTTCCTCCTCCTGGCGACCATCCTGTGCGATCCGAAGCCCCCCCTCCTGATCTGCGTCGACGAGCCGGAGGTCGGGCTTCACCCTTCCCTCCTCCTCCAGGTCGCCGAGTTGCTCCGCCGGGCATCGTCGAGGACGCAGGTACTCGCCGCGACGCACGCTCCGGCACTCGTGGACGCCCTCCATCCCGAGGAGGTCGTCGTCGTGGAGAAGGAGGGAGGAGGCACGGGCTGCCGGCGTCTCGACTCGGCGAAGCTCAAGAACTGGTTGCGCGAGTTCAGTCTCGGCAGCCTCTGGCAGTCGGGGGAGATCGGCGGGCGGTCATGAGGGTGCGGATCTACGTCGAGGGAGAGGCGGATCGACGCGGACTGAAGGCGTTGCTGGCCCCGCTCGTTCCCGAATCCGTCGGCGTCGACGTACTTCAGCTCCGGAGCAAGGAACGGCTGATCCACGAGGTCGGCCGGCTGTGCGAGCTCACCTTGAAGGAGGGGAAGGCGGACCATGTCTTCGCGATCGCCGATCTCCATCCGAGCCGTGCGGGCGAAACGGTCGAGACCTTGAAGCGACGCCTCCGCGACCAGGTCCCCGTCGATTGTCGGACCCGATTCCATCCGCACGTCGCGAAGTGGGAGTTGGAGGCATGGCTCCTCGCGAATCCGGATGGGCTCAAGGCCCGCCTGCGCCTGAAGGCGGGGAAGCTCCCCTCCTGTCTGCGCGGCGATCCGGAGGAGCTGGACGATGAGAACCCTCCTTCTCGCCGTCTCGACGAGGCATTCCGGAAGTCCCTCCGTCGGCGCTATGAGAAAGTCATGGACGGCGATGCCCTGTTCGGACAGTTGGGAGAGCGGATAGCACGAAGCGAGGGCGTCTCCTCGGTCGGATGCCTCCAAGCCTTCCTCGACGATCTGCTCCGCACCACGCGGAATCCCCCGTAGCGAGATGGCCCGCCTTCCTCGCGGGCCGGGACGCCCCCCCCTATCCTTCTCACACGCGAACGGCGGACGGCCCGATCCAGGTCCGGCAGCCCATGAAGCGCCGTCGCCCGGAGATCACGAATGTGGAGCGGTGACCTCCCGATCCGAATCACGGTCGAGCGTCCGCCGGCGGGCGTCGCCATCCAGGTCCAGCGGGGCCGCGACGGACTCCTTCCGCCGAGCCGGTCGAGCCGGCAGTCGATCTCGTTCGATCTCGTCGTGCGCCTCGGGACTCCCCGGGCGCCGGGCACCCTTCGCTTCCTCGGCGAGTTCGCCCAGGGGCCCGCGGCGGGCCGGTTCGTCTACGTCAACTCCGGGGCGCGCGCGGGGCAGCGCGACACCTGCTGGGACCGCCGGGCCAAGGTCGCGCTCGGCGGCATCACCCCGGCTCAGGTCCGTCGCGTCCTGGTCGACAAGAGGCTGGTCCTGGAGGCGCGCATCGCGGGAACCGCGCGAGACGGCGGCCCGATGTGCGCCTCGGTCCCGTTGCTGGGAAACGGGTGGGCGGTCACAGCGGCGACCTGACGGCCAGCCGCGGCTGGTTCGCCTTCGGGTCGGATGGAGGAAACGGATGACGGTCACGGTCGTGTGGGATACCTGGCTGAAGCCCGGCGCGGAGGCCGAGGGGCTGCGCCTCACCCGGCAGGTGTGGTCCGACATGCGGAGCTTCGAGGGCTACCTGGGGCACCAGATCCTCGTCGATCACGAGGCCCCGGCTCACCTCATCGCCCTCGGTCGCTGGCGGAGCCGGGAGGACGCGGACCGCGTTCGCGAGCGATACAAGGACTCCGACGCGATCCGGCGACTCACCCTCCTCCTCGCCCGCCCGCGGGACCGCTGGGTGACGGCCGAGGGCGAACAGGAGGCGACGCCTCCGGCCCCCTCGGACGTCGTGCCGACTCCCTCGACGGGAGGCCCCAAGACCTCGACCACCGGGTACTCGCTCCTTCCGATCGGGTTCGTCCGCTCCCGAATCACGGCGCGGAAGGATGCCCCCAGGCAGGGTTCGGAGGGCGCGCCCGAGGCGTGGGTGAACATCGATCCGGCCTTCGCCGAGGCCCTCGACGGAATCGCCGCTGGACAGGAGGTGATCCTGTTGACGTGGCTCCACCAGGGACGTCGCGACGTCCTGCGCGTTCGCCCCCGGGACGATCCCCGGAATCCAATGAAGGGAGTCTTCGCCACCCGATCGCCGGACCGGCCGAACCCGATCGGGCTGCACCGCGTCCGGGTGTGGCGGATCGAGGAGTCCCTGCGCCTGCGGGTCGGGCCTTTGGAGGCGATCGACGGCACGCCGGTGGTCGACGTCAAGCCCGCGCTACCCGCCTCGGTCGACGCCTGAGGTCGGTGACCGGCCCTTGTCGGCCGGGAGGGAGTGCCCGCCGAGTCCTTCCGAGAGGTTTCCGGCACCGTCAGCGCCCTCCTCCTCTCTCAGGTCTCCTGGCGCAATCACAGATTCGTGACCGTGGTGATCTCCAGGTTCGTGAACCGGAACGGCGGCCCGACGACCGCCTGCCAATACAGGGAGAGCCCGACGAGCGTCGGGTTCGCGGGAACGGGGAGAGGGAGGCTCGCCCTTCCCTGCGGGTCGAGCGCTCCCCCCGCGACGATGAACAGGGTCGGCGGGAACAGTCGGAGCGTCCCGAATGGGGGGAGCGGAATGCTCGCGCTCCCCGGCGACGCGGCGAGGAGCCACGTCCCACTCGCCGGCCCCCGGAGGTCGAGGGTCAGCGGCTTCCCCGCCCGTGGGATCCCGCGCCAGGCGAGCTGGCGCGTGAGGTTCGTGTAGAGACGGTCCAGACCACGCACCCCCGCGAAGGCGTCGAGGTCGCCGTCGTCGTCCAAGTCGCCCAAGGCGACCGCCGACGTCCAGTCGGTGAGGGCGGGGAGGTCCGTCACCGTGGAGTCCGTGAAGAGCCCTCCCCCGCCGTTGAGGTAGAGGCGGTTCCGCACGGGGCCCTGGGCGACCTTCCCCGCGAACGCGTCGAGGTCCCCGTCCCCCTCGAAGTCCCCGAGCGCGACGGAGGTCGTGAGGCCGGGCGGTGCGGCGGGCAGATTCGTCCCGGTGGCGTCCGTGAAGGTCCCCGCCCCGCCGTTCAGGTAGAGGCCCTCCGGCCCCCCTCCGTTGAGGGAGGAGTTCCCCACGAAGGCGTCGAGGTCGCCGTCCCCGTCTGCATCGCCGAGCGCGACCGCGTTCGTCCGATCGAGAGGACTGGCCGGGAGGTTCGTCGCCGTGGCGTCCGAGAAGACCCCCGCGCCGACGTTCAGGTAGAGACGGTTGTCGATGCCGGCGCCGTAGTCCCAATTCCCGACCAAGGCGTCGAGGTCCCCGTCCCCGTCGAGGTCTCCGAGGGCGACCGCCCGCGTGTCGTCGATCAGGATCGGGAGGTTCGTCGCGGTGGCGTCCGTGAAGGCGCCGGAGCCGGCATTGAGGTAGAGGCGGTTCTGCTGACCGAGGTTGTAGTCCGAGTTCCCGACGAATACGTCGAGATCGCCGTCCCCGTCGACGTCCCCGAGCGCGACGGCGAACGTCGGGTCGGTCAAGGCCGGGAGGTTCGTCGCCGTCGCGTCCGCGAAGACCCCCGTCCCCCCGTTGACGTAGAGGAGGTCTTGCTGCCCGAGGTTCCCGAGGTAGGCGTCGAGGTCCCCGTCCCCGTCCAGGTCGCCGAGCGCGACGGCGCGCGTGCTGGAGAGCAGGGTCGGCACGCCCGTCGCCGTCGCGTCCAGGAGGACGCCCGTCCCGTCGTTGAGGAAGAGGCGGGCCTGGTCGCCGTCGTTCCCCACGAACGCGTCGAGGTCGCCGTCCCCGTCGAGGTCTCCGAGCGCCGCGGCGTTGGTCGGGTCGAGGGGAAGGGGAGGGTTCCCCTCCGTGCCGTCCGTGAAGACGCCCGACCCGTCGTTCAGGTAGAGGCGGTCCTGCCCGAATTCGGAGCCCGCGTTCCCCAGGAACGCGTCGAGATCGCCGTCTCCGTCCACGTCCGCGAGGGCCACCGCGTTCGTGTTGTCGGGCAGGCCAGGGAGGTTCGTCGCCGTCGCGTCCGCGAAGCCTCCCGCGCCGTTGTTCAGGAGGAGGCGGTTCTGCTCCGCCATGGCGGCGGGGAGGCCGTAGGTGACGCGTCCGTTCCCGAGGAACGCGTCGAGGTCGCCGTCCGCATCCACGTCTCCGAGCGCAACCGCTCTGGTCCACCCGACCAGAGGAGGAAGATTCGTCGCCGTCGCGTCCGCGAAGATGCCGGTGCCTCCGTTCAGGTAGAGGCGGTTTTGCCCTCCTGCGGCGCCGACGGGGATGTTCCCCAAGAACGCATCGAGGTCCCCGTCCCCATCGACGTCGCCGAGCGCCACCGCGCGCGTGTTGGCGAGCAGGGCCGGGAGGCTCGTCGCCGTCGCGTCCGCGAAGTCTCCCGCGCCGTTGTTGAGATAGAGCCGGCTCTGCCGGCCGCCAAAAGCGGTGAAGTTCGAGTTCCCGACCAGCGCGTCGAGATCTCCGTCCCCGTCGACGTCCCCGAGCGCGAAGGCAAACGTCTGGTCGGTCAGGGCCGGGAGGTTCGTCGCCGTCGCGTCCGCGAAAACCCCCGTGCCGCTGTTGAGGAGGAGGCGGTTCTGGCCGAACGTGCCGAGCAACGCGTCGAGATCCCCGTCCCCATCGACGTCGCCGAGCGCCGCCGCAAAAGTGTTGCCGGACAGGGGGGGGAGATTCGTCGCCGCGACGTCCGTGAACGTCCCCGCCCCGCCGTTGATCAAGAGCTGATTCGGGCCGCCGATGCCGACGAGCAGGTCGGAGTCGCCGTCCCCGTCCACGTCGCCCGCCGCGACCGCGTTCGGAAACCCGGGGAGGGCCGGAAGACTGGCCGCCGTGTCGTCCGCGAAGACCCCCGCGCCGTCGTTGCGATGGAGGCGACCCTGTCCGGGGATGGGGCCGGCGCCGAGGCCGTAATAGGCGGAGGGGTTGACGCCGACGAACGCGTCGACGTCCCCGTCCCCGTCGAGGTCCGCGAGAGCGAGGGCGACGGTGGAGTCCGCCTCTCCCGGGACCATCCCATGCGTGAACCCGAATCGCTGAGCTGACGTGGCGGAAGTCAACCCCAGCGCAGCGGACAGGGCCAAGACGGAGGCTCGCATGGTCGTCTCCCGCGTCGGAGGCAGGCGCCTCATGGCGAGAGACCTTAGGACTCGTGGAGATGCGCGGTAACCGGAGCGCTGCGCTCCGGCACCTCGGGGCGGCTTCGGGGGGCAAGGGGGCTCGAGGGCAGGGTGCCGGTCTACCGCGCCCCGGTTCGACGCGCGTCCGGGAGGCGGATCACAGATTCGTGACGGTGGTGATCTCGAGATTCGTGAATCGCAACGGCGGCCCGACCAGCCCCTGCCAGTAGAGAGAGGCGCCCACCAGCGTCGGGTTCACGGGCACGGGAAACGTCAGGCTCGCGCGCCCCTGCGGGTCGAGGGGCCCTCCCGCGACGATGAACAGGGTCGCGGGATCGAGTCGCAGCGTGCCGAAGGGGGGCAGCGGGATGCTCGAGACGGCGGCCGATGCGGCGAGCAGCCAGGTGCCGTTCGCGGGGCCCCGGAGGTCGAGCGCGATGAGCTTCCCGGCCCTCGGGATTCCCCGCCAGGCCAGCTGGCGAGAGAGGTTGGTGTAGAGACGGCTCTGCGCAAAGTACTTCCCCACGAACGCGTCGAGGTCGCCGTCCCCGTCCAGGTCGCCGAGCGCGACCGCTCCCGTCGTGTCGTTCAGGGCCGGAAGGTCGCTGGCCGTGACGTCCGTGAACACCCCCGTCCCGCCATTGAGGTAGAGGCGGTTCTGCTGCCCCATGAAGGACGCGCCGTTCCCCACGAACGCGTCGAGGTCGCCGTCGACGTCGACGTCCCCGAGCGCGAGGGACGTCGTGGAATCGGACGAGGCCGGCAGATTCGTCGCGGTGACGTCGGCGAAGACCCCCGTCCCGCCGTTGACGTAGAGGCGGATCTGCTGTCCCAAGACGGACGTTGCGTTCCCCACGAACGCGTCGAGGTCGCCGTCGACGTCGACGTCCCCGAGCGCGACCGCTTGCGTGATGTCGGACAGCGCCGGCAAGTTCGTCACGGTGGCGTCCGTGAAGACCCCCGTCCCGCCGTTCAGGAAGAGACGGCACGGTCCGAGGGTCCCCAAGAAGGCGTCGAGATCGCCGTCCCCGTCCACGTCCCCGAGCGCGATCGCCATCGTGTTGGCGAGGATGGCCGGCAGGTTGAACACGGTGACGTCCGTGAAGACCCCCGTCCCGCCGTTGAGATAGAGGCGGGGCGTCGTGTTGGAGTTCGCCAGGAACGCGTCGAGGTCTCCGTCCCCGTCCAGGTCGCCGAGCGCGACGGCTTCCGTAGTGGCGAAGAGGAGAGTCGGCAGGCTCGTCGCGGTGACGTCCGTGTAGTCCCCCGTCCCGCCGTTGAGGTAGAGGCGACTCTGCCCTTCGTTCCCCACGAACGTGTCGAGGTCGCCGTCCCCGTCCACGTCCCCGAGCGCGATCGCCATCGTGTTGTCGAGAAGGGCCGGGAGGCTCGTCGACGTGACGTCCGCGAAGACCCCCGTCCCGTCGTTCAGGTGGAGGCGGTTCTGCGCCCCGTAGTTCCCGACGAACGCATCGAGGTCGCCGTCTCCGTCCACGTCCCCGAGCGCGCTCG
>JAKEFM010000137.1 GCA_022616055.1 Planctomycetota bacterium
ACGCCGGCCCCCCCTACGAAGGTCGAGTAGAGGAGCTGCTGCGAGGAGGGCTGCGAGGGATCCAGGCGCGTGACGAGGACGTCGAGGCCATTCTGCGTCGTGTCCCAGGCGCCCGGAGTCGTGGGGTAGTCCGTAGAGTTCGTGAATCCCGCGATCGTCACGACGCCCGAGTCGTCGACGAAGAGAGCATTGGCCGCCTGGCCGCCGATCGACCCTCCCACGAAGGTCGACCAGAGAATGCCCGGATCGAGCACCAGCCCGCTCCCTCCTCCCCACTCCGGCACGACGAACCCGAACCGATCCCGGCCCCGCACCTCGTATCGAGCCGACAGCTCGCGGCGCCGACCGGCCCCGTCCACCTCGAAGGTCTTCGGCCTCGGCTGCCGCAGGGGCCCGATCGCCGTGTCGAGCACGAGCGTCCCCTCCTCCTCGACGCGCAGCCCCTCCGCCCCCTCCACCGTGAACTCGACCGCCGCGAGCGCCGCCCCGGGCGAGAGCACGAGGTCGTACTCGAGGTGCCCTTCCTTCTCGAAGCAGACGACCTCCACCCCGGGCCACGCCCCGCGGTAGCGCACCGCCCCGTAGCGGGGCACCCCCGTTTTCCAGGACGCAGGGTCGTTCCCGAGGAAGTAGGTATGCGTCCCCGCGAGGGCCTCCTCCCCGACGATCTCGCAGGGGCCGGCGCCCGCGAAGCGCATTCGCACCGCGGCACCACGCGACGCCGGTCCGTCGCACGGCTCCGCGGCGCTCAAGGCGAAGCCCCCCTCCTCGAGGAACACGGCGGCCCCCCCGATGCGCGCGACGAAGCGGGCCGGGTGCTCCCAGTGGCCGAGGTTCGGCACGAAGGCGGCCGGCACGCGCGCGAGAATCGCGGCGCCCTCCGCAACGGAGGTCGGCGCGGCCGTCGCCGGGATCATGGACCGGGAAGGCTCCGGCTGTGCGACGCCGAACGAAGCGGCGATCCCTGCCAGACCCGCGGCGAACATCAGCGCACTCCTCATGGTCGTGTTCCTTCCGATCGCCATGGCTGGACCGTAATCGCTAGCGCCCCGCTCGCCGAGACGCCGAGCGGCGGGGAGGGCGGCGAGGCGGGGTTGATCCAGACCGAGGCTCGGAGGAAGACGAGCGGCGTCCCGAGCCCCGCGCCGCTCAAGGCGGAGCCCCCCTCCTCGAGGAACACGGCGACCCCGCCGATCCGAGCGACGAATCGAGCGGAGTGCTCCCACGGCCAGAGGTTCGGCACGAGGGCGGCCGGCACACGCGCGAGCATCGCGGCGCCCTCCGCGGGCGAGGTCAGCGCGAGGATCGTGAACCGGGAAGGCACCGGTCGGGCGGCAGCAAGCGAAGGGCAGATTCCCGCCAAAGCCGCCGCGAGCATGATCCGCACCTCAGGATCGGACTGCTGCAGGCGTGGCGGGTCCTATCCTCCCCCCGGCGGTCCGGTAACGGCGGCGGGGGGGGAGGGGACAGGCTCGGGAATCCGGCGGGGCCGGTCGGCGTCGCCGGGCCCTCGCGTGTCGCGGAGGGAACGTGAAGGGGCGGACTCGGGGGTCGGGGACGGGGGGGGGTGAGGAGGGGCGAGAACTGGCCCCCGGCTGACTGGACTGCCATGGAACGCACGTCTGACCCCGCGCGCGGACCACGGAGGAGGAGCGCGAGCGCGCGGCGGTCGGACCGGAGAACCGCGGCGGCGGACTGCCCAGTCGGGGTCTCCTCGATGCGGCTACGGTTGAACCACGATCGCGAGCGCGTTCGAGGCGGAGAACCCCCCGGGCGCGCAGGCGTCGGGCCACGCGAACTGCACGAAGAGCTGGAGTCCCGCCAGGGCGGCGTCCGGCGGGATCGGGAGGGGGACCGTCGCGGCCCCGACGGCATTGCTCGGGACGACGATCTCGAGGAAGAAGGGCGCGAAGGGGTCGATCCAGGCCGCGAGGCCTCCGAAGACGAGCGGCGCCGCGAGCCCCGCGCTGCTGAATCCGAGGAAGCCGAATCCGTTCGAGGGCCCGCTCGCGCAGGTGACGGCGAAGGCGGCGTTCCCGACCTGAGGCCACGAGGTGACCCCGATCGCGAGCGGCCCCGCGCAACCGGGCGTCGAGGCGCCGTAGGCGGAGGCGCCCGCCGGGAGCATGTCGAGGCGGGTGACGAAGGCGTCGCCGGCGAAGCCGGGGTTGTCGTGCGTCGTGTCCCAGGCGCCCGGGGTCGTCGGGTAGTCCGCAGAGCTGGTGGACCCCGCGATCGTCGCGACTCCCGAGGCGTCGACGGAGAGCGCCCAGGCCTGGTCGTCGGAGGCCCCCCCGACGAAGGTCGAGTAGCGGAGCTGCTGGGAGGAGGGCAGCGAGGGGTCGAGACGAGCGACGAAGACGTCGTTGCTGCCGTTGTACGTCGTGTCCCAGGCGCCCGGCGTCGTGGGGTAGTTCGCAGAGGTGGTCTCCCCCGCGATCGTCACGACGCCCGAGGCCTCGACCGAGAGCGCGCGGGGCGAGTCGCCGGAAACCCCTCCCACGAACGTCGAGTAGAGGAGTTGCCGCGAGGAGGGCTGCGAGGGGTCGAGACGAGAGACGAACGCGTCGTAGAAGGCAGGGCCGGGACCGCCGGGGCTGTTGTGGGCCGTGTCCCAGGCGCCCGGGGTCGTGGGGTAGCCAGGGCCTGCTTGCCCCGCGATCGTCACGACGCCCGAGGCGTCGGCCGAAAGCCCTTGGACCCACTCGGGACCGGTCCCTCCCACGAACGTCGAATAGAGGAGCTGCTGCGAGGAGGGCTGCGAGGGGTCGAGACGGGCGACGAAGACGTCATAGCCGCCGTTGTGCGTCGTGTCCCAGGCGCCGGGGGTCGTGGGGTAGCCCGGAGGGAAGCTGGAATTGGTGGACCCCGCGATCGTCACGACGCCCGCGGCGTCGACCGAGAGCGCGCGGGCCGTGTCGAGGGCGGCCCCCCCGACGAACGTCGAGTAGAGGAGCTGCTGGGAGGAGGGCTGCGAGGGGTCGAGACGAGTGACGAAGACGTCGCTGAAGAAGCCAGCCCCGTTGTAGGTGGTGTCCCAGGCGCCCGGGGTCGTGGGGTAGTCGGGAGAGGTTGTCTCCCCCGCGATCGTCGCGACTCCCGAGGCGTCGACCGAGAGCGCCCAGGGGAACTCCGCGGAGGCTCCACCGAGGAACGTCGAGTAGAGGAGCTGCTGGGAAGAGGGCTGCGAGGGGTCGAGGCGGGTGACGAAGACATCGGCCACGAAGGCGAGGGTGGAGCTGTTGTGCGTCGTGTCCCACGCGCCCGGGGTCGTCGGGTAGTTCGCGGATTGCGTGTACCCCGCGATCGTCACGACGCCCGAGGCGTCGACCGAGAGCGCGGTGGCGAAGTCGGAGTCCGTCCCTCCCACGAACGTCGAGTAGAGGAGCTGCTGGGAGGAGGGCTGCGAGGGGTCGAGACGAGAGACGAAGACGTCGGTGAAGAGGCCGCCCGGGCTGTTGTGCGTTGTGTTCCATGCGCCCGGGGTCGTGGGGTGGTCCGCAGAGAGCGTGTACCCCGCGATCGTCACGACGCCCGAGGCCTCGACCGAGAGCGCCTCGGCGAATTCGTGGGAGACCCCCCCGACGAACGTCGACCAGAGAAGACCCGGATCCAGGACCAGCCGGCTCCCTCCTCCCCACTCCGGCACGACGAACCCGAACCGATCCCGGCCCCGCACCTCGTACCGCGCCGTCAACTCGCGGCGCCGACCTGCGCCGTCCACCTCGAACGTCTTCGGTCTCGGCTGCCGCAGCGGCCCGATCGCCGTCTCGAGCACGAGCGTCCCCTCCTCCTCGACGCGCAGCACCTCTGCTCCCTCCACCGTGAGCTCGACCCCCGCGAGGGCCGCCCCTGGCGAGAGCACGAGGTCGTACTCGAGGTGTCCTTCCTTCGCGAAGCACATGACGTCTACTCCGGGCCAGGCCCCCCGGTAGCGCACCGCCCCGAAGCGGGGCACGCCCGTCCTCCAGCGCGAGGGGTCGTTCCCGAGGAAGTAGGCGTGCACGCCCGCGAGGGGCTCTTCCCCGACGACCTCGCAGGGACGGGCGCCCGCGAAGCGCATCCGCACCGCGGCGCCCCGCGACGGGGCGCCCGCCGGTTCGTCGCACGACTCTGCGGCGCTCAGGGCGAAGCCCCCCTCCTCGAGGAAGACGGCGACCCCGCCGAGCTGCGCCACGAATCGGGCCGAGTGTTCCCACTGCCCGAGGTTCGGCAAGAAGGCGGAGGGCACGCGCGCGAGCTTCGCGGCGCCTTCCGGAAGAGGGGTCGGCGCGGCCGGCGCCGGGATCGTGAAGGGAGAAGGTTCCGGCTGGGCCACAGCAAGCGGAGCGCCGAGTCCTGCCAAACCCGCGGCGAGCACCAGCGCAGTCTTCATGATCGGACTCCTTCCAGCATGGCTCATGCTAGCTACTCCCGGGCGGTCCGGTAACAGCCGCGGGGGGGCGGAGGAGGCGGGCCCGGAGTGCCGGTGGGGCCGGTCGGCGGCGTCGGACCCTCTCCTCCTCGCGCGAAGGGGGCCCTCCGCGCACTCGGCCCGTCCGAGGCGCGATCCTGCCGAGGAAGGGGCTCTCGAGCACCCGTTGCGCCGCGACCGCCTCCTCGAGGGGGAAGACCCGGGCGACGTGGACCACGAAGGGGCCAGCGGCGCTGGCTCGGATCCTCGGAGCCGGGAGGAGGCTCGGGGGGGCCCGAAGAGCCCGGACGCGGAGCCAGGCTGCGGGGCAGCGCGCCTGATGAGTGGGGGGAGCCCTCCGGCCACACCGCGCTCCTCGATCCTGGATCGGCCGGCGCGGATGCTCCCGACGGTGAATCCTCCGCATCGATGTGACCGTTCCGCCCGGGACCGTCCTTCTTTGCGCGGGATCGCGCCGCCGCGAGTGGCGCGGGACAGGGATCTCACGATCCCGCTCGGGGGAAGGACTGGATGGGAGGGAGGCTGGGCTTTGCGGGGCTGGACCGCTGCCAGGACCCTTCGGACCTCGCGGGCAATCGCCGAATCGCCATCCTTGTGTCGCGCGACGATCTCCTTGACCGGTACCATCGCGTCCGTTCGGGAGGGTTCGATCTCCTGACCGCCTACGAGGCCTTCAAGCGCCCGGACAGGATCTACCAGGGGGCCGGGGAGGACCCCTCCGGGTGGGTCTAGGCCGGCGTCCCCTCGAGCCGGCTGGCGAGGCCGGGGATCTCCCTCCCGATGCCTCCGGGCTTCGTGTTCTGCGCATCCGTGAGCGCCCGCCGGATCCTGCACCACTGGAGGCTGGAGAAGGCGACGCTCGCGGACCTGGACGCTCGCGCTGGACCCGGACTACGATTCAGCCGGATCGCATGGCGAAGACCGTGAGAAGAACTTTGGAGCGGCTGTTCGAGGAAGCCGGGAGGCGCAGGATCGGTCTTCCCTCGGGCTGGTACAGCCGGGTGGCGGACTGCGCCTTCCTCTACAACGAGGACGTCGAGCACTGGGCCGATCGCGTGGACGAGACGCTCACGCTCCTGCGGGCGCTCGAGGACGACCGGATCGTCGGCGCGGAGGTCCGGGGAATCCGCGCGCTCCCGCGGAACGACGGCGTGTTCCGCTCCGTCGTGAAGCGGGGCTTCGTCGAGGCCGCGACCCTGCTCCTCTTCGCCCTCGAGAGGCAAAGGAGGAGACGGGGGAAGCTCCCCAGGTCCGTCGAGGCGCGGTACGGGGAGGCCCTCGGAATCCTCCGAGGCGGGGTTGCGCTGCGGGAAGGGGACCTCGACCGCCGGTAGGTGGGTCCCCGGACTGCGGCTCTCCCCGCACTCCGCCCGCCCGCAGCGCGACCCCACGCAGCGGCGCTCGCAGATCGTGCAGCCGATCGAGGGAGGGGGAGCCCGCGCGCTCCGGGCCCGTCAGACGAACTCGATCCGGATCCCGTTCGAGATGCGGATGCCGGGCGGGGCCAGGTATCCCGAAGCCCTCCTCTCCTCGCTGCCCTCGCGCCCGAGGGAGGGGACGCTCGTCGTACGGTTCTTCCGGGACGCTCTGCCGCGCTCCGAGCCCCCCTTCGAGCTGCTGACGATGTACTTCCTGCCGGGGACGGTCCCGGTCGCGATGGAGCTCCTCCCCGCGGAAGGAAGCGTCCTCGCGGCGGGGAAGCACCTCGTGAAGCTTCTCGCGATGCCCGGGTTCCCGGCCCCGAGGAGGCTCGAGACGGACTGCGCCGCCTTCCTCCAGCACGGCGGGGAGGCGCTCGGGGAGGCGGGGATCGATGCGCGCGACAACGAGGGCCTGCCTCCCGAGCGGGAGGTCCTCCTCCGGATCAAGGCGCACCTGGAACGCGAGTCCTGACGGGGCCGGCGGGCCGCCCTTCCAGTCGCGGGGCGGCCGGTCGGGTTCCTGCTGCGAGGCGGGGGGTCGCTGGGAGTCCCGTCAGCTTCCCGAGACCGTTTCGCGGAGGGGCTCGGCCGGCACGATCTTGGCGCTCGGGGCCGCCTTCCGGCTGGAGGCGGGCCGGTCGAGGTCGTAGCGGGGAAGGCGCATCACGAGGGACTGCACCCCTTCCGCGAGCGTCGGGTGGATCGCCTCGGAATCGACGATCGCGCGCGCGGTCGCCCGCGCCTGCATCAGGGCGACGAAGATGTGGATCAGCTCACCCGCCTCCGCCCCGACGATCGCGGCCCCGAGGATCCGCTCGCTCCCCGGGTCGAGGAGGACCTTCATGACGCCCGCCGTCTCGTCGATCTCGATCGCGCGGGCGATGTGGCCGAAGGGCATCGTCGCGACCTCGAAGCGGACGCCCTTCTCTCGCGCCTCCGTCTCCGAGAGGCCGACGCGGGCGACCTGCGGATCCGTGAACACCGAGTAGGGGACGACCCGGTCGTTGCGTCCCCGGGTGCCCCCCTCGTAGAGGAGGTCGTAGAGGAGCCGGTGATCGTCCCAGGAGCTGTGCGTGAACTGCGGGCCCCCCGTCACGTCACCGACGGCGTACACGCCGGGCGCGCTCGTCCGGTAGCGG
>JAKEFM010000138.1 GCA_022616055.1 Planctomycetota bacterium
ACGTTCGAGAGGGCGTCCTCCGCGACCGTGTAGAGGATCGGGATGACCGCGAAGCCCAGGGCGAAGCCGACGACCAGGGCGTTCCTCGGCTCGTAGGCGATTCCGGCGCTCTCGCGGAGCCAGGAGCGGAGGTTCCCGCCGAAGAGCGTCTCCTCGAGCGGTCCGGCGGCGAAGGCGACCCCCACGATCCCCGCCGCGAGGAACCCCCCGACGTAGAGGAGCTCGCGACCCGAGGAGAGCCGGCCCCGAATGCGCGGGGGGAGGAGGCGCAGGACCGCGACCCCGAGCCCGACGGAGAGGGGGACGGCGAGGAAGAGGAAGCCGACGGCGGCGAGGTTGCGCTCGACCGTCGGGGAGAGCCACAGGCCCGCGAGGAAGCCGACGACGACCGAGGGGAGCGCCGCCATCACCTCGACCGTGGGCTTGACGAGCGCGCGCAGCCGGGCGGGGGCGAACTGGCTCGTGTAGAGGGCGCCGAGCAGCGCGAGCGGCGCCGAGAAGAGCATCGCGTAGAGGACCCCCTTGAGCGACCCGAAGATCAGCGGGACGAGGGAGAACTTGGGCTCGAAGTCGTCCGTCCCCCCCGTCGACTGCCACACGAACTCCGGCCGGTCGTACCCCTCGTAGAGGACGGGCGCGAAGAGCGCGCGCAGGGTCACCTCGGGGTGGGGGGCGCGGCTGTCGAGCCGGCGGAGGTACCCTCGCTCCCCGGCCACCGCCGCGCCGTCGCGCTTCGGGGCGATCGCGGCGACGGCTTCCCGTTGAGGGGGGGCCTTCCCCCACTCGGCGAGCGTCCGCTCGGTCGTGAGGTGGTCGAGGCGGACCCCCCCCTGGCGGTCGACGACGAGGAAGGACTTGTCGCGTCGGGAGGCGGCGAAGGCGGTCACCGCCGCCCCGGCGCGATCGAACTCGCGGACGCGCGAGAGCGTGCGCCCGGCTCCGCCGGACCGGATCCCCTGCCAGCCCGAGACGGTCCCCTCCTCGTCGCCGACGAGGAGGGTCTGCGACCCGAAGGCGAAGGCGAGGGCGGTGACGCGGGCGCCCCCGGCGTCGAGGTTCTCCCGCAGCTCCCCCCCCTCCTCGTCGAGCGCGTAGCGCAGGACCCGCCCGTCGCTCGTCCCGACGCAGAGCGACTCGGCGTCCTGGTCGAGGGCGAGGGTGGTCGGCTCGCGCCCGGCGAGGGTCCCCGAGAGGTCCGCGAGGCGGACGCGCTCCCCCTCCACGTTGCGGGAGGCAACGGCGAGGAAGTCGGGGCCGGCCGCGGCCACGGTGAGGCGCTCCCCGCGCAGGGTGACGGCGACGAGGGGGACCGGCTTCCCGTCCTCGCGGACGGGGAGGGCTGCCTGCCATGCGACCCGGACCGTCTGGCCCGTGCGCCGCCCCTCCGCGTAGATCGACTCGTACCCGATCCCGGCCGCGAGGACGCGGCCGTCCGACGTGCCCGCGGCGAGGACGTCGGCGTCGAGGGCCCGCGCGCCGCCGAGGACCTTCGCTCCGCCGAGGCCCTCGAGCGGGACCTCCGCCGCGATCCGCCCGCCCCGGAAGTCGAGGAGGCGCACGACGCCATGACTGGAGAGGACCCAGCCCGTCTCGCGATACTCGTCCTCGCCGACGGCGAGGGGGCGCCCGCCCGCCCCCTCCACCTGCACGTTCTCCTTCTCCGAGACCCGCACGGGAAAGAGGAGCGGGAGCGCCTCGGCGAAGACGAAGACGAAGATCCCGAGGACGGCGAGGACGATCGTGATCCCTCCCGCGGTGATCCCCCGCCCGATGAGGGCGTCGAGGAAACGGAGGCGCTTGAGGCGCTCCTCGGGCGCGGTCGGCGGCCGGCGCGGCGGGGCCGGGGGGGGGGCGAGAACGGATTCGGCCAAGAGGCTGTTTCCCTCTACCTCGGAGAGAGAGGGCGCGGGGGAGGACGGTCCGTCCACCCTCGCGCCCCCGGACGATGCGGGAGGAGCGGTTCCCTCGATCCGCCCCTCACTCGAGCAGCTTCAACTCCTTGCGGGCGACCTCCAGCGGGAGCGGCAGGTACCCGTCCTTGACGACGACCTCCTGCCCTTCCCGGGAGAAGACGAACCGGCAGAACTCGCGCACGAGGGGGTCGAGGGGCTTCCCCGCCGCGCGGTTCACGTAGACGTTCAGGTAGCGCCCGAGGGGGTAGGTCTCCGCGATGACGTTCTCGAGGTTGGCGCCGTAGGCCTTCCCGCCGTTCTTCGCGGAGAGCGGGACGGCGCGGACGTTCGGGGTCGAGTAGCCGATCCCGGAGTAGCCGATCGCGAAGCGGTCCTCCGCGACCCCCTGGACGACGGAGGCCGAGCCCGGCTGCTCCTTCACCGTCGAGCGGAAGTCCCCCTTCTTCAGGGCGTGCTCCTTGAAGAAGCCGTAGGTGCCGGAGGCGGAATTGCGGCCGAACAGGCTGATCGGGGCCTTCGCGAAGTCCCCCTTGAGGCCGAGCTGGCCCCAGGTCGTGATCTCCTCGGTCCAGCCCCCCTTGCGGGTGTTGCTGAAGATCGCGTCGACCTGCGCCATCGAGAGGCCCTCGAGCGGGTTGTCCTTGTGGACGAAGACGGCGAGCGCGTCGAGCGCCGTGCGGAGCCGCGTCGGCTTGTAGCCGTGCTTCTTCTCGAAGTCGTCGATCTCGTCGTTCTTCATGTCGCGGGACATCGGCCCGAGCTGCGCCACGCCCTGGATGAGCGCGGGGGGCGCCGTGCTCGAGCCCTTCCCCTCCACCTGGACCTTGACCTCGGGGTAGTACTTGCGGAACCCCTCGGCCCAGAGGGTCATCAGGTTGTTCATCGAGTCGGAGCCGACGCTGTTGAGTGTGCCCTTGAGGTCGAGTCCCTCGACCTTTCTGTAGGGCTCGTGCTGGAGGTCGTCCCCCGCGAGAGAGGCGGAGGCGGGGAGGCCGGCGAGCGCGAGGGCCGCGAGGCCGGTCGAGGCGAACCATCCGTTCACCGAGATCATGGAGTCTCCTTTGCGGTCCAGCCGCACCCCGCCGTTCCTCCCGGCCGGCCCGGTCCGGGCCGGTTCGCTCAGGGCCGGAGTCGGGGTCCTCCGGGTCGAGGGAAGGATCGGCCGGGCCTCCGAACTCCTTACAAGTCCTTCGTCAATTCCTGGTAAAGGCCGCTACCCGAACCGCCCCGTGACGTAGTCCTCCGTCTCGCGGCGGGAGGGGTTCGTGAACATCTCCTCGGTCGGGCCCTCCTCCACGAGGACCCCGTTCAGGAAGAAGCCCGTGCGGTCCGAGACGCGGGCCGCCTGCTGCATGTTGTGGGTCACGATGACGATCGTGTAGCGCTCCTTGAGGTCGTGGATCAGGTCCTCGATCTTCCCGGTGGAGATCGGGTCGAGCGCCGACGCGGGCTCGTCCATCAGGATGATCTCCGGGTCGGTCGCGAGGGCGCGCGCGATGCACAGGCGCTGCTGCTGCCCCCCCGAGAGCCCGAGCGCGCTGTCCCCGAGCCGGTCCTTCGCCTCGTCCCAGAGCGCGGCGCGTCGGAGGCTCCTCTCGACGCACTCCTCGAGGACCCCGCGGTCGCGGACCCCCTGGAGGCGCAGCCCGTAGGCGACGTTCTCGAAGTTCGACTTCGGGAAGGGGTGGGACTTCTGGAAGACCATCCCGACCCGGCGGCGGAGGATCTCGACCTCGACGTCCCGCCCGTAGATGTCGGTCCCGTCGAGCGTGACCTTCCCCTCGATGCGGACCCCGTCGATCACGTCGTTCATCCGGTTGATCACGCGGATGAAGGTCGACTTCCCGCACCCGGACGGACCGATGAGGGCGGTGACGGACCGCTCTTGGATCGCGAGGTCGACCGAGTGGAGGGCCTGCTTCTCCCCGTACCAGAGGGAGAGCCCCCTCGTCTCGATCTTCGTGGCGCGGGGGGCCGTGCAGGAGGGGGCCTCCCGCCGGTTCGAGAAGAGGGTCCGGACCTTCGCCCCCTTGTCGGCGGCGTGCGTCGGTGCGGGGGCGCGCTCCTCCTCGGCCGGCGCGGTGGGGGAAATCTCGGGCGCGGTCAGGGGCTCCATCCTGGCGGCCTGCGGGAAGACTCTCCGCCGGGTTCGTTAAGAAAACGCTAAGAACCCGTTGTTTTCTCGCGGGCCCCGGGGCGGCCCGCCTGGGAGTTCCCCGCCCGGGGCCGGGCGCTCGGCAGGTAGACGGAGAAGATCGACCCGCGCCCCTCCTCGCTCCGCACCTCGACCCGCCCGCGATGGGCCTGGACGACGTGCTTCACGATCGCGAGGCCGAGCCCCGTCCCCCCCATCTCCCGGGAGCGCGCGCGGTCGACCCGGTAGAAGCGCTCGAAGATCCTCGGCAGGGAGGCGGCGGGGATCCCGACGCCCGTGTCCTCGATCTCGACGAGGACCTCCTCCCCCTGCACCCCGGAGCGGGCCGTCACCCGCCCGCCCGGCGGCGAGTACTTGATCGCGTTCTCGAGGAGGTTGACGAACGCCTGCTCGAGCCGCCGGGCGTTCGCCGCGATCGGGAGGGTCGGACCGGGCGCCACCTCGAGGGCGATCCCCTTCTTCGCGGCGGCCTCCCCGACCGCCTCGACCGCCCGCCGGAGCGGCCCCTCGACCGAGATCGTCTCGACGTCGACCGCCTCCCCCTCCGCCTCGATCGAGGAGAGGTCGAGGAGGTCGGAGACGATCGCCTGGAGGCGCTCGACGTTGCGCCGCGCGATCTCGAGGAAGCGCGCCCGGGCGGCCTCCTCCTCCGCCCCCGCGTCGGCGATCGTGTCGACCGCCCCCCGGACGGCGGCGAGCGGCGTGCGCAGCTCGTGGCTCACGTTCGCGACGAAGTCCTTCCGCATCGTCTCGAGCCGGCGCACCTCCGTGACGTCGCGCAGGAGGGCGAGGGCCCCGCGGCGACCGTCGACCCCCTGGACGGAGAGCGCGAGGATCCGGCCCGAGCCCGACGGGGAGGGCGCGTCCCCGCTCCACGCCGCTCCCGTCGCCAGCGCCTCCCGGAGGGCCGTCTCCAGCTGGGGGAATCGGAGGGCCTCCCAGAGGGAGGCGCCCGGAACCGGCGTCCTCGCGAGGCCGAGCAGCCGCGCCGCGGCGTCGTTCATGAGGACGATCCTCTCCCCCGCGTCGACCGCCACGACCCCCTCGACCATGCTCCGGAGGATCGCCTCGAGCCGGTCCCGCTCCCGGCGCGCGGTCTCGATGCGGCCGCGCAGCTCCTCCGCCATGCGATTGAGGGAGTCCGCGAGGCTGCCGATCTCCCCGGGTCCCCGGACGCGGACGCGCCCCTCGAGATCCCCGCCCGCGAACGCCGCGGCCGTCCGCTCCATCTCCGCGAGGGGCGTCGCCAGGCGCCGCGCGAGGAACCAGGATAGGGCGAGGCCTGCGGCGAGCGCCGCGCCCCCGCCCAGGAGGAGCGCGCGGTCGAGGGCGGCGACCTCGGCGTCGATCCGCTCGAGCGGGGCGGCGGTCCGGACGAAGCCCGCCGCCGGCCCCGGCCCGCCGATCCGGTGGGCGACGTAGAGCGTCTCGATGCCCGTCGTCGCGCTGCGCCGCACGTGGACGCCTCGGCCCGTCTCCCGCGCCTCGACGATCTCGGGCCGGTCGCCGTGCGACTCGATCGGAAGCGCCGCGTCGCTGTCGGCGAGGACCGTCCCGTCCGGAGCCACCAGCGTGATCCGCAGGCCGCTCGCCGCCCCGAGCGCCCGGACGGCCTCGACGAGTCCAGCCCCCGGGTCCTCTCCCGCGAAGGCGGCGGCCGCCCGCGGGCGGAGGAGCTCCGCCGCCGTGTCGAGCCGGATCTCCACCTCGCCGCGGTGGAACCTCCGGATGCGGGCGCGGCCGTAGATCGCCGCGCCGGCGAGGACGAGGGCGAGGAGGGAGGCGACCGCGAGGAAGAACCGCCCCTGGAGGGTTCCCCGGCCCACGGTCCTAGTCCGGCGCCTCGGGGTGCTCGCGGAACTTGTACCCGAGCCCGCGGATCGTGAGGAGGTGGCGGCCGTAGTCGCCGAGCTTCTTGCGCAGGGAGGCCACGTGGACGTCGACGTTGCGGTCCACGACGAAGGCCTCCTCCCCCAGGACGGCGTCGAGGAGCTCGTTGCGGCTGTAGGCGCGCCCGGCGTTGCGGACGAGCTGCCGCAGCAGCTTGAACTCCGTCATCGTCAGCCGCACCGGCTTCCCGTCGATCCCCACCTCGTGCTTCACCGAGTCGACGACCATGTCGCCGAAGCGGAGGACCTTCTTCGCGTCCTCGTTGCGCCCCGATTCGGCGCCGCGCAGGCGCGCCGCGATCCGGGCGACGAGCTCCTTCGCCCCGAAGGGCTTGCGGACGTAGTCGTCCGCCCCGTGGGCGAGGCCGACGACGGCGTCGGTCTCCTCCCCCTTCGCCGAGAGCATGAGGACGGGGATGGATGCGGTCGAGGGGTCGGACCGCAGCCGCCGGCAGACCTCGAGCCCGTCCATCCCGGGGAGCATGACGTCGAGCACGACGAGGTCGGGGAGCTTCTTCCGGACCTCCCGCAGCGCCGCCTCCCCGTCGCCGGCGATCGCCACGTCGTAGCGCTCCCGCACGAGGTGGTGGCGGACGATCTCGAGAACATCGGGCTCGTCGTCGACGAGCAAGATTCGAGGTCTCTTCACAAAGCGAAACGTAGCCGCCGCGCGGTCCTCGGGGCTTGAGGATTCCGTCAAGTTCCGGTTAAGACAAGGCCTCGCGCGCGACCTCCTCCCCGAAGGCGGGCGCGAGGGCGAATCCGTCCCCGCCGAAGCCGCACGCGACCCAGAACGCCCCCCTCCGGCCCACGACTGGACGCCCGTCCGGCGTCATCGCCACGAGACCGGCGCTCGCGGGGGCCGGCTCCCCGCACGCGCGGAGCGTCCGGCGCAGCTCCGCCGCCGTCTCCCCGAGGAACCTTCGCGTCACGCGCGAGGCCCGGGCGTCGGGCGCCCTCCCCCAGGGCGCGTCCCCGTCCCCCGCGACCACGAACCGGCCGCCCGGCCTCGCGTAGAGCCCGGTGTCGAGGACGTGGAACATCGCCGACAGCCGACCCCGCGCCCGAGCGGTCTGCGCCCGTCGGACCCCGAAGCGGAGGTCGGGGAGGAGTCGGCGGGCCCACACCCCGCTCGCAACGACCGTCCGGTCGGCGGGAACCCTCCCCCGATCGGTGACGACGCAACCTTCCTCCACGGCCAGGACCCGGTCCCGTACCCTCCGCGAGCCGCGCGCGACCGCGCGAAGCACCTCGCCGGGTCGGACCCAGAACGTGCGAGGGGACCAGACCGACCTCGCGATCCGACGGAGGAACTCCGGGGTGAGGACCCTGCGCAGGGCAGAGGGGAGCCCGGGCCGAGACCCCTCGATCCCGTCGAGCGCAGCTGCCGTCCGCGCCGCGAGGGCGATCTGCGCCATCGGACAGGGGTGGACGACGACCGACCTCCGGAGGATCTCGGCGCTTCGCCGCGCCTGGGGCGCGAGGACCGCGTCGGCGAACTGGTCGCTCACGATCCCGGCCCCCGCGGGGGTGAAGCCGTGGTCGGGGGCGATCACCGTCGGCCGGTGCCCGAGCGCGACGAGGGCGCGGGCCACGGAGAGCCCGGCGATCCCGGCCCCGACGACGACGATCCGCAACCCCTCAGTCCTCCACCTCGAACCGCGATCGTTCGACCGCCGCGCGCGCGAGCCCGTACGCCTCGCGCGCATCGCTCGGGTGGGACGCCACGGCGAAGGCGAGGTGCGGATTGAAGTCCGGGTCCGTCGGGTCCTTCAGCCTCTGCCCGGGTCGCACGAGCGCCTCGGCGCCGGCGCCGGGGCGGACCGAGCGCACGAGACCTCCGGCGTACCGATTCGCGTACGCAAGGGCGTGCGCCCCCTCCCTCCGGCTCGGCGAGGCGTCCCGGCCGATCCACTTGAGGATCGGATAAGTCCCGAGACCGGCCCGGAAGAGGTCGGGGAACCCGTCGTCCTCCCCGAGCCGGCCGTTCACCTCGATCACGGCCTCCCCCCGGAACTCGACCGAGAAACCCGCGTCGCGCAGGCCGTGCGCGCGCAGCGCCGCCTCCGTCCGCGAGCGGAGGTTTCCTTCCCGCGCCGGAAGGAGATACCCCTCGAGGTAGAAGCGCGGCGGAGGGGAGAGGACCTGCTCCGTCGCCGCGAAGAAGTCGAGCCGGTCGCCGAAGAGGAGGCCGTCCGTCTCGACAGGGGGCTCCTCGGCAAACTCCTCGACGAGGAACTGGCGCGTCGGATCGCAGCCCGGGTCGAGGCCCGCGACCCGGGCGAAGTCGAGGAGACGGGCGACATCGGGCGCGACGGGGAGGAAGGTCTTCATCCGCGCGACCGCCCCCTCGATCGCCTCCTCGCGATCGACGCGGAGGACGCCCCGGGCCAGGGTCGACGCCACCGGCTTGAGGACGAGAGGATAACTCCGGGCGCAGGCGCGGACGTCTCCCGGGGTCTCGGCGAGGGAGAAGCGCGGGGTCGGGACGCCGGCCGCGGCGAGGGAGCGGCGCGAGAGCCACTTGTCCGTGCAGAGGAGGGCGGCCTGCGGGCTCGGGGCCGGCTCCCCCCGGCGCGCGGCGAGGAGCGAGCCCGGGAGGAGGCCGTACTCCGTCTGGACGACGACCCGGTCGAAGGGGAGTCCCTCGAGGACCCGGAGCGTCTCCCCGACGCGGGCGACCGGTGGCAGGCGAACGCAGCGGTCGTAGGCCGCCTCGTCCTCCTCCGTCACCTCGTCGCTCGCGAAGAGGAGCTTGCCCGGCCGCGCGCGGGAGAGGACGGCCCGCGTCGGGCGCTCGGTGTAGAGGAGGAGGAGGGTCTCGATCGGCGGGGAGTGCCGTCAGCGCCCCGGACCCTGCTTCGTCGCCAGGCTGGCCAGGTCCTTCGCCGCGGCCGCCCCCGAGGGCGTATCCCCGAAATCGCGGACGATCCGCTCGAGGACCTTCGTCGCCTTCGCGAGGTCCCCCTTCCGCCCCAGCTCGCGCGCCTCCCGGAGGAGGTCCTCGGCCTCTCTCGTCCGGCGGTGGAGCGCGATCGCCTCCCGCGTCTTCGGACCCCGCTCGAGCTTCGTCCGCGCCGCGATCGCCGTCCTCTCCAGGGGCGTCCCCGAGAGGTCCCGCTCGACCGCGACGTAGGCGTCGTACGCTCCCGTGACGTCCCCGGCCGCCTCCTGCTCCGCCGCCGCGGCGAGGAGCGCGCTCCCCCGCGTCTCGACCTCCTGGAGGCCGGCCTTGGCGCGCTGGAGGAAGGGACCGAGCTTCACCATCGCCGCGATCTCCCGGAACGAGGCGTAGGCGGCGCCCAGCTCGTTGCGCTCGAGCGCCCGCTCCGCGTCCGGGAGCTCCCGGGAGAAGCGCACGAAGAGGGGGCGCTCGAGCCCCTTCCCCGCGGCGGAGACCGCGCCCTGGGTCACGGCGACGATCTGCTTGTCGCGCGCCGCTCCCCCGTCGCTCACCGGGTTCGTCTCGACGCGCTCCCTCTCCTTCCCGTCGGGGGAGAGGAGGACGTGGAGGGGGAGTCTCATCTCCCCGTCCTTCGCGAACTGCGGGAAGAGTTCCTTCAAGACCTTCACGTGGTCGGCGCACGCGACGGTCGGGAACTCGGCGCACTTGGAAGGGTCTCCCCCTTCCCGGGGCTTGTGCTCGGCGTCGACGGCGAGGACGCAGACGCAGTCCGCGGTGGCGGCGAGGAACCGGTCGTCCCGGTAGAGCCGGTTCTGCAGCTCCCGGAGGAGACCCACCTCGGGCGGCACGAAGGCGAGGAGCACGGGAACGTTCCGGATGGCCGCCTCCTCGAGGATCGACTCCCATGCTCCGGGCCGCCAGTCGATCGACACCTTCTTCGGCGGAGCCGAGGCGGAGGACTTCCTCTTCCCCTGGGCGGCGACCTCCCCACAGAGGAGGAGGAAGGTCAGGGGGAGGAGAAGGGAGGAGGAGCGCAAGCGGAGGGGGGAGGGGCTCACCTAGAAGCGCGGACCAGGGAAAAGAAAACCGAGTTTCCGCTTCCCGTCAAGGAGCCATGAAGGGGAGGGGCACCCGCGCCCCTCGGAGTCGAGGGGGACTCAGACCGACGTGTGGTCGTGGACGATCCGCCACCCCTCCGCGGTCCTCCGCAGGAGGAGGGTGAAGAGACCTGTCGTCTCCCCGTCCGAGGCCTTCAACCGGAACCGCCCCCGGACGAGCGCGGCGTCGGCGGCGAGCGGGTCGACGCGCAGCTCTTCGAAGGTGAGGGTGCCCATCTCGCGCCCCTCCGACTGGTACCGCCTCCGGTACCGCTCGAGGACCGGGGCGAACCCCCGGGTCTGGGTCCCCCCGCTGAAGAACGTGAGGTCGGAGGACTCGAGGTAGCCGCGCATGTACCCCTCGAGGTCCCCGCGGTTCCAGGCGCTCGCCTGGGCGTGAAGGACCTGGAGGACGTCGGCGGAATCCCGGCCGCCCGTCGCGGCGCACGCGCAGAGGAGGAAGGCGAGGAGGGAGGGGGACGTCCGGCTCATCGCGCAGCCTTCCCCCTGAAGCGCAGGGCGAGGCCACCGAGGAGAAGGGCGACCCCGAGCGGGACGAAGGGGAAGGCGGGCGCGTCCGCCTCCCGGGCGACGAACCGGGCGTAGGGATAGACCCCGAGGGCCGTGAGGCCGCCGAGGACGAGGGCGTGATAGAGGCCCCGGGACCCCCTCCCTCCCGCCGCCTCCTCGACCGCCTCCCCTCGCGGAGCGCCCTGCGAGAGGAGGTCCGCCGCCCGGCGCATGCGCTCCCGGTTCGAGGCGATGACCGACAGCTCCCGGGCGAGCGCCCAGGCGGTCGCGCCGAAGGCGAGGATCGCGAGGAACGGGTGGACCCCCCGCCGGATCCAGGGGGTCTCGAAGCCGGCGAGCACCGCCGCCGCGGTCACGGCGAGGGTCCCGAGGCCTCCCGGGGCGATCGCCCGCCCCAAGTCCCGCCGCCACTCCGGAAGGAGGGCGGGGTCGAGGCCGCGAGTCTCGACCCCCTCCTTCAGCGTCTTCCCCGTCCCGATCATGTAGATGAACATCAGCGCATGGCACAGGACGGCGAAGATCGCCGCGGCGAGGCCGAGGAGCGCGTGGGCCTCCCCCCCGCGCACCGCCGCCAGCGCCGCGCAGAGGAAGAGCCCCAGGCAGGCGAGGAGGAGGGAGGAGAAGATCCGCGTCATGGCCCGCGGGATTTTCCCATGACGGGGGAACGAGGGGGCCAGTATCCTTTTTCGTTCCTCTCGACCCCGCGAGGAGAGGGACGGAGGAGCACCGGATGAACCCGAGGATTTGGCGAATCCTCCCCCTCGCCGCCACCCTGCTCGCGGCCTGCACGGCCGAGGGGTACCGTCGTGAGGCCGACGACGCGACCTACGCCGTGGTCCGGGAGAAGCAGTGGGAGGCGCTCGGGGAGGAGCAGCCCTTCACGATCGAGCCGAGGGAGGACTCGCTGCGGACGCAGGTGATCGGGCCGCGGACGGACCCCGTCCCTCCCGGGCCCCGCTCGCCGGTCGTCGCCGAGCCCCTCCGGCTCACGCTGGCGAAGGCCCTCGAGATCGCCGCCGAGAACAGCCGCGAGTACCAGACGGAGAAGGAGAAGGTCTACCGCGCGGCCCTCGCCCTCACGGGAGAGCGGCACACGTTCGAGTCGCGGTACTTCGGCCTCGTCTCCGGCGAGTACGACGCGACGGAGGGCTCGACGCGGTCCGACGAGAAGTCCGGGAGCCAGTCCTCGAGCCTCGGCTTCACCCGCCTCCTCAAGACGGGGGGGAGCGTGGCCCTCGCGATCGGCAACGACCTGACCCGCATCTTCACGGGAACGAACCGCACCTCCTCCACGACCTTCTACACCCTCGCGATCGCCATCCCCCTCCTCCGCGACGCCGGACGCGACGTCGCGACGGAAGACCTCCGCCAGGCCGAGCGGGACGCCCTCTACGCGGTCCGGGACTTCGAGCAGTTCAAGAAGGAGTTCGTCGTCCAGGTCGTCTCGAACTACCTCGAGCTCCTCCGCTCCCTCGACCAGGTGGGGAACGAGGAGAACAACCTCCGCAGCCGGGAGGAGACGAGGGAGAGGAACGAGGCGCTCGGCCTCGCCGGCCGGGCCTCCCTCGTCGAGGTCGACCAGGCGCGGCAGGACGCCGTCGACGCCCGCAACCGCGTCGTCCAGGTGCGCGCCGGGTTCGGGACGCGCCTCAACGTCTTCCTCGTCTCGATCGGCCTCCCCCCCGAACTCCCCGCCGAGGTGCGGCGCGAGGACCTCGACGAGCTCCCCCGGCCGGGGGGGGAGCGCTTCTCGCTCGCGGAGACCCGGGCGTTCGCGATCGCCTTCAAGAACCGCCTCGACTTCGCGAACGCGGAGGCCGCCGTCGCCGACGCGCGGCGCAAGGTCGTCGTCGCCGCGAACGCCCTCAAGCCCGGGCTCGACCTCGTCGGCGACCTCCGGCACGTGAGCGACGACCGCCAGCCCTTCGACTACAACCTGAAGAACGTCGAGACCTCCGCCGGCATCGCCCTCGATCTCCCCCTCGACCGCCTCTTCGAGCGCAACGCCTACCGCGCCGAGCTGATCGACCTCGAGGCGGCGTCGCGGTCGGCCGCCGCCGCGGAGGACGCGATCAAGGCCCAGATCCTCGAGGGGCTGCGCGACCTCGAGCGCCTCCGGGAGACCCACGCCCTCGAGGAGAACGCCGTCCGGATCGCCCAGCGCCGCGTCGAGAGCGCCGAGGAGCTCAAGGAGGCGGGGCGCGCGAGCACCCGCGACCTCCTCGAGGCCCAGGACGACCTCCTCTCCGCCCAGAACGCGCTCACCTCCGCCCTCGTCGACTACACCGTCTCCCGTCTCTCCCTCTTCCGGGACCTCGGGGTCCTGCAGGTCTCCCCGGAGGGTTTACACTATGAGGCGACCGATGCGCTGCTGGCCGAGGATTGACCGACCCCTCCTCCCCCTCGCCGCGCTCCTCGCGGCGTGCGGCGGCCCCGCCGGGGAGCAGGCCGAGGACCTGAAGATCGCCGTCCGGCGGTCCGACCTCGCCGTCACGATCGTCGAGGGGGGGGCGATCGAGTCGGAGGCGCCGGGGAAGATCTTCAACGAGATCGAGGGGCAGGTGACGATCCTGAAGCTCATCCCCGAGGGGTCGCTCGTGAAGAAGGACGACCTCCTCTGCGAGCTCGACGTGAGCGCCCTCGAGGACCGGCTCGTCCAGCAGAAGATCCAGGTCGAGCAGGCGGAGGCCGGGAAGGTCCGCGCCGACAACGAGTTCGAGATCGTCCGCAAGCAGCAGGAGAGCCTCGTCGCCCAGGCCGAGCTCGAGGTCGCGTTCGCCGAGCTCGACCGCGAGAAGTACCTCGAGGGGGACTACGTCCAGCTGAAGCAGTCCGTCGAGGCGGAGCAGACCGTCGCGAAGGAGGAGATCGCGCGGGCGAAGGACCGGCTCGACTGGAGCGTGAAGCTCGAGGCGAAGGGGTTCATCACGCGGACGGACCGGGAGGCGGACGAGCTGAACGCGAAGAAGCGGGAGATCGACCTCAGCCTCGCCGACAGCAGGCTCGTGGTCCTCGAGAAGTACACCTTCAAGAAGGAGAGTACGCGGCTCGAGGCGGAGCTCCTCGAGGCGAAGCGGGAGCTCGAGCGAGACAAGGCGAGGGCCGCCTCGGCGATCGCCCAGTCCGAGGCGGACAAGCGCTCGAAGGCCTCGATGTTCGAGCTCGAGGTGACGAAGCAGCACAAGCTCGAGGCGCAGATCGCGAAGGGGAAGCTCACGGCGATCCACGGCGGCCTCGTCGTCTACGCCCGCGAAGGGGGGGGGATGCGCGGGAGCGAGCGGCCGATCGAGGAGGGGGCGCAGGTCCGCGAGCGCCAGGCGATCCTCTCGATCCCCGACCTCAGCCGGATGATGGCGAAGGTCTCGATCCACGAGTCCTCCATCGACCGGATCCGGGTCGGGCAGCCCGCCGTCGTGCGGGTGCAGGCCTTCCCGAACGAGCCCTTCCCCGCCGTCGTGAGCAAGGTCGCCGGCGTCCCCGACTCCCAGAACATGTGGATAAACCCCGACCTCAAGGTCTACACGACCGAGGTCCGGCTCCTCCGCCAGGATCCCGACCGGCTGCGCCCCGGGATCTCCTGCAGCGTCGAGATCCACGTCGGGGACCTGAAGGACGTCCTCGCCGTCCCCCTCCAGGGGGTCCGGGACAACGGGATCGACCACTTTTGCTTCGTCGAGGACGGGGGAAAGCCGGCGCTGCGCGAGGTCGAGGTCGGCCTCCACAACGACAAGCTGATCGAGGTGAAGTCGGGGCTGAAGGAGGGGGAGGTCGTCTACCTCACCTTCGAGAACGCGCCCCCGCTCCCCGCCCCGAGGGAGCTCGCCCTCCCCGCCGGACCCGCGGCGGCCGCGGCCGACTCGCCCGCGCCGGGCCCGGCCTCCCCGCAGGCCCCTGAGGAACGCACGGACAACGGGGGGCGCCCGGTCGACGGGGGGGAGAAGGGGGAGGCCGCTTCCCGCCCCCGCCGCGGAGACCGCGGGAACCTCTCCGAGGAGGAGAAGGAGAAGATGCGCCAGCGGTTCGAGGCGATGAGCCCGGAGGAACGGGAGGCGTTTCGCCAGCGCAGGGGCGAGGCGAGGGGAGGGGGCACGCCGCAGCGCGCCGAGGATGGAGGCTCCTCGCCGCGACGCTGACGAGCGCGCCCTCGCAGGCCCCGCCTCCCCGCCGAACCCCGTGCCCCGCCCGATCGTCGAGTTCCGCGACGTCGTCCGCACCTACGCGATGGAGGGGGAGACCGTCTACGCGCTGCGGGGGGTCTCCTTCACCGTCGAGGAGGGGGACTTCGTCGCCGTGACGGGCGCGTCGGGCTCGGGGAAGAGCACGCTCCTCAACGTGCTCGGGTGCCTCGACCGGCCGACCTCGGGGGAGTACATCCTCGGCGGGCGCGACGTCGCGCGCCTCTCCGACGACGATCTCTCCGCGATCCGGGCCGACGACATCGGCTTCGTCTTCCAGTCCTTCAACCTCCTCCCCCAGCTCTCCGTCCTCGACAACATCGAGGTCCCGCTCTTCTACCAGGGGATCCCGCCGGCCGAGGCGCGCCGCCGCAGCCGCGAGTACGCGGTCCGGGTGGGCCTCGGCGACCGGCTCGGCCACCGCCCCTCCCAGCTCTCCGGGGGACAGCAGCAGCGCGTGGCGATCGCCCGGGCGCTCGTGAACGACCCCCTGATCGTCCTCGCGGACGAGCCGACGGGGAACCTCGACTCCGCCTCCGGCGCCGAGGTGCTCCGGATCTTCGACGAGCTCCACAAGGCCGGACGGACGGTCCTCCTCGTCACGCACGACGAGGCGGTCGCCGCCCACGCGAGCAAGCGCCTCGTCCTCGGCGACGGGAAGGTGCTCCGGATCGAGAGCCGCAACGGTGCATAGGATCCTGCGGACCGTCCGGCTCGGGCTGGGCAACCTCCTCCTCCATCCGCTGCGCTCGACCCTGACGATCCTCGGGATCTTCTGCGGGGTCGCCTCCGTCATCGTCATGCTCGCCTTCGGGGAGGGGACCTCCTTCACGGCGCAGCAGCGGATCCGCGCCCTCGGGAGCACGAACGTGATCGTGCGGAGCCAGAAGCCGCCCGACAACCCGCGGGCGGGAGGGACCCGCTCCTTCGTCGTCGAGTACGGCCTCACCTACCTCGACGCCGACCGGATCCGCGAGTCGTTCCCGAACGCCCGCGTCCTCGTCCCGATCCGGGAGATCCTCGACGACGTCTGGTTCGAGGACCGGCGGACGAAGGGGGTCGTCGTCGGGACCGTCCCCTGGTTCCTCGAGGTGGCGAACCAGCGGGTCGCGCGCGGTCGGTTCCTCACGCCGATCGAGATGGAGCGGCACGTGAACTCCTGCGTGATCGGGCCGCGCGTCGCCGCCGACCTCTTCCCCTACCAGGATCCCCTCGGCCGCACCGTCAAGGTGAAGAGCCTCTTCTTCCGCGTCGTCGGCGTCATGGAGGAGGGGGGGGACCGGGAGATCGAGGGGGTGAAGATCGCGGGGGGGGAGAGCGCGGTCTACATCCCCGTCACGACGGCCCGCTCCTGGTTCGGGGAGACCCTCGTGAAGATCTCCTCCGGGAGCCGCGAGATGGAGAAGGTCGAGCTCCACGAGATCGACGTCCAGGTCGCCTCCGTCGAGGACGTCCTGCCGACGAAGAAGGCGATCGAGGAGATGCTGCGCCGGACCCACCCGAGGGGGGACTGGCTCGTCAAGGCGCCCCTGAACCTGCTGCGCGCCGCCGAGCAGACGAAGAAGGAGTTCAACCGCCTCCTCGGCTCCGTCGCGGCGGTGTCCCTCCTCGTCGGCGGGATCGGGATCATGAACATCATGCTCGCCTCCGTGACGGAGCGGACGCGCGAGATCGGGATCCGCCGCGCCCTGGGCGCGCGCCGGCGCGACATCACGCTCCAGTTCCTCGTCGAGTGCGTCGTCCTCTCCGCGACCGGCGGCGTGCTCGGCATGCTCGTCGGGATCGGGGGGCCCCTCATCTACGAGGCGCTGACGAAGACGATCCTCATCGTGACCCCCGGCTCCGTCGGCATGGCCTTCTCGATCTCCGTCCTCGTCGGGATCGCCTTCGGGGTCTACCCGGCGCAGCGCGCGGCGCGGATGGACCCGATCGAGGCCCTCCGCCACGAGTAGGGCTACTTCTTCCCGGCGGCGGGGGCGGGGAGCGTCGCCAGGAAATCCTGGAAGGGCTTGCTCGCCCGGACCTTGTCGAAGCTCTCGTCCTTCCTCGCCAGCTCCCCGTAGCGCGACTCGAGGGAGCAAGCCTCCTTCAGGAACCTGACGGCGTTCGGGGCATCGGCCTTCAGGCCGTGGGCGCAGGCGAGGTTGAAGGCGAGGGGGGCGCGCAGGACCTTCCCGTCCCCGGCGAGGTCGTAGCCCGCCTTCAGGTGGGGGATCGCCTCCGGCACCTTCCCGGCAAGCGCGAGGTCGAGCCCCCACCCCTCCTCGGCCAGGACCCAGGCGAACTTCTCCTGCGCCGTCGCCTCCTTCCTCCGCTTCAGGAGCTGGACGGCGCGGTCGTACGCCTTCGGAGCCTTCCCGGCGGCCTTCCTCGCGAACGCCAGCTCTCCCAGCGCGAAGTGGGCGGCCCAATCGTCCGGACGCGCCTTGCACTCGGCCTCGGCCCAGGCGACCTCCTCGGGAGCCCGCAGCCCGGCCCGGTGGAGGAACTCGTTCACCTCGGGAGGGAAGTCCTCCCACGAGCCGCGGCGGAAGAGGCCCACGCGGAAGGACCGCACGATGGCGGCGAAGTCCTCTCGCGACAGGGGGATCTCCCCGGAGCGTCCGAGCGAGGACACGTGGACGTCGAACCCGGAACCCATCGAGACGGGGTAGGCGTTCCAGTCCAGCATCGCGAGGGGGCCTTCCTCGATCCGCGTCTCGGAGCACGCGATCCCCTCGACCTCGAAGAACTCCGTCCCGGGTTCCCCGCCGGGATCCCCCTTGAGCTCCCCCCGCCACTCCGCGCTCGACTTGTGCGGATCGTCCCGTTCGGCGATCAGCGAGATCTGTCCCTTCCGCGGCCCGATCGCGCCGGAGAGGACCGCCTTCGAGGGGCCGACGGCCTCCGCCAGCATCTTCAGGCCCTCCCCGCCGCCCTCGAATCCCTCGAGCGCCAGCGAGACCTGGAGGTAGGAGCCCGGAACCCTGGCCCGGACGGGTTCGGCGAGGACGAGGAGGGTCAGCCCATCAAGCAGGACGGCGATCATCGGCGCACCTCCAGGGAGCGGATTCTAGGCGGGTCCTTCGCCGACGACCCGCTCTCGCACGGGGGCGCGTCCCTCTTCGCGGTCGCCGAGCGCTTTGACCCGGGGACCCGAACTACGCACCGCCGGAGGGGACGATCCCCCGAGATCGCCCGCCTCGTCCCCGCGACGCGCGCCGCCGCGACACCCCCCTCCAATCCCTCGTCGAGTGCGTCGTCCTCTCCGCGACCGGCGGCGTGCTCGGCAGGCTCGTCGGGATCGGGGGCCCGCTCATCACGCTCGCGACCCCTCCGGGGCCGGGGGCGTCCCGGCGAGCCCGGATTCCTCCCCGTCCTCTCAGAAGTAGTCCACCGCCCTGAGCGTCCGCTCCTCGCCCCCCGCGCCGGTGAACTTGACCTCGCTCCCGGCCGGCGCGTTCGACCAGTTCATGAGCTCCACGCGCCAGTTGTCGGCCGTGAGCGGCTTGTCGCCGAGCCTCGTGATCCGCTCGCCGGGCTGGACGCCCCCCTTCTCCGCCGGGCTCCCCGGCGCGACGAAGGACACGAGCAGCGCGCCGTCGTCGAACCGTCCCTGGATCCCGACGCGGTCGCGACGGAACGGCTGCTTGTCCCACTCCGCACCCGGCTCGACCCACAGCGCTTCGCGCGCGTAGTCGAAGATCAGCCGGAACCGCGAGAACACGCCCGCGCCGAGGTTGCCGTCGAAGTCCTTGGAGTCGAACGTGCTCTTCTCGCCCCGCGTGAAGGACGCCGGGACGGCCTTGAGCTCGTAGCCGGCGAAGGTGAGCGAATCGAGCGTCGCGACCTTGCTCACGATGGCGCCGCCGACGCCGCCCCCCTGCGCCTCCGAGACCGTGCGCCCCTCGAGGAGCCCGTTCTCCTCGGTGAACGCCTTGAACAGGGCGACGGTCCCGCCGCTTCCGGTGTCGACCGTGACGCGCGCCGTGGCCTTGCCGTCGACGACCACGTCGACCCGGCGGTGACCGTCCGGACCGGGGAAGAGCGGGACCTTGCGACCGTCGCCCCGGTAGTCGAAGCCCTCCGCGGCGCGGAACGCGATGCGCGAGGCGGGGTAGTCGATGTCGACGACCGTCGCGTGGAAGATCTCCTTGCCCAGGACGACGGGCATCGGACGGCCGAGCAGTCGACCGACGCCGCTCATGTCGATCCGGGCCGCCTTGATCCTCGGCAGCACGAGGCCCGGGAGCTCGAGCGTGACGTTGTCGAGCATCGCCGCGCTCTGCACGCCCCCCACGCCGCGGGCGGCGACCTCCCCGACGCTCTGGAGCTTGAGCTCGTCCGCGAGCCCCGCGTCGATCACCGTGGCTCCCGCTCCCGAGTCGAGCACGATGTCGGTCTCGCGGCCGTTGACCTTGCCCTCGAGGTAGATGTACCGCCCGAGGTGGAGCTCCATGGGGATCCAGCCGGTGGCGGTCGAGCCGCCGGAGAACCGCACGACGTCGGCCCGGCTCGCGGGCCTGTCGAATCGACGGCGGTCGATGCCGGCGTTGAGCTTGATCTCCCGCCACTCGATCGTGACGTTCTCCCTCGGCTCGTCGCGCAGGACCTCCGTGCGGAACGAGATCCGCAGGCCCTCGACGAGACGCCAATCCGTGTGACGCGTCCAGACGTCCTCGCGGTCGCGCCGCTCGCGCGTCCACCCGTGACGGCCGTCGGCGGGGTCGAGGAACAGGTCGCACCACACCCCGCCGCGCTCGACGCGCACGACGTCCCAGGTCTCGCCGTCCCTGTCCTCCCGGGCGCGCAGCTCCGCCTCGAACCCGTTCCCCGGCAAGAGGTGGAGGCCGAAGTCCCGCATGCCGTTGAAGCGCGCCCGCGTGGCCGATTCCTCCGGCTTCGGCTCGACCTGGCCGTTCGCGTTGACGGAGAACGCTCCGGTCGGCCCGATGACCTCGCTCTCGGTCAGGACCCCGAGATCGACGTCGTTGCGGGTCCATCCATCGCGCGTCCCCTCGGAACGGATCGTGCCCGAGAGGCCGTGGCTCGTGAGCCTCCCGGTCGCGACAAAGTCCCCGACCTTGCCGAAGTTCTCCCGGCCGCCCAACCAGCGGGCGTGGCGGTCGAGCACTTCGGCGACCTCGCCGGCCGTGACCTTCGCGCCCGCCTCCTGCGCGCCGCCGGCACGTGGAGCGGCCGCCGATCCGGCCAGGATCGCGAGGAGGGGTAGCCGGTGCAGGAGGCTTCTCATCGCTGGCTTCCTTTCTTGGGAGCTTCCGTCGCGGCGGCGGGACCGAAGCGCTCGAGGAGGGTCCGCAGGCCCGACACTCCGGAACGGGTGAGACTGATCTCGGCGACCAGCGGCGCCGCGGACGACTCGGTCAAACCGATCTCGCTCGCCACGTGGTTGTGGTGCATGCAGGACAAGAACGTCGAGTTGCTCCACACCGCCTGATGCACGCCGGACATGTCCGGCGTCAGGAGCGCCAGGAGATGCTCCTCGGCGTCGCGCACCAACGTGAGCTGGTGGCCGGGCCAGACGGCGAGGACGCGCGCGGCGTCGGGACTCTCGACCAGGCGCGCGTCGCCGGCCGTGCCCGGCGCGTAGACCTTGGCGACGACCCGTGCCTTGCGCGCGGCGCGCTCGATCTCGGCGCGGAGCGCCGCGAACGGTCCCGGGAACACGTCGAGGAGCGCCATCCGCCGCGTGCGCAGGAGCATCGCCCGAGCGCGCTCGAGGACCTGGTCGACCGTGGACAGCTGCCAGACGCGGTCGTCGCCGCTCACCGGCTTGAGAGCCTCGAGCGCTCCGCGCGCCCGGGCCTTCCTCTCCTGGAAGCGGCGCTCCAGGGCGGTGAGCAATTCGTCCGGCGGCACCGCGCGGCAGAGCCGGCTGCCGCCGTCGTCGACCACCACGGCGCCCTTCTGTGCGAGCGAGCCGATCGCCTTGTAGGTGTTCGGCGTCGGACGGCCGATCGCGTGGCTGATCCGGTAGCCGGTCGCCGGCGACTCCCGCAGGAGGCAGGCGTAGACCAGCGTCTCGATCTCGGTGAAGCCGAGGTCGTGCAGGGCGGCGAGGCCGCGGGAGGAGCGGGGGACGGACGCGGGCACGGGCTAGTAGTAGCGGATGCTACTATCAATGGCAAGAGGGGGCTTGCCGGGGAGGACGGGGGGCCGGGACCCCGTCCCGGCCCGAGACGAGGCGACCGTCGGCGCGGTCGAGCGCCCGCGGACGCCCGCCTCGACGCACCTCCCGAAGGCGGATTGTGGGTGCGGGCTGGCCGACTCGCCCTGGCGCGGCGCGGCCGCTAGAACCGCGGCGTGCATCTCGCCGCGGTCCTTCTCCCCCTCCTCGTCCCGCAATCGCCCGAGGCCGAAGCGGAACGGTGGGCGCGCGAGACGCTCGCCACGATGCCGCTGCGCGAAAGGGTCGGCCAGATGTTCATGGGCTTCACCTACGCCCGGTTCGCGAACCGCGACTCGCCCGAGTTCCTGCGCCTGCGACGCCTCGTCGCCGACCTGGGCTTCGGCGGGATGTGTCTCTCCCTCGGCACCCCGATCGAGTGCGCGGCCCTCGCGAACGAGCTCCAGTCCTTCGCCCGCGTCCCCCTCCTTCTTTCCGCCGACTACGAGGCGGGGGCGGGGTTCCGGATCGAGGGGGCGACGCGCTTTCCCTCGAACCTCGCCTTCGGCGCGGCCGGGTCCGAGGAGCTGGCGCGCGAGGCGGGGCGGATCACCGCTCTCGAGGGACGCGCCATGGGGATCCACTGGGCCTTCGCCCCGGTCCTCGACGTGCAGCGCGAGCCCGACAACCCGATCGTCAACGTCCGCTCCTACGGCGAGGACCCCGCCCTCGTCGCGCGCCTCGGGGCGGCGTTCATCCGGGGCTGCCAGGAGGGTGGCCTCCTCTGCACGGCGAAGCACTTCCCCGGCCACGGGCCCACCGACGTCGACTCCCACCTCGCCTTGCCGGTGATCCCGGCCCCGATCGAGGAGCTCGAGGCGATCGACCTTTTCCCCTTCCGCGAGGCGGTGAAGGCGGGCGTGAAGGCCTTCATGCCCGGCCACCTCGACGTCCCGGCGATCACCGGCGAGTCGGGACTCTCCTCCTCCCTCTCCCCCCGCGCGATCACCGACCTGCTCCGGGGGCGGATGGGCTTCGACGGACTCGTCGTCTCGGACGCCCTCGACATGGGGGGCGTGACGAAGCGGTTCCCCCCCGGCGAGGCCGCGATCCGGGCCGTCCTCGCGGGGAACGACATCCTCCTCATGAGCCCCGACCCCGCGGCCGCGATCGACGCCGTCGTCCGGGCGGCGGAGAGCGGGGAGATCCCCGCGGAGCGGATCGACCGGTCCGTCGAGCGGGTCCTTCGCGCCAAGGCCGCGGCGGGCCTCCACCGGGAGCGGAAGGTCGGCGTCGGCGACGTCCGCACGATCGTCGGGCGCCCGGAGCACAGGGCCGTCGCGACGAGGATCGCCGAGTCGTCGGTCGCCGCCCTGCGCAACGAGGGGGGCGCCCTCCCCGTCGACCCCGCGCGTCTCCCGGGGCTCCTCGTCTCGATCCACGACGGGGAGCCGGGGGAGGAGGGGCGAACCTTCGAGAGGGAGCTTCGACGAGTCGGCGGCCGCCTGGCGGTCGAACGGATCGGGCCCTCGGATCCTCCCGCCCGCGTCGACGCCGTCGCGAAGCGCGTCCGGGAGACGCAGGGAGAGGTCGTCCTCGCCCTCTTCCTCCGGCCGCGGGACCGAAAGGGGAGCATCGGCCTTCCCGAGTCGGTCGCCCCCTTCGCGGAAGCCCTCGCCGCCGATTCGATCGCCGTCCTCTTCGGGAGCCCCTACCCGGCGACCGCCCTCGCGAAGGCGCGGGCGGTGCTCTGCACCTTCTCGGGGGGGGAGCCGTCCGAGCGCGCCGCCGCGCGCGCCCTCTTCGGGGAAATCCCGATCCGCGGTCGCTCGCCGGTGACGATTCCCGGCTTCGCGAAGAGAGGGGACGGGATCGACGTCTCGAGGGAGGCGAAGGGGGCAACCGACTCTCTGGGCGCGGTCTTCGCCGCCGTCGAGAAGGGGGTCGGGGAGAAGGCGTTCCCCGGCGCGGTCTGCATCGTGGGGGTCGGGGACGCGCTCCATGGTCCCCGGGCGTTCGGCCGGCTCTCCTACGACGAGGGCGCGGCGGCCGCCGACCCCGAGACGATCTACGACCTCGCCTCGCTGACGAAGGTCGTCGCCGCGACGAGCGCGGCGATGGTCCTCTTCGAGGAGGGGAAGTTCCGCCTCGAGCGGGCCGTGCGGGAGGTGATCCCCGCGTTCGCGGGGGGGGGCCGAGACCGCGTCACGCTGCGCCACCTCCTCGCCCACAGCGCGGGCCTCGCCGCCTACGGGCCGCTCTGGAAGACCTGCCAGGGGAAGGAGGCCTACCTCGCCGCGATCTGCGCGGAGCGGCTCAAGTACGAGCCCGGGACGAAGGAGGTCTACAGCGACTACGGCGCGATCCTCCTCGGCGCGGCGATCGAGCGGATCGCCGGGGAGGGACTCGACGCCTTCTGCGAGCGGCGGGTCTTCGGACGCCTGGGGATGCGCTCGACGCGGTTCCTCCCGCCCCCGGAGTGGCGCGCCCGGATCGCCCCGACGGAAGTCGATCCGGCGCGCGGAGGGGCCCTCGTCGGACGCGTCCACGACGAGAACGCGGACGCGATCGGGGGCGTCTCCGGGAACGCGGGGCTCTTCTCGACCGCCGGCGACCTCGCCCTCTTCTGCCGGGCCCTCCTCGCTCCGGAGGGCTCGGAGATCCCCCGCTTCGTCGCCCCCGCGACGGTCGCCCTCTTCACGAAACGCGCGGGGCTCGTCGAGGGCTCGACCCGCGCGCTCGGCTGGGACACTCCTTCGGCGAAGCACTTCGCCGCCGCGCTCGGTCCGGACTCCTTCGGCCACACCGGGTTCACGGGGACCTCGATCTGGTGTGCGCCGGGCAAGCGCGCCTTCCTCGTCCTCCTCACGAACCGCGTCCATCCGACGCGGGCGAACCGCGGGATCGACAAGGTCCGCCGCGAGGCGCACGAGGCGTTCGCGCGTCTCCTCGCCGGTTCTTGAACCGGCGCCGCGAGGGACGGCCTACTGCAGCGCGAGGAAGTCGACGATCTTCGTGCAGATCTCGTTCGCCCCCGGCATGTCGTAGTTCGAGAGCACGATCGCCGTGAAGTCCCCGTCCCAGAGAGTCTGGAGGTCGGCGCTGATCCCCGAGTTGGGGCCCCCCCCGCCGTGCCCTCGCACCCGCTTGCCCGAGGTCTCGCGGACCTGGAACCCGTAGCCGTACCAGCGCCCGACGCCGTGAGGCGCGACGAGGGTTTCCGTGAGCGTCTCGTTCACGAGCCGGTGCGCCTTGAGCGCGAGCACGAACCGCAGGAGGTCGGGCGCCGTCGAGTACCCGCCTCCCGCGGGCGAGCCCTTCCACCCGAGGAAGATCCAGTTCGGGCGCCGGGGATCGACGCCGAGGGGGTCGTCCTCGAACCGCGCGTAGCCCACGGCGAGGCTGGGGACGACCTCGTCGATCGCGTAGGAATCCGTGTCCCCCATGCCGGAGGGCTCGAAGACGCGCTCGCGCACGTAGTCGAAGTAGCTCTCCCCGGAGATCCTCTCGATCACCGCCCCGAGGACGACGTACCCCTCGTTGCTGTAGGAGGCGCGCGTGCCGGGCTCGAAGGCGAGAGGCTCCCGTGCGAAGACGGGGAGGACCGAGGCGGCCGTGCGGTACCTCTTGCGGCGATCGAACGCGAGCCGCTCGAACAGCGGGCCGAGGCCCGCGGTGTGGGTCAGCAGGTGCTCGACCGTGATCTTCCGAGCCGCCTCGGGATTGGGGTAGTCGGGGAGGAGGTCGATCAGCCTGTCCTCGAAGCGCAGCTTCCCGGCCTGCACCATCCGCGCGATCGAGACCGCCGTGAACATCTTGCCCATGGAAGCGAGGTTGAACTTCGTGTCGGGACGGTTCGGCACGCCGAAGCCCTTCTCCGCGAGGCCATACGCCTTGTGGAAGAGGACGCGCTCCCCCTCCGCCACCAGGACGACACCCGAGAACTCGTCCCGGGAGGCGGCGCCGGCGACGTGGCGCTCGATCTCGGCCAGCGCGTCCGGCCGGGGCATCCTCCGCATGTCCCAGGCGTCCGCGGCCTCGACCTCCGGATCGCGGAGAGGGACGACCCCGAACTCGGCGATCCGATCGCGCTGCCCGGGGTCGGAGAAGACCCAGATCCTCGCCCGACGGCCGCCGCGCTTCGCCCGGACGACGACCTCGAGGACCCCGCCTTCTCCCACCTGGACGACCTCGAGTCCGTCGCTCTGGCGACGGATCGTCGCGAGGAGCGCCAGGTGGTCCTCGAGGGGCTTCGCCTCGAGGCCGGCCCTCGAGAGATGCCCCTCGAGGAACCTGGCCTGCCGCGAGGGATCCCCCTCGTTGATCCTCTCGACAAGCTCCCTCCCGAAGGCCCCGAGCGGCGAGTCGGGGAAGGAGGCCGGCCGGCTCGCCGCCGGTTCCTGGGCCCCGACACCGGGCGATGCGAGGTACGCCGCCGCAAGGAGGAACGCCCGCCGGACCCATCTTCCCGATTCCATGGCATGCCCCGATCCGATCGAGATCTCGCGCCGCGCGATGCTACGGCGGCCCGCCCGGGGCGGCGATCTCGGGAGGGGGGGTCCTCCGACCCCTGGCGACCCCTGGCGACCCCTGGAGCGAAGCGCCGTTCCGGGCTATCACGCGCGTCCTCCCACCCCGGAGCCCATGAAGCCGAACCTCGGTCTCTCCGATTCCCAGCGCGGCGACGTCGTCGGGATCCTGGCGACCCTCCTCTCCGACGAGTTCGTCCTCTACACGAAGACCCGCAACTACCACTGGAACGTCGTCGGGCACCAGTTCCACGACCTCCACAAGTTCTTCGAGGGGCAGTACGAGGCGCTCGACGAGATCGTCGACGACGTCGCCGAGCGCGCGCGCTCCCTCGGGGGACCCTCCCTGGGGACGCTGAAGGAGTTCCTCACCGCGACGCGCCTCAAGGAGAACCCGGGGGAGAGCCCCGACGCCCGGGGGATGGTCGCGAACCTCCTCGCCGACCACGAGTCGATCGTGCGCAGCCTCCGGGTCGACCTCGAGACCTGCACGAAGCTCGGCGACGCCGGGACGGCCGACTTCCTGACCGGGCTGATGGAGCGGCACGAGAAGACCGCCTGGATGCTCCGCGCGACGCTCGAGGGGAAGTAGCGCGCGGCGTTCAGCCGAGGTGGAGCCGGTCGGGGTCGAGCGCCCGGATCACGGATAGCTCGCGCTCGGACGGGGGCTCGGTCGTCCCCAGGGGGTCGGCGATCGCGACCTCCCAGCCGAGGTTCTCCCGGACCTGGCTCCGCGTGACGCCGGGATGAACGGAGACGAGGCGCATCTCCCGGATCGGCGTCGCGAAGTCGTACACGCCGAGGTCGGTGATCACGACCTGCGGCCCCGCGCCGGGCGCCTCGCGGCTCCCCCGCGCGAGGCCGTCGTGGCCGGGGCTCGTCCGGAAATCGACCCTCTCGGGGAAGGAGCGCGCCTTCTGCGCCCCGACGACGACGACCCGCTTGCTGTGGATCGCGATCTCGCAGGCTCCGCCGCTGCCGGGAAGGCGGACCTTCGGGCGCCCGTACTCCCCGATCACCGTCGTGTTGAGGTTCCCGAAGCGGTCGACCTGGGCGCCGCCGAGGAATCCGACGTCGATCCGGCCCCCCTGGAGGATCAGGTGGAAGGTGTCCGCCATCGAGGCGACCGCCGTGCATCCGGCCGCGAGGGCGGGGTCGCCGATCGAGACGGGGAGGCGCTCCGGGACGGCCCCGACCGCGCCCGACTCGTAGATGAGGACCAGGTTCGGCGCGCGGGTGAGGCGGGCGAGGTTGCAGGCGAGGTTGGGGAGCCCGATCCCGACGAAGACCACCTCGCCGTCGCGCAGCTCCCGCGCGGCGCGCGCGATCATGAGCTCCGACGTCGTCGAGGCGCTCACCGGATCTGCGGCGGGCGGATCCGCTCCAGCGTCGGGCGGTCCATCCGCTCCGCGACGGCGGCGAGGAGCCGGATCGCCGCCTCGACGTCGTCGCGGTGGATCACGCCGTTGGCGGAGTGGTAGTAGCGCTGCGGGATCACGAGATCGAGCGTCGGGACTCCGAGGCCGTGCTTGTGGATCGGTCCCGCGTCGGTCCCTCCCCCCTCCTCGACCATCGGCTGGACCGGGATCCCGCGCTCCTTCGCGAGGTCGAGGACCCAGTCGCGCAGGCGGACTTGGGGGACCATCTCCTTCGTGTGGAGGATCACGACGACCCCTTTGCCGAGCGCGGCGTTGGCGTAGTCGGGGTCGGCGCCGGGCTGGTCGCAGGTCTCGTCGATGTCGAGGGTGATCGCGACGTCGGGCCGCGCGAGGGAGGCGACCACCTGCGCGCCGGCCAGGGTCGTCTCCTCCTGGACCGACCCGGAGGCGATCAGCGTGCAGGGGAGGGTCTTCCCCCTCGTCTCCCGCATCGCCCCGAGGACGACGGCGAGCCCGGAGCGATCGTCCCACGCCTTCCCGAGGAGGTACCTCGGGTCCCCGAGCCGGCGGAACGTCGACTCGTGGGTGATCGCGTCGCCGGCGCGGATGCCGAGGGTCTCCTCGGTGAAGGCCTTCGAGGGGGACCCGACGTCGATGAACATCTCGTCGCGGGAGACGACCTTCTCCTTCGGCGGATCCGGCCGGGTCTGGATCACCCCGGGGACGGGCCCCTTGCGCGTGTGGATCACGACGCGCCGGTCGAGGAGCTGGTGGGGGGTGTTCCAGCCGAGGAGGGAGAAGCGGAGGTAGCCCGCCTCGTCGACGCGCTTCACGAGGAAGCCGATCTCGTCGAGGTGCGCGTCGAGGAGGAGCCGCGGGCCCCCTTCCGGACCGCGGCGCGTGCCGATGACCCCTCCCAGGCTGTCCCGGACGATCTCGTCGACGAGAGGCTGGAGGAACTTCCCGAAGAGCTGGGCGACCGGTTCCTCGAAGCCCGAGGGCCCCGGAGCCTCGGAGAGCTCCCTCAGCCAGGTCTCGACCTCGTCGGGCGCCTGACCGGAGGCCGGGGCGGCGCAGGAGGCGAGGAGGGCGAGGGCGGCCGGCAGGCAGGGCGCCGCTCCCCCGCTCCTCCATCTGTCCGAATCGATCCTCGTCATCGCCCGTCCGGTCCCCCCATTCCACCGGGGCGCCCCCTCCGATCAACCCCTTCGGAGGCGGATGCCCGCTATTTCCCCTTCCCCGCGGCCGACGGCGCCTCCGCGCGGACGGCCCGGGCCCGCTGTCCCTCCATCCAGAGGTAGATCTCGAGGAGCTGATTGGCGAACCGGTAGGAGCCGGGCTCCCCGTCGGGGTCCGGGATGAGGACGCCGAGCTTGCGCATCCGGCCGAAGAAGTTGTCGAGCACCCGGTTCTCCTCGGCGCTGAGCCTCGTCGCGAGGTCCCGCCGCCGGATCGAGGTCGCGAGCCCCCCCGCCACCAGCTTGTGGAGGATGGCGCGGTGGCGGCGGCTGTGGATCTCGCGGATGACGCGGGGCTGGACGTACTTCCTCCCGATCCGGTCGGCGGCCTCGAGGACCCCCGCGTAGGCGTCCGACTCCGTGACGACCCCGTCCTTGTCCAGCCAGTACACGGCGTCCCCTAGCTCGTGGAGGAGGGCGGGGAACCCCCCCGCCGCCTGGACGAGGACGCGCTGCGCGTCGGGCTCGACCTTCAGGCGCGCGCGGTCGAACGCCCGCCGGAAGAAGTCCTCGCTCTCCTCCGCCGAGAGCGTGTGGATGTCGACGACGTCGAAGACGCGGGCGATGGAGGGGTTGTGCTGGATCAGCTCCTCTCGCCGTTCCTCGGTCGCGATCAGGAGGAGGAGGAACGGGACCGGCTCCTCCGACAGCGCGATCTCGTCGATGACGCTCTTCAGCCAGTTCGCGAAGGCGGGCTTCTCGGCGAGCCCGTTGACGTCGTCGAGGGCGAGGAGGAGCCCCTTCTTCTGCCCCCGGATCCTCTCGAGGATCCTCCGGAGGGCCGGGACGAAGGAGCGGACGAGATCCTCGAGCTCCTCGGACGGGCTCTCGAACGACAGGGTCACGCCGAGGACCCCGACCTCGCGGACCCGCTTCCCGAAGAGCTCGGCCACCTTGTCGTACCAGACCTGCCCGCGGCTGTCGTTGACGAGGCGCTCGAGGATGCGCCGCACCATCTCGCCGAGGTCCGCCACGCCGCCGAGGAGGACCTGGACGCACAGGAGGTCGTGGTCCCTCCGCGCGAGGAAGCGCACGACCCGGGCGAGGGAGGACTTCCCGATGCCGCGCTCCCCGGCGAGGAAGACGTTGCGCTGCTTCCCTCCCCCGACCTCGCGAACCGACTGGACCAGGCGCTCGATCTCGGTCCGCCGCCCGACGAAGAAATCGATCGGCACGGGCACGCCCGGCGTGAAGGGGCTCGATTCCTTGACCATCCCTGCCTCGGGGACCGGTCCCCGGCGACCGCGCCCTGCCCGAACGCGGCTCCGGCATGGACCGGGATCGGTGCCAAAAGGTATCCCGGGCGCCGGGAGGAATCGATCCCCGGCCCCCCTCTTCCCGAACCGGGGGGAACGGGCGTCGAGGCCCGGCCGTTCTAGGATTCCCGCCACTCCCTCCCGGAGGACCGGACCATGACGCGCGCTCCTCGGCTTCTCCCCCTCCTCGGGACGGCCCTCCTCGCTTCGGGCTGCCTCCCCCACGACGAGCAGGAGATCCGCTTCCGGATCGACGCGGGGCGCGACCGGATCGACCTCCTCTTCGTCGACCGGGGTCTCTACCACGACTCGGGGGGTTGGTTTGGCTCCGGGCCAGAGGGCGCGGGAAAGGACCTCGACCGGATCGCGAGGGGGGAGCGATGGGTCTCCCTCCTCTACGGGCTCCTCCCTCTTCCCATCGAGGATCTCGAGACTCACAAGACCGACTTCGAGGCGCGGATCGGCTCGTTCCTCCGGGAGAACGTCGCCGTCGAGCACGGACGGTTCTTCCGCGACGCCGAGGGAAGGCTCTGCTGGTGGCAGTGCGTGCGGCTCTCGAAGCTCTCGGGCTTCCTCGACCTGGCGAACGACGCGATCCGGGCCGCGCTCTCCGATCCGAAGGAGCTCGCGGACTTCCGAAGGGAGTTGCGGCTCGAGGACGAGGAGAGCGGCGCCCTCCTCCGCCGGGCGCTCGAGGGGAAGGAGCCCTTCCTCCTGCGTCGCGGAGGGGCGCTCGCGTTCTCTTTCCCCGCCAGCCGCGAGGGCTACCGGAATCTCCTCGCCTATTGGATCGAGGAGATCCTCACGGACGTCCGGAAAGCCGCCTTGGAGGACGCGAGGAAGCCGGCCCCCAGGTCGGAGAATCCAGTGTCGGAGGATTCGAGGGGGGGCGCGGCGTCCCGGCCCCCGGGCCGGAAGTCCTCGGAGTTCGAGCAGATGGTGCGCTTTTTCCTGAGCCTCGAAGCGTCGTTCATCCGTTCCGGGAACTCGATCGAGCTCGTCCTCGGCAACCCCGAGAGGGGGGAACAGACGGTCGCCCTGCCGCGGAGGGGGGTGTACGAGGAGAACCTCGCTCCCCACCTCGAGGAACGGAAGATCGCGATCCACTCGGATGTGACCGAGGCGACGATCCGCGCGGCGTTCGAGGCCTTCTGCGCGCGGTGACGATCTCCCGGCGCACCGGATCCGACACTTCGCGGTGCCGGGCGGGTTCGACTCGGAGGCGCGGGGAATCCCTTCCCGGCCTCTCCATGTCGAACCGGGCGACGACCGGGCTCCTCCTCCCGCTCCTCGCCGCGGCATGCTCCGCGACCGGGGCGCCCGGCCCGGGCGAGCCCGCGGGAGTGGGGAGGCCCGCATCTCCGCCTCGGGAGGTTCCCGCCAACGTCGTCCTCTTCCTCGCCGACGACCTCGGGTGGGGCGAGCTCGGCGTCCAGGGGGGGGAGGACATCCCGACCCCGAACATCGACTCCCTCGCCAGG
>JAKEFM010000139.1 GCA_022616055.1 Planctomycetota bacterium
AGCGTTCGTGGAAGTCTCGGAGCGTCTGCGGAAAGCTGGGCCTCGGCATCGACGCCGCACCCTACCCGTGGGGGCTTCCTGAGCAAACTGGATAAGCATGAAAAAAAATCACCCCTCCTTGCGACCAACCCTCAGGGCGGTCGAGGGAGGGGTCCATTCGCGTTCGAAGGGCTAGAAAGTTAGCCGAGGAAGGTCGCGAGTCAAGACCCACCCCGGAGGGGCCCCCGTTTCGGTCCGGGACCCCTTCCGGGTTTAGCGAGGGGGGCCCTTCAGCGGAGCGCGAGCCAGAGCAGGACTGCGGCGCCGGCGACGAGGAGGAGGAGGCGACGGCGGCTCCGCCGCCCCTTTCCGCCGGCAAGCCCCTCCCTCTGGAGGAACTCCCGGTACTCCTCGGGGTCGAGCTCCGGCTCGGGGAGGTCGACCGACTCGGAGCCGATCCGGTCCTCCGGCGCCCACCCGGTGCTGGCGTCGCTGCCGCACTCGCGGCACGACCTCGCGCGCGCCGGGACGGGCGCGCCGCAGTGCGGACAGGGAGGACTCTCCTTCATGCCTACCGCGGAAGGAGGAGCGCGACGACCTCGACATGGTCGGTCTGAGGGAAGAGATCGACCGGACGGACGGCCGCCAGCCTGTAATCTCCCCGGAGCACGGACAGGTCCCTGGCAAGCGAGGTCGGGTTGCAGGAGACGTACACGATCGCCCGGGGTCCGAGACGACGTCCGGCCTCGAGGACGACCGGCGCGCACCCCGACCGCGGCGGATCGAGGACGAGGAGATCCAGCGGACCCCGGAGCCCCGGCAGGACCTCCTCGACGCGCCCGGCGAGGAACCGGGCGTTCGCGAGCCCATTGGTCGAGGCGTTCCATCCGGCGTCCTCGACCGCCTCCTCCGTCTCCTCGATGCCGACGACCTCGGAGGCCTCGGGCGCGAGGAGGAGCGCGAGCGTTCCGATCCCGCTGTACGCGTCGGCGACCCGGCCCCGCGCGGCCTCTCCCGCCAGGTCCCGGACCAGCCCGTACGCGCGAAGGGCCATGCGGGGATGGACCTGGAGGAAGGACCGCAGGGAGACGCGGAGCGTGAGGGGACCGAAGCGATCGAGGAGGTGGGTCCCGCCGAGGAGCCGGTCCGTCCGATGACCGAGGATCGCGTTGCCGGCGCCGGGCTGCAGGTTCCGCAGGACCGAGACGGCCCGGACGCGCTTGCCCGCCGTCGTCCGCAGGCCCTCCGCCGCGTGGGAGGCGGCCTCCGCGAGCCGTCCCCCCTCCGGGAAGGGACCCTTCGCCGTCACGAACGCGACCATGAGATCCCCGGTCCCGACCCCGACCCGGAGGAACAGGTGGCGGAGGCTCCCTCTCCCCGATTGTTCGTCGTAGATCCCGGCGCCCGAGCGGGCGATCTCCTCGCGCAGCCGGTTCGCGACCTCCGTCAGCGCGGGCTCCTGGATGTCGCAGCGGCGGACGTCGACGATCGAGTGGCTCCGCCGGCGGAAGAAACCCGCCTCGACGACCCGCGCGCCCCCGCGCCGGCGCTCCCGCAGCGGGTAGATCGCCTTGTTCCGGTAGTGGAACGGGCGAGGGTCCGCCAGGACCGGATCCACCCCCACCGAGTCGCGCTCCATCGCCTCGCGGAGGGCGCGCTCGACCGCCGCCCGCTTCGACCGGAGCTGGTCGGCGTACGCGCGATCGAGGAGGGAGCATCCCCCGCACGGACCGAAGTGGGGACAGGTGCCCCCTTCGTAGGGTGAAGCGGGCGCCCGCCGGTGGGCGCCCGCCTCAGTGGTGAAGCTCTTCCCTGGGCTCCTCGGTTCGGTCGTCTCCGGCACCGGGATCATCCGCAGATCGGGCCGGAGGCGGGGGAGGAGAACTCCCGGGCGATCCGGCTCTCAGACGAGAGCGCGTCCGAGGGCGGAGAGGAAGCTCTCGTTCTCCTCCCGGGATCCGACGGAAACCCGCAGGGTTCCCTCGAACCGGGGGTACTTCGAGACGTCGCGAACCGGGACGCCGTGGCGGATCAGGTCGTGATGCACGCGCTCGGGATCGGCGACGGTGAAGAAGACGTACCTGCCCATCGAGGGGCGGACCGACACCCCGGGGATCGCGCTCATCCGCGCGAACATGCGCTCCCGCTCCTCCTCGATCTCGACGAGGGGAAGGAGGATGGGGGCTTTCTTTGTCGGGGTCTTGCTGACCATGCTGTCTCCGATCTCGGCGAGCCTTGCCTTTCGATCCGCTGTATCGCTCGGCCTCGGGTGCAAGCCCGGGCCTGGGATCCGCGTCGACCGCAGGCGGGGGGACCAAAAGAGACGGAACTCGTGAACCGCTTGGGGGATAAGGTAGGCGTCCCCAGCCAGGAAGTCAAGGCCCCCTCCCAGGATGTTGGGGGAGGGTCCGGCACCCAGCCCTATTCCTGGTGCGCCCGGCGGCCGGACCTCTCGCCGCCTCGGACCTCGATCGCACTCGCTATCCTCCGGGCGTGACTCGCCTTCCGGTTTCCTGCCCCCCCTCCGGACTGGCCCCCCCCTCCTTGTGACCCGGGGAGGCGATCCGCGCGTGCCGATCCGGGTGACCGTCCCGGCCTCCACGTCGAACCTGGGGCCGGGCTTCGACCTCCTCGGTCTCGCCCTGGGCCTCTACCTCCGGGTGGAACTCCGGGGCACCGGCCGATCCAGGCTGGAGAGGACCGGATCGCTCGCGGGCCTGCCGGTTCACCCCGGGGGGGACCTCCTCCTCCGATCCGCCCGCTCGCTCGCCCGGCGCGCGGGCAAGGTCCTTCCCCCTCTCGATCTGCTCGTCCACTCCGAGATTCCCGTCTCCCGGGGACTCGGCTCGAGCGGGGCGGCGATCGCGGCGGGACTGCTCCTCGCCGACGCGCTCCTCGGGACCCGGTTGGCGCGCGAGGATCTCGCCGCGATCGGGGCCGACCTCGAAGGGCATCCCGAGAACGTCGCGGCCTCCCTCCTCGGGGGGCTCGTCGCCGGCCTTCCAGGGGAGAGGGGCGGCTGGACCTTCTTCCGTCCGCCCTACGATCCCCGCCTGCGGCCCGCCGTCGCCTGGCCGTCGGTCGAGATCTCCACGGAGGAAGCCAGGGCCGCTCTCCCCGCCCGCGTGCGATTCGCCGTCGCCCGCGACAACGCCCGCCACCTCGCCGCGCTCCTCGAGGGGCTGCGACTCCTCGACCCCTACCTCCTCCGGATCGGGATCCGCGACGGGCTCCATGTCCCCCACCGCGCGCCCTCCATCCCGGCCTACCGAGCCGTGGTCTCCGCAGCCCGGCGGGCCGGCGCGCTCGCGGCGACGATCAGCGGGAGCGGCTCGGCGGTCCTCGCCCTCTGCTCCTCCTCCGGCGCGGCCTCCCGGTGCGCCCGCGCGATGGCCGCCGCGTTCCGGAGGGGGGGCGTCCGCGCCGAGGGGAGGGCCCTCGCCATCCCGAGGCGGGGCGCCCGCCTCGCCTGAGCGTCACTCCCGGAAGCGCTGGACGAGCAGGTCGACTTCTCCCGGGCTCGTGGACCGCGAGGCCTCCGTCGCGAGCCGGCGGCACTCGCGGCCGTCGAGCTCGAGGATGGCCTGCTTGAACGCGGGGTAGTGGAGCGGCGCGATCGAGAAGCGCCGGGCGCCGACTCCGAGGAGGAGGGGGAGGTGCGCGGGATCCGAGGCGACCTCGCCGGCGACCATGACCTCGACGTCCGCCGACTCCGCGACCTCGAAGACCTTGCGCAGGGCGCGCAGGACGACGGGGTGGAGGTGGCGGTAGGCCTCCCGGACCCCCTCGTTCCCGCGGTCGGCGGCGAGCGTGTACTGGATCAGGTTGTCGAGGCCGACGACGAGGAAGTCGACCTCCCGGATCAGGTCCCGGATCCCGAGGGCCGCCGCCGGCGTCTCGAGGACCGCCCCGACCGGGAGCCGCTCCCGCGTCTCGACCTTCGACTTGCGCAGGTCCCAGCGCTCCTCGAAGAGCGCCTCCTTGACCCGCCGGACCTCCTCCACGCTCGTCACGAAGGGGACGAGGAGGCGGGAGTCGCGGTCGGCTCCGGCCCGCAGGAGGGCCCGGAGCCAGCCGCGGAACAGGGCGGGCTCGCGGAAGAGCGCCCGCAGGGACCGCACGCCGAGCGCCGGATTCGGCTCCTTCTCCGGGTGGAGGAACTCCAGGCGCGAGGAGGAGTCGAGGTCGGGGAGGCGGAACGCGATCCCGCGCGGGGCGATGAGGGCCGCGGCCCCCGCGAGGTGCGCGGCGAGGGCCTCCTCCTCCGGCACCCTGCGCTCGATCAGGTAGAGGAGCTCGGTCCGGTAGAGCCCCACCCCTTCCATCTTGTAGGCGGCGGCGCGCTCGACCTCGGAGTGGTTCCCGCAGGATGCGAGGAGCGCGACCGCCGTCCCGTCCCGCGTGCGCGTGGGCGTCCGGACGAGGTCCTCCGTCCCCTTCTCCTCGGCCGGAGCGGCGAGCGCGGCGCCGTACTCCGCCCGCACGGCCTCGTCGGGGTTCATCCGGACGACCCCCTCCGCGCCATCCACGATGAGGAGGTCGCCGTCCTTCACGGCGGCGAGGAGCCCCTTCACCCCGACGACGGTCGGGATCCGCATCGAGCGGGCGAGGATCGCCGCGTGGCTCGTCAGCCCCCCCTCCTCCGTCACGATCCCGCGGAAGGGGCGGTCGGGGAAGGCGAACATCTCGACGACCGACAGCTCCCGGGCGACGAGGATCGAGCGGTCCTCCTCCCCCGGCGCGCCGTTGGCGGGACCGAGGTTGCGGAGCACCCGGATCGCGACGTCCCGCAGGTCGACCGCCCTCTCCCGCAGGACCTCCGTCTCGACGAGCTTGAAGATCCGGTCGAAGTCGGAGATCACCTTCGCGATCGCCGCCTCGAGGTTCATCCTCTCCTGGAGGATCAGGTTCTCGACGTCGGCGAGGAAGACGGGGTCCCGGAGGTAGGCGTCGTGGGTGTCGAAGACGCGCGCGGAGGCCTCCCCTACCCGCTTCCCGAACCGCTCCCGCAGGTCGCGCAGCTCCCGCTGCGCGGCCTCGACCGCCGCGCGGAAGCGGTTGAGCTCCGCCTCGGCCCCCTCGGGGGAGAGGAGGCGGCGGGCGACCCGGCCGAGGTCGAGGTCCTTCAGCAGGGCCCGGCCCATGGCGATGCCGGGCGAGACGGGCGTCCCCTTCAGCACGGGCGGGTTTTTCGCCGGTGGAGCGGGCCCCGTCAATGGGGCCGGTGAGGGGTCCGGCGCAGCTCCCCGAGGAGGTGCCCGGCCTCAGGCGCGATGAGCGAGGCGATCGCGAGCGCCACCCCCTTCGGCGAACCGGGGAGGGCGAAGAGGACTTTCCCGCGTGCGGTCCCGGCGATCGCCCGCGACAGCATGGCCGCGGGCCCGATCTCCTTGAACGAGAGGGCGCGGAAGATCTCCCCGAAACCCTCGAGGCGCTTCTCGAGGAGGGGATCGATCGCCTCGACCGTCCGGTCGCGCGGGCCGATCCCCGTCCCCCCCGTCAGCACGATCGCCTCGACAGCGGGGTCCTCCAGCGCCTCGGCGGCGACCCGGGCGATCTCCTCCGTCTCGTCGCGCACGATCCCGCGCCGGACGACCCGGTGGCCGGCGGCCTCCAGCCCCTTGCGAGCCGTCTCCCCTCCCGAGTCGTCGGAGGCGGTGCGGGTGTCGCTCACCGTGATCACGGCGAAGGCGACGGTCGCGGGGCTCCGGCTCCGGTGTTCCTCGGCCGACATCGCGGGCGCTCGGCGGCATCCTACAGGGACGCGGTTCCCCCCCGGGTATAACGCCGTTCGTCCCCTACCCATGGGCCCGAAGTCTCTCTCGTTCCTGCTCTTCCCGCTCCTCCTCGCCGCTCCCCAGGGCCAGGAGGAGCCGCTGGTGGTCGAGCGGAGGGCCCGTCCCGCGTTTGACCCTCGTCACCAAATCTGGACCACGGCCCTCCAGAAGTACGTCAAGGACGGGGTCGTCGACTACGCGGGGCTAAGGGCGGGGGACGAGCCGATGCTCGGCAGCTACCTAGGGAACCTGCGCGTGATCCCCGCGGAGGAGTTCGACGCGCTCCCCCGAGCGGATCGCCTCGCCTACTGGATCAACGCCTACAACGCCTTCACCGTCCGCCTGATCCTCGACCACCACCCGGTGAAGTCGATCAAGGACATCGGCGGCCTGTTCCGCAGCCCCTTCGGGAAGGAGTTCATCGAGCTGCGCAACCTCCGCCCGAAGCCCCTCTCCCTCGACGACATCGAGCACGGCATCCTCCGCCCGGAGTTCGCCGAGCCCAGGATCCACTTCGCGATCGTCTGCGCCTCGAAGGGCTGCCCCCCCCTGCGGTCGGAGGCGTTTCGACCCGAGGTCCTCGAAGCCCAGCTCGACGACCAGGCCCGGCGCTTCCTCGCGGATCGCGGGAAGAACCGCGTCGACGTCGGGGCGAAGACCCTCCACCTCTCCCCGGTCTTCAAGTGGTTCCGGGAGGACTTCGAGAAGTCGGCGGGGAGCGTCCCGAAGTTCGTCGCTCGGTTCCTCGACGAGAAGACCGCGGCGGCGATCGGGGACGGCAACGGATGGGAGATCGAGTACACGGACTACGACTGGACGCTGAACGGGAAGTGACCGCGCCTCCCGTCGCTCGGTTCCGGGCGACGCCCGACGGAGAGGCCGAGTTCAGCGCGCGGCGCGGACGAGGGCCCGCACGCGGCCAGGGTCCACCGGAGCGCCCGGCTTCCCTCCCCGCTCGCAGGAGGTCCCGACGATCGCCCCGTCCGCGATCGAGAGGATGTCGGCCGCGTTCTCCGGGGTGACCCCGCTTCCGGCGAGGAGGGTCCGGTCGGGCACCGCTCGCCGGACCGCCCGCAGATCCTCGAGGTCGGCCGCGGCGCCCGTCTCGGGACCCGAGACGACGATCGCGTCGGCGAGTCCTCTGTAAGCGAGGTCGCGCGCGGCGAGGGCGATCTCCCCTCCCCCGAGGGGCCTCGCGTGCTTCACGTGGACGTCGGCGAGGATCGCCACCTCCGGGCAGAGGACCCGCCGGGCGCGGAGCGTCTCGTCGGCCTTCCCCTCGAGGACCGCCTCCCCGACGGCCGCCCCGAGGTGGCAGTTCACCCGGATGAAGTCGGCGTCGGAGGCCGCCGCGATCCCGAGCGCGGATCGAGCGTCGTTCCGGAGGCAGTTCACCCCCACCGGCACGCCGAGCGCCCGCCGCACCTCGCGGGCGAGGATCGCGAGGGAGGCGACGGTCTCCGGGGGCACCGAGCCAGGATGGAACGGGACGTCCCCGAAGTTCTCGACGATCAGGGAGTCCATCCCGCCCCGGACGAGGCTCCCGGCGTCCTCGAGGGCGCGCGCGAGGATCCGGTCGATCGGATCCCTGTGCCGGGGGCTCCCGGGAAGGGGCGCGAGGTGAACGACCCCGATCAGGAGGGGGCGGCGCCGGGGGAGTCCCACAGGACGGGGAAGATAGGCGCGCGCGAGGTGCGCGGTCCACCGCAGGGCCGACGCTCTGACGGAACCCCGCGGGGGCGCCGGCCGTCTTGAGAGGTCAGGAACGATCACTCGTCGATTCGGGGCGCCGCCGTACGTTCAATCTCGCAAATGGTTTGCGGCCGCCGCCCGACGGCGAGCCACTGATCCCACGCCCCGACCATGGCCTTGCGCACCCGCGCGGCTGCTCTTAGGCTTCTTGACCTGTCTCACCCCTCCGGGAGCCTCGCCCAGCGGGCGCTCCCCTCCTCCCTCCCACCGACGCTCGTTCGCACTCGGAGACACGGAATGAAGGAAAGCAACAAGTGGCGACCCCTGGCCGCCCTCATGGCCCTGGCAGCCCTCGCCCTTCCGGCCGCCGCCCAGCCGGGCGCGACCGTTGGCGTCGACGGCAGCCTCGGAATCCTCGGTTCGAGCCTCCAATACCAGGGCCGCATCGGAACCTTCCCGACCGGACAGGTCCGGTTCTCGATGGCGACCACGTCCTGCAATCCCGGCAACCACAACCTCATCTGGTTCCAGGCCGCGGACACGCGCCACCCCGTGATCGCCTTCATGGCCGCCCGGTTGGATCCGGGCGCGAGCCGCATCGTCCAGATCTCCGACCGGAGCTGGATGAAGCACGCCTTCTTCGCCCTCTCGAGCAGCCAGTGCTCGTCCTGCCAGTGCCCGAGCGGCGGGACCTGGCTCGGGATCGCCTGCTCCGACACCTACTCGACGGGGAACAACGCGGGCAACCTCGCGCCCATGGACGACTACAACCCCTGGACGGCGATCTGGACCCCGGGCCAGCAGCCGACCGGCGGGTCGACGAACACGGTCCGCATGACCGACGCGGACGCCAGCGTCGCGGGCGCGACCTACTACTACTGCGCCAACTACGTCTTCTCCTCCTGGATCCAGTCGAGCGTCGGAGCCTCCTGCACCTCGGGCGGCGCGCCGATCCCGCAGCCCGCCGGCACGACGACCGGCCTCAAGAACGAGCCCGACGCGAACCGGACGAACAACCTCGCGTCCCGCCAGATGACGATCACCTACACCGGCTCGACGCCGTCGTTCAGCTCCGTCGGGACGCAGCTGTTCGGGACCGTCCTCCAGCGCTGGACCGGGGCGACGATCAGCTCCAGCACGAACGGGGATCCGACGACGGGCCCCTCGGACGGACGCGTCTACGTCGCCGTCAAGGTGACGGGCCCGACGAACGGGCTCTATCACTACGAGTACGCGGTCCACAACCGGGACAACAAGGGCGGCATCGGCGTCTTCCGCCTCCCCTTCTGCCCCGAGTCGCAGGTCCTGAACGTCGGCTTCCACGACACGGACGTCCCCGGGAACGCGGTGAACGACTGGACCTTCGACAAGGTCAACGGCCAGCTCACCTGGACCGCGCCCGTCGGGAACTCCCTGCGGTGGAACGCGATCTACAACATCTGGTTCGACTCTGACGCGGCCCCGATCTCCGGGAACGTCACGCTCGACCAGGCGACGATCGTGGGCGGCGTCAGCCCCAACTTCACGGTCGCGAGCACCCTCCCGCTCGGCCTGTACAACGTGAACCTCGGCCCGGGCTGCGGCAACCCCTCGACGCCGAGCCTCTACGCGGGCGGCACGCCGGCGCGCGCGGAGATCGGCAACGCGAGCTTCACGCTGAACACGGCGGGGAACGTCGCCTCCGCGCCGGCCCTCCTGGTCCTCGTGACCGCGCCGGGGACGACCGACCTCGGCGGCGGGTGCAACCTCTACGCCGCGAACCTCGGGTCGGTCTTCCCGCTGATGAGCGGCGTCTGCGGCCCGACCGGGGCCTTCACCTGGCCGGCGCCGGTCCCGGCCGACCCCTCGCTCGAGGGGTTGGACATGGACTTCCAGGTGGCGTCGTTCGCCGCGGGCGGCGCCTACCTCGGCTCGTTCAACCTGACGAACGGCCTGGAGGTCCGGATCGGCTCCGCGACGACCAACTGCCCGTAGAACCAGCCCGACCCACCCGACCCGCGGGAGGTCGTCCTCCCGCGGGTCTTTTTTTCAGCGCACCTGCTCGAGGAGAGCGGGGGCGAGGGGGTTCCTCGGATCGATCCGCAGGATCTCCTGCAGCTGACCCGCGGCCCCTTCCAGGTCCCCGCGCGCCTTCAGGGCGGAGGCGAGGTCGAAGCGCGCCTTGATCTCGATCTCGTCGTCCGCCTCGGGATCGATCTCGAGGAGTGCGGCGAGCTCGGCTTCGGCGGCGGCGAAGTCCTTGCGCTGCGCCGCGATCCGCGCCAGTCGGAACCGGGGGGAGCGGGAGCTGGCCGAGGAGGGAGCGAGGGCGACCGCGCGACGGTACCTCCCCTCCGCCTCCTCGCGGCCCTCCTCGGAGTACGAGAGGGCGTGGCCCAGCAGCTCCTCGAGGGTCGCGAACTCGAAGAAGGCGAGCGACTCGGCCTTCCGCAGGTGAACCAGGGCCCGTCCAGCGATCTCCCCCCTTCCCTCGGGCGGGGCGGCGCGCGCCCGGCGGAGGAGCCGCTCCCCTTCCTTGAAGCGGTACTGGAGCACGGCGCTGTGCCCGACGAACCCGAAGAAGAGCGGCAGGGCCACCAGCGCGGCCACGCCCGCGGCCGTGAACCTCCCGTTCCGCCGGAGCGTGAGCGATTGCATCCGGAGGTCCCGGTTCAGCAGGAGCCGCCAGGAGAGGAGCGCGAGGAAGGAGGTGATCGCCGAGAGACCCAGGGCGAGGAGGAAGGGGACCTCCCCGTAGAGCGTGCGCCAGGCGTAGAGGGCGACGACGAAGACCGCGGCGAGGGCGATCTCCCCCACCCACGGCAGGTCGTAGACCTTTCGCGGCCGCTTCATCTTCGACTTCGCGCCGATCGACGGCAGGCCGAAGCCGAAGTAGAGGGCGTCCTTCGGACACACGTCGACGCAGTCCATGCACTTCATGCACCGCGGGTCGACGACCATCCCGAAGTGCCGGACCTCCTCGTGCACCCGGACGTTGCTCGTGCAGGTCGCGGTGCAGTGCCCGCACCCCTCGCAGGCGTCCGTGACACGGATCTTCCCGATGGCGAACCGGTCGGCGAGGCCGAAGACGGCGCCGTAGGGACAGCCGTAGGTGCAGAAGCCCTTCGCCCCGAGGAACCAGACGATCAGGAAGCCGTCGACGAGGATCGTCGCGAGGGCCATCCCGAGCCCGGGGAAGGTCCGCCAGAAGGAGCCGGTCGTGAAGTGCTCGACGAGCGCGGGCGCCTCCCTCCCCTCGAGGACGCTCCGCGCGAAGGACGGCCAGACGAACATGTAGAGGGCCGCGCCGACCGGGACGAGGACGAGGAGGCGGCTCCGGAACGGGCGCGGGCGAAGGCCGAGCCGTTTCAGCACCCACGCGCAGGCGTCCTGGTAGGCGACGACGTGGCAGGCCCAGCCGCAGAAGAACCGGCCGAGGATCAGCGTCGCGAGGATCGAGAGGCCGAAGAGGACGAAGCCGGCGTTGAGCTTCCCCAGCTCCAGGGTCTGCATCGACTCGGAGGGCTCGAGGGGAGTGAGCGTCCGCCCGGTCACCTTCCAGTGCGCGATGTGGAGGAAGGCGACGACGTGGACGGCGATCCAGACGGCGACCCGCCAGCGGAACCGCCGGGATTTCCGGACCGGGGCGCATCGGGTGACGTGCGGCCGGTCCAGGGGGAGGCCCGGGAGCGGAGGCGTCGTCGGCGTCGTGAGGGAAGCGGCTTCCGGAGGCATCGTCGGGCCCCATGATGTTCCGACGGCGCCGATGCTTCCAGGCGAGGGGAAGTCTCCCCCGCGGGGAGAGCATGGAGCCCGAGGCCGGATTTGAACCGGCAACCCCCGCTTTACGAAAGCGGTGCTCTACCAGCTGAGCTACTCGGGCGCTCCCGCCGGAGATCCCGCGGGTGAATCGTCGGGACGGACCGCCTAGCGCGTCCCGCCCTGGTCTTTCATCTCGCCGCCGCCCGCGGCCGCGGCCTTCTCTTCGTCCGCCTTCAGGTCGGCGCGCGTGTCGACGAGGATCGCGGCCCGGTCGGCGCCCGTCAAGGCCGCCCGGCCGAGGGCCCCCGCCGCCGCCGTCCGGACGCCGAGGTCGGCGTCCTTGAGAGCCCCGCGGATCGCGTCCACGGCGGCCCCGTCGGAGACGCCGCGGCCGAAGAGCCGGCCGAGGGCGTTCCCGGCGGCGACCCGCTCCTCGGGGGAGCGCTGGGCGTCGGCGAGGATCGCGGCGCAGACGGCCGGGGCGTCCCCGCCGCCGGCGGTGCCGAGGAACTGGAGGGCGGGGAGGACGACCTCCTTCACCTTGCGGGCGAGGGAGCCGGCGACGGTGGAGGCCGCCGCGCCGAGGTCGTACGCCTTCGGCGAGAGCCGGGCGAGGGCCGCGGCGGCGTCCCTCGCGAAGGCGTTCGCGCGCTCGCGGTCCTCGTTCAGGCCCTTGGAGGCCGCCTCGGTCGCCGTCGGAGCGTCGACCGCGCTCACGACCTGCTGGACCTTGGAGCCGAAGAGCTCCTTCGCCCGGTCGAGCTTGGAGGCCTCGGCGAGGACGAGGAGGGGCGTCTTCGACGTGCGGTAGTCCTCCCGCAGGTCGTCGATGACGAGGTCGGTCGTCGAGAGGTCGGACTTCCCCTGGGCGAGGGTGGCCGAGACGACGATCAGGTCGACGCCGGGGAAGCGGCGCAGGCGGGAGAGCCCCATTCCCCCCGACTCCGAGGCGACGACGAAGAAGCCGGAGCGGGAGAGGGAGTCGGAGGTCGCCTTCCTCCGGGCGGGGTTCTCGTCGATGACGTGGACGATGCGGGCGACGTCCTCGGCGACCGCGGCGGCGAGGGTCCCCGGCACCGCCTCGAGGCCGGAAACGCCCCCGTCGGGCATCGCGTTGCCGAGGGCGATCGCCGCGGCGTAGCGGACTCGCTTGTCCTCCTCGTTCAGCGCCGCCAGCACGGTCTGGCTCGGGCCTCCCGAGGCCCCCATCGCCTCGATCAGGGCGACGGCGACCGCCGCGTCGTTCCGCTTGAGCGCCCACTGGAGGGCCCCGTCGAGGATCGAGGGGCCGCAGGACGCGAGGGGGACGGCCCCTTCCGCGAGCCGCGTCGCCGCCCCGTTCACCGGAGTCAGGTCGGCGCCGGAGAGCTTGAGCGATTCGAGGGAGGCGAGCTGCCCCGCGTACGTGTAGGCGATCCCCGCCATCGCGTCGGCCGCGCTCGCGTCGCATGCGAGGGCGTCGTAGAAGCAGCCCCGGGCGAGCTCGAGGGGGTAGTACATCCGCGGGACGGGCACCTTCGTGAGCTTCCCGTCCTGCAGGCGCCAGACGACCTCGGACATGTCGATCGCCCGGATCTCCCCGCCGTCGAGGCCGACGTAGTTCCGGCCCGCCTCGAGGAACGCGTCCCGCGCGGTGCCGGGCTTCGCGCGCAGGGCCGTCAGGGCCTCGGTCGCCGCCCGCTTCACGGCCTGCTCGGGATCGGACTCCGCCAGCCGGCGCAGGCGCCCGAGGGCGCGCGGGTCCCCGATCCGGCCGAGGACCGTCGCGGCGGCGCGCCGCACGTTGGCGGAATCGGAGCGCGCCGCCTCGCAGAGCGGGAGGACCGCCGCGCCGCTGAGCTGGATGAGGGCGCTCGTCGCGAAGAGCGAGAACTCCGGCTCGTCGGGGTTCGCCGCCACCTCGAGGAGGTGGGGGACGGCGTACTCGCCGTGATCGGAGGCGAGCTTGAGGATCGCCTCCCGCCGGGTGGCGGCGTCCTCCTTCAGCTTCGCGACGAGGGCCGAGATCGCCTCGGCATCGTCGCTGCGCTCCTTGCGCCCGACGCTCGCCAGGTCGGAGAGGCGCCGCCCGATCTTCTCGAACTCGCCTCCCTTGACGAGGAGCCGCAGCCAGACCTCGTGGTCGGTCTCCTTCCAGAGCTGGTAGGCGATCTCCTGCGTCGGGTCGGCCGCGAGGACGTCCTGGAACTTCTTCAGCGCCTCCTCGTCCTGCCCGCGCCGGAAGAGCTCGACTCCCTCGTTGAACAGCGCTTTCGCGTCCTGCGCGGGCGCGGAGGCAGCCGGGAAAAGGAACACGACAAGGGCTCTTCCGAACGGACGGAACATGAGGTTCTCCTCGGACGCAGGCGGGATTCCGGAGAGGGGGACGCTCCGGGGCCAGACCTTTGACCGGTTTCATGATAAGGGACGGCCCCGCGCCGTCAAAGGCCGGCGGCGCCTAGGGAAGGGAGAACTTCCCGAGGGGTACGGCGCGCCGGGCGCCGGTCACGGCGGGGAGGTTCGTCGGGAGGCCGGCGAGGGCGTCGTTCGCGAGGATGGCGAAGGCGACCGCCTCGCGCGCCAGAGGGTCGAGCCCCGCCTCCGCCGTGGACCCGACCCTCGCCGGGAAGAGGCGCCGGCGCAGGGCCTTCAGGAGGGCGGCATTGCGGACCCCCCCTCCGGCGAGGAGGACCTCGCCGGGCCGCCGGGATTCGGGGACGAAGCGCCGGATCGAGAGGGCGACGCAGGCGGCCGTGAAATCCGCGGCCGTCGCCAGCAGGTCCTCCAGTCGGGCGCGGGGGGCCCGCCGGCGGAGCGCGCGGACGTAGGGCTCCCCGAACTCCTCCCGGCCCGTCGACTTCGGCGGGCGCCGGCGCAGGTAGGGGTGGGAGAGCATCCAGGCCAGGAGGGGCTCGAGCACCCGGCCCCGCAGCGCGAGCCTCCCTCCCGCGTCGTAGCGCTTCCTCCCTCCGGTCGCCGCCTGGAGGAGGCCGTCGAGGACCATGTTCCCGGGGCCGGTGTCGAACCCGCGGACGTCGTCGAGGGAGGAGCCGAGGATCGTCAGGTTCGCGATCCCTCCGAGGTTGAGGACGGCCCGCCCACGACGTCTCCCGAAGAGGACGAAGTCGGCGTAGGGGGTGAGGGGCGCCCCCTCCCCTCCCGCGGCGACGTCCCGCTGGCGGAAGTCGGAGATGACCGGGACGCGCAGTCCCTCCGCGATCCGGTCGGCCTCGCCGACCTGGAGCGTTCCCCGGCTCCCCGAGTGGAACACGGTCTGACCGTGCGAGCCGAGGAGGTCGAGCCTCTGTCCCCGGCCGGCGACGGACCGCACCGCCCGGACGAACGCGTCGGCGACCTCGAGGGAGAGGCGGGCGATCTCCGGCGCGGCGAGGGCGGGGGCGCGCAGGAGCGAGGCGCGCAGGGCGCGCGGGTAGGCGCGCGCCCCGAACTTCACGAGTTCGACTCGAGCCAGGGGTCCGGCTCCTCGGATGCGGACGAGGGCGACGGAAACCCCGTCCGCCGAGGTTCCCGAGAGGGCGCCGGCGACGAGGAGCGGACGGCGCCGGGCGAGGTGGGCGAGACGGGCGAGCCTTTCGAGGGGGAACATCGCCGGTAGGCGGCGCATCCTACGCGCGCGCGCGATGGCGCCGTTCCGTTCCGGCTCCTACCATCCCCCCCACTCGATGACCCCGTGGAGATGCATCGCATGAACGACCGCCTCCGCAGACTCCTCCCCGCCACCCTCGGCGCGCTCGCCCTCGCGACCGCCGCCTCCGCGCAGCCGAACGTGATCCCCGGGCTCGACATCGCCCTGCAGACCATGGGCTCTGTCTCGAGCAACGGCCACTCGGGGGTCTTCCCGAACGGGGTCGTCGCCGTCGGCATGTCGACGACGGCGTGCAACCCGGGCTCGGTGACGATCCCCTGGTTCGCGCCGATGAACGCGAACCACCCCTTCATCGCCTTCCTCGTCGCGCGCGAGAACGCCGGGCGGTTCGTCCAGATCTCGAACCGCTCCTACTGCAAGCACCCCTTCGCCTCGACGAACAGCAGCGGGTGCGGGGGGAGCTGCATCTCGCCCGGCACCTCCCAGATCCTCGGCATCGGCTGCTCCGACACCTACGGGGCGAGCCTGAACGGCTCCTACTCCTCCCTCGGGCCCCCCGACGAGATCAACCCGTGGACGGGCGCATGGACGCCGGCCTGCTCCTACTTCGACGCGGGGCAGCCCCCCGTCTCCGGCCCCGCCGCCTGCGACGGCGTCGCGAGCGGGATCAGCTTCGGGTCGAACCCGACGGCGTTCCCGCGCTGCAACGTCAACGACTCCGACCTCACGCTCGCCGGCTCGGCCTACTGGGCCTACGCGGGCTGGTTCGCCTCGGGGGAGGCGACCGCGAACCGGACGAACAACTTCCTCTCCCGGGGCTTCACGCCGATCTGGAACGGGACGTCCTGGTCCTTCGGGAGCCTCACGACTCCGATGACGGGCTCCGTCCTCCAGCGGTGGTCGGGCGCGACCGTCACCTCGAACACGAACGGGCCCGACGACGGCCGCCTGTACGTCGCGGTCAAGGTCACCGGACCGACGAACGGCTTCTACCACTACGAGTACGCCGTCCACAATTACGACAACAAGCGCGGGGCCGCCGCGTTCCGCCTCCCGACCTGCCCGGGCGCCAGGATCCAGAACGTCGGGTTCCGCGACATCGACGGGAACGCCGCCAACAACTGGGCGTTCTTCCAGACCTCGACGGAGATCTCCTGGGCCGCCCCGGCCGGCAACCCGTTGAACTGGAACATGATCTTCAACTTCTGGTTCGACTCGGACGCCGCCCCGGCGACGGGGCAGAGCGTCCTCCTCGACGAGGCGGCGGCCGGACCGGGACTCCCGACGGTGAGCGTCACCGGCACCGCCCCGAACGGGCTATTCAACGTCTTCCTCGGGGCCGGCTGCGGGAGCTCCTCCGTCCCGACCCTCTACGCGACGGGGAGCCCGGCCCGGGCGACGCTCGGGAACGCCTCCTTCGCCCTCGAGAGCGCCGGGAACTCGGCGGGGACCTCCGTCTTCCTCGTCGGAGGCGGCCTCGACGGCACCCAGCCGGTCTCGCCCGGCTGCGACCTCCAGATGGCGGGCACGATCCCGGCGAGCATCTTCGTGATGCCCCCGGTCGTGTCGACCGGCACGGGGGTCGCGACCTTCCCCCTCCCGGTGCCGAACGACTCGAGCCTGGAAGGGACCCACCTGAACTTCCACGCCCTCGAGGTCCAGCCGGGGACCGGCTCCGTCGTCGGGCTCTTCGACCTGTCCGACGGCCTGCGCGTGCGCATCGGGAGCGCGGGCACCAACTGCCCGTAGGGTCCCCCTCCATAGGCTCCCCCTCCTCCGTCCCTCCCGGCGGGGCGCCCCTCGGCGCCCCGCCTTTTGCGTCCGCCCCCCAGGGCCGGACAATCGGCCCCCGGCGATGACCGGACCCCGCAAGCGCCGCGTCGTCCTGATCGTCGACGACTCCCCCGACATCCGCTCGACGCTCGCCGACCTCCTCCAGGTGGAGGGGTTCGAGACGCGGACGGCGGGCCGCGGCGAGGAGGCGCTCGCCCTCCTCGGGAAGGAGCGCGTCGACGCCGTCCTCCTCGACATCAAGATGCCGGGGAGGGACGGCCTCGAGGTCCTCGCCGAGATGCGGGAGCGGTTCCCCGATCCGGCCGTCCTGATGATCTCCGGCCACGGCGACATCCCGATCGCCGTCCAGAGCATCCGCGGGGGCGCCCTCGACTTCCTCGAGAAGCCCCTCGACTCGGAGCGGGTGATGATCGCCCTGCGCCGGGCGCTGCGGACCCGGGAGCTCGAGAAGGAGAACCGGCGGCTGCGGGAGGAGATCGACCGGGAGTGGCGGATGCTCGGGGACTCCCCGGCCATGGCCGAGCTCAACCGCGCGATCGAGCGCGTCGCCGCCTCCGCCGAGCGCGTCCTCGTCACGGGGGAGAACGGGACGGGCAAGGAGCTCGTCGCCCGTCGCGTCCATCTCCTCTCCGACCGCGCCGGAGGCGCCTTCGTCGCGCTCAACTGCGCCGCCCTCCCCGAGGCCCTGATCGAGTCGGAGCTGTTCGGCCACGAGAAGGGCGCCTTCACCGGCGCGCACGCGCGGCACGCCGGGGTCTTCGAGCAGGCCGACGGCGGGACGCTCTTCCTCGACGAGATCGGGGAGATGCCCCTCCCCCTCCAGCCGAAGCTCCTGCGCGCCCTGGAGGAGGGGGTCGTCCGGCCCGTCGGGGGGACCGAGACGAAGCCGGTCGACGTGCGGGTGCTCTCCGCGACGAACCGAGACCTGCGCGCGGCGGTCGAGACGGGCGCCTTCCGCCGCGACCTCTTTTTCCGGCTCGCCGTCGTCCCGCTCCGGGTCCCCGCGCTGCGCGATCGGCGGGGCGACATCGGTCCCCTCGCCGCCGAGTTCCTCGTCCGCGCCTGCCGGAAGAACCGCCTCGAGACGAGGCGCTTCTCGGACGACGCCCTCGCCTACCTCACGCGCCTCGAGTGGCCGGGGAACGTCCGGGAGCTCGAGAACTTCGTCTCCGCGGCCGCCCTCCTCCTCGAGGGGTCCCTCCTGACCGCGGAGGCGCTCGCGAAGTTCCACGCGACCTCCGCCGTCAGCCCCGGTAGCGCGGAGGGGGACCTCTTCGCGAAGGGGACGCTGCGCGAGTTCCGCGACGCGGCGGAGGCGGCCTACCTCCAGCGCAAGCTCGCGGAGTACAACGGGAACATCCAGCGCACGGCCGAGGGGATCGGCATCGCCCGGTCCCACCTCTACCGGATGCTCGAGCGGTTGGGTGGGAAGGACTCGCCGGCCGAGCCGACCGAAGGGCGCTGAAGCGCTAGGGGAGCGCCAGGACCATCCCCTCGTGGGGAGGTCGGCCCTCGCCGAGGAGCGAGGGGTTGCGCGCCACGATCTCCCGCCACC
>JAKEFM010000140.1 GCA_022616055.1 Planctomycetota bacterium
GCTCGAAGGCCGCGGCGTGGGCGAAGGGCTCGCGCCCCTCGAAGAGGTCGCGGTAGGCGAAGGCGAGCCGCACGAAGGGGACGCGCGCGTCGAGCCCCGCCTCGTGGGCCGGGACCTTCGCCAGGGCGACGGCCGCCTCCGCGAAGCGGCACCGGTCGAAGAGGAGGGTGCCGAGCAAGTGCGCGGGCTCGGGCCTGTCGGGGGCGGCCGCGGCGGCGCCCCGGAGGTCGGCGAGCGCGCCCTCGAACTCGCCCAGGTCCGCGCGGCGGACCCCGCGGTAGACGAGCGCGAGGAGCTCCTCGGGGTTGCCCCGGAGCGCCGCCTCGGCGAGGGCCGGGATCTCGTCCCGGAGACCGGCCTCGTAGCGGAACGCGGAAGATAAGGCGAGCGCGCGTGGGTGGTCGGGGACGACGGAGAGCACGGCCTGCACGGCTTCCCCCACCCCGCCCCCCATCCCGATCCAGAGGAGGCGCTCCTGCGCGTCGAGGAACGCGGCGACGTCGGTCGGGTCGGCGCGGGCCTCGTGGAGCCTGCGGAGCCGTTCGCCCGCCATGACGAGGTCCGCCCGCGCCTCGAACGCCGAGGGTCGGGGGACGACGGGCGGGAGCCCCGCTTCGAACCTCGGGTCGGGCCCGCGGTCGAGAGGCCGGAGGAGAGAGCGGCCGAGGGACTCGAGGGGGAGGACGGACCGGGGCCCCGCCCGACGCGCCGCGGAGCGGATCATCCAGTAGCCCGCCCCGGCGGCGAGGACGAGGCCGGCGAGGAGCACCGGAACCCTCCACGGCCCGGGCCGGACCGGCCCGGGCCCGGGGTGGATGACCCGCCGTTCCTTCGCGCGTTCCACGGCTCCGGAGCCCGAGTCTGACCCCCGGCCTCCCGCGGGTCCAGCCAGGCGATCTCCCCGGGGAAGCCCGCCCGACCGGATCCGACGGCGGGCGCCACGTCCGACCCCCGACCGCGCGCCGTCCGTCGCGGCACTCCGCGAGGCCGGACACCGCGAGGGGGCCTTCCCCCTTCACGACCGTCCCGGAGCGGCTTCCCTCCACGCGATCCCGAGAGAGTCGAGCCACTCGGTCGCGCGCCGGCGCAGGCGCTCGTCGTGGAACTCGAACCATCTCTTGCGCTCCTCCGGGAAGTCGCAGAGCACGTCCTTGAAGCGCCGGAAGGCCCCCTTCCCGCGCAGCGCGACCGCGAGGAGTTCCCGGAGGCGGGGCTCCTCGATCGCCTCGGCGAACTCCTCCATGTCGCGGTAGCCTGCGTGCGGGTCCGCCGGCGGGACGTGGACATGCCGGTCGGGGTCCGCGTCGATCCGCTCGCAGGTCTCCTCGTCGTCCTCATGGGCCGAGACCATCAGGACCTCCCCCGTCATCCGGTCGAGGAGATGTTCGTGCTCGAACGAGGCGTCCTCGAAGGCGAACCCGAGCTCGTCGAGTTTGATCTCGATCGGTCCGGTCATCGTCCGGGCTCCCTCGCCGGGCGCCCCCCGCGCGCCCGGAGGCGCCCGAACGCCAGTCCGAGGAGGTCCCCGAGCGCCTCCGCCCGGGCGAAGTCGTTCGGCTCGACCTCCACGCAGGCGTCCCAGGCGAGCAGGAGCAGACCCTCGAGCCTGCGCTCTCCCTCGAGCGGGAGGACCCACCAAGACTCGAGGGCGGCCCGGCGCGCGACCCTCGAGAGAGGCGCGGGGAACGGCGCGGAGGAGTCGTGGAAGCCGGGGCTCCACACTGTGGCGGGCAACGTCACGCGGAGGGGAGGGAACTTCCCCCCGTCCGGCGCGCAGGAGGCGACCTCGACGAGTCCGCGCGGGCCCGGCATATAGAGGAAACCGTAGTCCGCCGAGGACATGTCGACCGCGGCCTCGACAACGGCGCCGTGGAACCTGCGGTCGGGCTCGGCCAGCGTCAACGCGAGGACGTGCGGCGCCGACCTCCCGTCCCGGCGGCGCTCAGGGCGGATCTCCGAGAAGGCGCGTCCCATCGGGTTCACGTTGGCGCCTTGTCCCTCGCCCCGAGCGGCGCGGCCGGGTAGCCGACCGCGAGCAGCGCGCGGCGGAACGCCCCCTCCTTCCCGGCCGGGACGACGAGGTGCCGCTCCCCCGCGCGCAGGCAGAGGCCCCGCATGCGCCCCTCGTTCTCGAGGAGGCGGGCGGTGAACTCGTCGGCGCACTCGAAGAGGCGCGCCCCGCCGCGGTCGGCGACGCGGCCCAGGCGCCCGGCGACGTCCC
>JAKEFM010000141.1 GCA_022616055.1 Planctomycetota bacterium
GACGCCGACGAGCACCTTGCACGCAGCCACGCGGACATGGGGATCGTCGTCACGGAGCAGTCCCCCCAGAGTCCGAACCGCCTCGGCGACTCGCGCCTCAAGCCCTCGACGGACGCCCTCGAACATCTCCCGGCGCCGCTCCGCGTACTCGCGAGCGAACTCGGGATCGCGGTGGAGCCACTCGCTGAGCGTCTGGCGGCAGATCCCCGCCGCCTCCGCCGCGTCCGTGACCGTTGCTCCCCGCAAGAGCGCGGAGAGGGCGAACTCCGTGCGCGGAGGGTAGTCGGCTCGCCAAGCCCGCTCCAGCGGGGCCAGATCCGTCGGGACCCGTCCGGATTCGTCGCTCTCCATGGCGTCATTGTAGCGAGCGGGGGGACGACGGAGTGACGGACCCCGGCTCCCGGCCCGTGCTCCGCGAGGGCGACTACCTCACGGTCGCTCAGGTACTTCGGATCCTCCCCGTGGGGCGGACGATGCTCTACGCGCTCATCGCGGAGCGGACCATCCCGGCGATCCGGATCGCGAGCGTCTCCTCCCGTCGCGGCCGGGTGCTCGTGCTCCGTCGGGGACTGGAGGAGTACCTCGCGCGGCTCCGGGTCCCGCAGGCCCCGCCCATCCGCGAGCCCGTGGCGGTGGACGTGGACACCCTCCGGGCGCGCATCCTCGCGCGGAAGAAGTAGGGGCTTGCGCCCGTCCCCCTCCCGTGCTAGTCTTATGGCGTGCGCAATAAGAAACTCGGTGGACCTCTCGGGCCCCACGGGGACCGGAAGGGGGGACCTCCGCGGGGTCTTGCGGCGCGGATCGTGAAGCGGCGCCTCGCCCTCGGTTTGTCGCAGTCGGCGGCGGCGGAGGCCCTCGGAGTCCACCTGACGACGCTCGCGCGATGGGAACTCGGGACTGCCCCGAAGGGGCTCTACAGGGAACTTGTGGATCGTTGGCTTCGTGGGGAGGAGAGAAGGCCATGAGCGAGAACGTGAAGGCGAAGAAGGATGCCCGGTCCGCGTTCGGGCAGGTCTATCAGGACTGGAAGTCGAAGCGGTGGTGCATCCGGTACCCCGATCCCCTCAGGAGACCGGAGCCGGGAAAGCGGGCCCCGTACATCGCGCGGAACGTCTCCGCCAACCGGAAGGACGCGGAGGACCTTCTCGACGATGTCTACAAGTCCGTCCTCGCGGGGACCTACGCGGCCCCCCTCAAGGCTGCTGCGAAGGTGAAGGCTGCGGAGGAGCCCGCTCCGGCCCTGACACTCGTCGGGGCGATTGATGCCTACCTCGTCGCGAAGGAAGCGGAGGGGAAGGCCGGGAACACCATCCGGGGCTACCGCGGCATCCGGGAGCGGATCGCGTCCTCCGACCTCGGGTCTCGCGCCGTCACGGCGATCACGCCGACCCAAGTCGAGAGTTACTTGCTCTGGCGGAGGGAGCGGCTCTGGCGCGCGAAGCGGAAGAAGGGGGCGAAGAAGTCGGACCGTCCCCTCGTGGAGCAGAGGGAGAAGGGGGCGCCGTCGAACTCGACGCTCGCGCGTGACCTCGCCTTGATCGCCGCGTCACTCAATCGCCTGGTCCGCCTCCGGGAACTGGCGGAGAACCCCGCGGCCCGCGTGAAGAAGCCCCGCGAGTCGAAGCGGACCCGGGTCGCCCTCTCCAAGGACGAGGCGCGGAACCTGATCGGCGCGTGCGACCCGTGGATCCGGCCGCTCGTCGTCGCGGCCCTCTACACCGGGGCGAGGCGGGGCGAGCTGATGGCCCTCCGGTGGGGCTCCGTGAACTTCGACGCGGGGACGATCGACCTGTACCGGAGCAAGACCCGGAACGCGAGCCGACTCCCCATGCATCCGGCCCTCGCCGCGGAACTCAAGTCCTTCCGCGAGCGGGTCGCGAAGCGTCGGAAGCACGTCCCGGCGGCGGAGGATCCGATCTTCGTCTGCGGGCGGGGCGGAGCGCGGTGGGACTTCCGGAAGCGGTGGGAGGACGCCCTCGCGGGGGCCGGTCTCACGGGGCGCCCGGGGCTCGTGTTCCACACCCTGCGGCACACGTTCGCGGTCCACTACCTGGAGCGCGGCGCCGTGACGGACCTCCAGGGGATGCTCGGGCACGCGAGCCTCGCGACGACGCAGGTCTACGCGAAGATGGTGGACACCCGCACCCGGGAGAGCGTGGAGGCCCTCGACTTCGGAGCGCCCCCCGCGGCCCCGACGACGCGACTTCAGGAGAAGATGCGTAGGAGTAGCGTAGGAGCCGGTCCGGGCGCTTCGCCGGAGGGGGCTCGCTCCGCGGGGAAGGAATCGGCCCAAGCGGCGGCCGGGTAGGGGGATGCGGGTGGTGCCTCCTGAAGGACTCGAACCTTCGACCCGC
>JAKEFM010000012.1 GCA_022616055.1 Planctomycetota bacterium
CCCCCCCCCCCCCCCCCCCCCGCCCCCCCCTGACGCCCCCCCTCACCCCCCCCTGCATCCGCCCTCTTGCCAGGATAGGGGGACCACCGATAGATTCCCCCTATGCCCCGGGGTGGGACCCCGTCGGGCAGCCCGCCACCGCGCGGGAGGAGCAAGGCCGTGAGACTGAAGCGCGCGATCCTTCTATCCCTGGCAGCGCCCCTCGCGCTCGCCTTCGCCTTCCCCGCGAACGCCTCGGCGGGCTGATGCGGCCGCACAGCCGCCAGTTTGGCGAAGCTCAACGTGAACTGGTCTGCCGCGGACTCCTGCGACGGGGATGCGGCGGATCCGATGGCGGCCTTCGGCGCGAAGACGGGCCGGCCGATGCTGGTCATGGTCTACGGCTCCGCGGCAGACGCGAAGGTCTTCGTCGACCCCACCTCGCCCGACGAGCGGGTCGCGATCGGCGCCAAGGCCTTCCAACTCGTCCAGGTGAACGCCGAGAAGCTCCCCGAGGCGGGTGAGATCGCCGGCGCCCTCGCGGGCAAGTCGACGCCGAGGTTCGTCTTCTTCAACGCCGACGGCAAGAAGGTCGCGACCGTCGAGGGGAAGATCTCCCCGGGCAAGCTCTTCGAGGGGATGAAGGCCGCCGCCGGCTCCTCCCTCGAGGGCTTCGTCAAGGACTACCAGAAGTTCCTCACCGCCGTCGACAAGCTCGAGGGCGACAAGGCGACCCTCAAGGTCAAGCTCGACCGCCTCGGCTCCCGCGCGGAGAAGGACGCGTCCGTCGCCGCGAAGCAGAAGGAGATCGACGCGACCTCGGAGAAGCTCGTCGGGACGGAGAAGAAGCTCCTCCAGAAGATCTCCTGACCGGCTCCCCCTGGCCGGAATGGCGAGGCCCCGCCCGGCGGGGCCTTTTCCTTTCTGGTGGGGAGGGGGAAACTGGCCGCAGCGTGCGCGCCCTCCACCTCTTCTCGAACTTCAAGTGGACGGGTCCCGCCGAGCCCGCCGTCGAGCTCGTCCGGCGGCTCGGCTCCCTCGGCCACCGCTGCGAGCTCGCGATCTCGACCTACACGAAGGGGGGGGACTCCCGGGCGCTCCTCGAGGAGGCGCGGGCGCGGGGCGTCGAGCCGCTGCTGCGGTTCGAGCTGCCGAAGCACTTCGCCCCGATCCGCGACCTCCGAGACGCGAGGGCGCTGGCGCGCCACCTCGACGAGACCTCCCCGGACGTCCTCCACGCCCACCTCTCGAACGACCACCTCGTCGGGGCCGTCGCCCGGCGGTTCTCGTCCTCGAAGACCGCCCTCGTCCGCTCGATCTACGAGGGGGAGATCCGCCGCCTCTCCTTCCGCGACCGCCTCTGTCTGCGGCGCACGGACGCCGTGATCGCCCCGGGGCGTCGCGCCGCCGAGGGGCTCCTCGCCGCCGGCGTCCGCGCCTCGCGGGTGAAGGTCGTCGAGCCCCCCCTCGACCTCGACCGATTCGACCCCTCCCGGGTCCTCCCCGACGTCCGCCCCGACCTCGGGCTCGCCCCGGAGGAGTTCGTGGTGGGGGTGATCGCCCGCGTCCAGCGGAGGCGTCGCTTCGACGTCCTGCTGGGGGCCGTCGCCGCCGCCGTGGAGAAGGTCCCGCGGCTGCGCCTCCTCGTCGTCGGGAGGGGGACGCACCTCGAGGCGGTGGCGAGGAAGCCCGCCAGGCGCCTCGGGCTCGAGCCCGTCGTCCGGTTTCCCGGCTACCTCTCCGACGAGAAGTACCTGGCGGCGATCGCCGCGATGGACGCCGTCGCCTTCCTCGTCCCCGGGACCGACGGGACCTGCCGCGCCCTGCGCGAGACGATGGCGATGGGGAAGCCCGCGGTCGTGACCCGGCGGGGGATCCTCGGCGAGGTGGTCGACCAGGGCCGGACCGGCTTCGTGGTCGAGGAGCGTCCCGAGGCGATCGGCCGCGCGTTCGTGGAGCTCGCCTCGGACTTGGGCCTTCGCCGGTCGATGGGCGCGGAGGCGAGCGCGGACGCCCGGCGACGCTGGCACCCGCTCCACCAGGCCGAGGCGGTCGCGGCCGTCTATGCCGAAGTCTGCCGCCGCGGCGCGTGAGGCCGTGCGCGCGCCCGAGGAGGGCGCGGGTCGGCTGGAGCGGGGGCGCCTCGGAGCCCTCTCCTTCGAGGCGACGGAGGAGGGGGCGAGGCTCGCCCGAGCGCTCGGGGAGGCGCTGTGCGGGGATCCCCCGCGCGTGGAAGGGGCGAGCCTGGTCAAGGACAACGCCGTTCGCGCGGTCTACCGCCTCGCGAGGGAGAGGGCCTACCTCAAGGTCCATCGGACGGTCGGGGCGCGCGCCCTCCTGCCGGAGTTCCTGCATCCGAACGGGGCGCGCAGGGAGTGGAGGACGGCGCTGGCGCTCCGGGAGCGCGGGATCCCGACGGGGGAGCCCCTCGCCCTCCTCGAGCCGTCGGGGACCTCCCCCCGCCGGGCGGCCTATCTCTGCCGGGAAGTGCCGGGGGCGAGGACGGCGGAGGAGTTCTTCGCCGGGCGCGAGGAGGATCGGGCCGCGCACCTCGGACGTCTCGCCGGGTTCCTCGCGCGGCTCCACGAGGCCGGCTTCGACCCGCGGGACCTCCACGGCGGGGATGTCCTGGTCGGGTCCGACGGGCGCTGGTCGATCGTCGACCTGCACGCGGTCCGCGGGCCGTGGAGCGTCACCCGCGCGCGGCGGGCGCGGGGGATCGCCCTGCTGCGGCGGGGCCTGCGGGGCGTGCTGCGCGAAGGGGAAGGGGAGGCGCTCCTGGCGACCTACGCCGAGGAGTCGCGCCTGGGTGATCCCGCGGGATTCGCGAGAGAGGCCGCCGAGGCGGAGGCGTCGGTCGAGCGCCGGTGGCGCCGGAGCCGCCTGCGCCGCTGCCTCGAGGACCGCCGGGAGTTCGCGACCGGTCGGGACGGGGGGGTCCGGATCGTCCGCCGGCGCGACCTCGGCCTCGAGGACATCGGGCGGGCGCTCGCCTCCCACGCCGCGGCCGACCCCTCCCGGGTCGTCGACCGGACGCCGCGCGGGACCTCGACCCTCGTCGCGGGGACGGGCGGAGGGACCTGGATCGTCAAGGAGACACGGGCCGGCGGCGCGCTGCGCGCGCTCGCCGACCTCTTCCGCGGGAGCCGGGGCAGGCGCGCCTGGATGGGGGCCCACCTCCTCGGCCTTCTCGGTCTTCCCACGCCCCGGGCGCTCGCCCTCGTCGAGGAGCGTCGGGGGGCGCTCGTCGCGCGGTCGCTCCTGCTGCGCGAGTACCTCGCCGACGCCTCGACCCTCCGGGAGTTCCTCGCGGGCCCGTACGGCCGACTCCCGGCCGGAGAGAAGCGCGACCTGGTCCGGGCGTGCGCCGGCGTGGTCGGATCGCTCCACCGGGCGCGCCTGCACCACCGCGACCTGGCGACGAAGAACCTCCTGGTCCGCAGGCGCGCCGGGGCCTTCGAGGTCCTGCTGATCGACACCGAGGACGTGCGCGGGCGCGACCTCGGAGAGCGGGAGAGGGTCGCCGCCCTGGCGCAGCTCGACGACTGTCCGGCGGTCGTCGCGCGCTCCGACCGGCTTCGCTTCCTGCGCGCCTACGAGGAGGCGGCCGGCGTCACCCTTTCACCGCCGGAGGTCGCGGAGGTGTCGGCGAGGTCCAAGGCCCGCGCGGCCCGACGCGCCTCCCTCCGGTAGACCTTGGATCCGTCGGAGCTCGCCGCGCCGGTGCGGAGGGCCCTCGCCCCCCTGACCGCGATCTACGGGGCGGGGGTCGCGATGCGGAACCTGCTCTACCGCCGCTCGCTCCTCGGCACGCGCTTCCTCCCCGTCCCGACGATCTCCGTCGGGAACCTCTCGGCGGGGGGGACGGGGAAGACTCCGACCGTCCGCGCGCTCGCCTGCCGGCTCCTCGCGCGAGGGAGGCGGCCGGGGATCCTCAGCCGGGGCTACGGGGCGCGGGAGGGGCCGAACGAGGAGTCGCGGGAGATGGCGGAGGCCCTGCCGGGCGTCCTCCTCCACGAGGACCCGGACCGGGTTCGTGGAGGGAGGAGCCTCGTGGCCGCCGGAGCGGACGCGATCCTCCTCGACGACGGGTTCCAGCATCGCCGGATCGGCCGCGACCTCGACCTCGTCCTCCTCGATGCGACGCGCCCCTTCGACCGCGACCGGCTTCTTCCTTCCGGCCTCCTTCGGGAACCCCCGGGCGCCCTCGCGCGCGCGGACCTGGTCGTCCTCACGCGGGCGGATCAGGTCGGGGCGGAAGACCGGGAACGGCTCTGGAAGCTGGTCGGCGCGATCCGGAGGTTCCCCCGGATCGAGGCGCGGCACGCCCCCTCCGCCGTCGTCGACGGGGAGTCGGGAGCGACCCAACCGGCGGCGGCGCTGCGAGGCCGCGAGGTCTTCCTCCTCGCTGCGATCGGAAACCCCCGGGCCTTCGCCTCGACCGTCGAGTCGCTCGGCGCCCGGGTCCGGGGGTCCAGGTTCTTCCGGGACCACCACGCCTACGCGGATCCGGACCTGCGGAGGATCGAGGGGGAGCGCGCGGGAGTTCCCGTCCTGACGACAGGGAAGGACTGGCCCAAGCTTCGGGGGCGTCTGAAGGCCCCCAGCCTCGTCCTCCGGGTCGAGGTCGAGTTCACGGCGGGGGAGGGGGCCCTCGAGGAGGGGCTGGACCGCGCCCTCCGGCGGCGGGGGTCTACCCCCGCCCCGGGCGCCTCCCGAGAATGAGCGGCTCATGCCCGCCCCTCCCTCCGACCGGTGGCGGCGCCCGCGGGCCCACCACTACGTCGTCTTCGGCCTGTACCGGGTCGGGTCGCTCCTCCTGTGGATCCTCCCGTTCCGCGCTCTCCTGGCGCTCGCGCGGGGTCTGGGGTCCATCGGCTGGGCGCTCTACGGGCGCCGCCGGCGCATCGGGGAGGCGAACGTCCGGCAGGCGCTCCCCGGCGCCGACCGGAGAGAGGTGAGGCGACTCGTCCGTCGCTCCTTCCAGTTCGTGCTCGAAACGGTGCTCGAGAGTCTCCTCCTCCCGCGCCTCGCCCGGCTGCCGGCCGACGAGGTCCGCGCGCGCATCTCCCTCCAGGGTTTCGGGAAGCTCGAGGCCCTGAAGGGGAGCGGGAGGGGCGTCCTCCTCGTCTCGGCGCACCTCGGGTCGTTCGACTTCCTCGGCGCGGCGATGGGCCTCTTCGGCTTTCCCTGTCACATCGTCATGCGGCCGATGAAGAACCCGCTCCTCACGCGCGAGATCGAGCGATGCCGACGGGTGTGGGGACAGGTCGTGCTCTGGCGGAGGGGGGCGCTGCGCGCGCTCGTGCCGGCGCTCGAGGCGGGAGCGAATGCCGCCTTCGCCATCGACCAGAACCAGCGCAAGCGCCCGATCTTCCTCCCCGTCTTCGGCCGGCTGGCGGCCTGCGACCGCAGCGTCGCCGCCCTCGCCGTGCGGCTGGGTCTGCCGGTCGCGGTCGGCTACGCGCTCCGCTCGGGCCCGGGCCTGCGCCACACGATCGTCGTCGAGGAGGGCATCCACGCCGGGGAGGAGAAGGACGAGGTGGCCCTCGCCCGGCGCATCCAGGGGGTTCTCGAGCGAATGATCCTGCGACACCCCGACTCCTACTTCTGGGTCCACGATCGCTACCGGACCCGTCCCCCCGAGGAGCGCGCGGCGGGCGCGCCGGTCCCCTCCGAGGAGGAGGCCCCGGTGGGGGGGGCGCGCCGATGAAGGGCCGATCCCGTCCGCGGGAGAAGGGCTTCGACCTCGGGAAGCTCCGCACCTTCCCGATCCGGGAGCGCAAGCACCTCGTCTCGATCGCGAAGTTCGCCCACCTGCCGCCGCCGATCCCGGGATTCCGGGACTTCGTCGAGTCGCTCCCCGACATCTACGGGGGCAGAGCCTTCAGGACCCTCGTGACGCGGATCGTCGAGGCGCGTCGGGAGGAGGCCCCCGTCGCCTTCGCGCTCGGCGCCCACGTCATCAAGTGCGGCCTCTCCCCCCTCGTCATCGACCTGATCGAGCGGGGCGTCGTGACCGCCGTCGCCCTGAACGGCGCGGGGGCGATCCACGACTACGAGGTCGCGGCGATCGGGGAGACCTCGGAGGACGTCGCCGCGAGCCTGCCGGAGGGGCGGTTCGGGATGGTCCGGGAGACGCCCGAGGCCCTCGACCGCGCCGCGCGGGAGGCGCGCGAGCGCAAGATCGGGTTCGGACGGGCCCTCGGCGAGCGCATCCTCTCGGAGCGCCTGCCGAACGCGGGGCTCTCGATCCTCGCCCAGGGCGCGAAGAAGGGGATCCCCGTCACCGTCCACGTCTGCGTCGGTGCGGACACCGTCCACGTCCACCCCGGCACCGACGGCGAGGCGCTCGGATGGGCGACCCTCGAGGACTTCCGGCTCCTCTGCGCCTTCGTCTCGGGGCTCGACGGGGGCGTCTGGGTGAACGTCGGCTGCGCCGTCGTGCTGCCGGAGGTCTTCCTCAAGGCGGTCGCGGCGGCGATCAACCTCGGGTTCCCCCTCTCCCGCATGACGACGGCCGACCTCGACATGATCCGGCAGTACCGCGCCCTGACGAACGTCGTCGAGCGCCCCCCCGGGACCGGGATCTCGATCACGGGACAGCACGAGATCCTCCTCCCGCTGCTCCGCCAGGGGGTCCTCGCCTACCTCGGCGATTCCCGATGAGCGAGGAATCGGCCCGCCTCCTGGAGCGCCTGCGGGCGCTCCGCGCCCCGAGGATCGGCATCGTCGGGGACCTGATCCTCGACCGGTACGTCCGCGGCGAGGTGCACCGGATCTCCCCCGAGGCCCCGATCCAGATCTTCGAGGAGCGCGAGGAGGAGGAGCGCCTCGGCGGCGCGGGCAACGTCGTCGCGAACCTCGCGGCGATGGGCGCCCCCGTCCGCTGCGTCGGGGTCGTCGGGGGCGACGACCTCGGGCGCGCCGTCCTCGCGCGGCTGCGGTCCCTCGGGGCGGACGGCCGGGGCGTCTTCGTCGACCGTTCCCGTCCGACCCCTCGGAAGACGCGCTTCGTCGCCGGCGTGCAGCAGGTCCTGCGGGCGGATCGCGAGGAGTCGGCCCCGATCCGGGGCGCGGTCCTCCGCTCCGTCCTCCGGGCGATCCCTCGCCTGGTTCGCGCCTCCGACCTCCTCGTCCTCTCCGACTACGGGAAGGGGGTGTGCGTCGAGGAGGTCGTCGCCGCCGTCGTCGCCGCCGCGCGGCGGGCGGGGAAGAAGATCCTCGTCGACCCCAAGGCGCTCGACTTCGCGCGTTACCGCGGCGCGCACCTGATCACCCCCAACCGGGTCGAGGCGGAGCGCGCGAGCGGGGTCTCCCTCGCGAAGCGGGCCGACCTCGACCTCGCCGCCCGGCGGCTGATCGCCCGCGCGGGGCTGGAGGCGATCGTGATCACGCTCGGCCGGGAGGGGGTCTACTACCGGACCCGGAAGGGGGCCTCGAGGGTCATCCCGACCCAGGCGCGGGCGGTCTTCGACGTGACGGGGGCGGGGGACACGATGATCGCCCACCTCGCGCTCCACCTCGCGGCCGGCACGCCTCTCGACGAGGCCCTCGCCCTCGCCAACGTCGCGGCGGGGATCGTCGTGGGGAAGCTCGGAGCGGCGACCGCGACCCGGGAGGAGGTCCTCGCCCACCTCTCCCCCTCCGCGGCCGAGACCGACTCGAAGGTCGTCCGCGACCGCGCCTCCCTCGACCGGCTCGCCGCGGCGTGGCGGCGCGACGGGAAGCGGATCGTCTTCACGAACGGCTGCTTCGACCTCCTCCACTCGGGGCACCTCGCCCTCCTGCGCTCGGCCCGCCGCCGCGGGGACGTCCTCGTCGTCGGCGTCAACGCCGACGCCTCCGTGCGCCGCCTCAAGGGAGCCGGCCGCCCCGTGAATCCCCTCGAGGAGCGCATGGCCGTCCTCGGCGGGCTCGCCTCCGTCGACGCCGTCGTCCCCTTCGCCGAGGACACCCCGGAGAGCCTGATCCGCCGGCTCACCCCGCATGTCCTCGTCAAGGGATCGGACTGGGCCGAGCGCGGGGTCGTCGGCCGCGAGTGGGTCGAGGCGCATGGAGGCACGGTCGTCCTCGAGGGTCTCAAGCCCGGGCGCTCGACGAGCGCGACGATCCGCAAGATCCTCGGGCGGGAACCGGCTCGCCGGGCGGGACGTCCCCGCCGCCGATGAGCGGGGGGCCGCCGCCGGCCTCCCCCCGCGCGCTCCTCGCGGTCCTCGGGACGCTCGCGGGCTTCGTTTCGGCCTCCCTCGGCATCGGCGGCGGCAACGTCCTCGTCCCTTCCCTCGCGGGCTTCCTCCGCGTCCCCCTCAAGCGCGCGATCGGCACGAGCCTCTGCGTCGTCCTCCCCGTCTCGGCCCTCGCCGTCGCCCTCGAGGCCTGGAGATACCCGCAGAACCTCCTCTGGAGGGAGGCGCTCCTCCTCGCGGCCGGGTCGGTCCCGGGCACCCTCGGCGGGGCGGCCATCCTCGCGCGCATCCCCGAACGGACCCTCCGCTTCCTTTTCGCCGGGCTCCTCCTCTTCGCCGCCGCGCGCCTCCTAGGGCTCCTCGATTTCGGCGAGCACGGGACGCTCCCGCTCCTCCTCGCGATCCCCTTCGGTCTCGCCGTCGGATCCCTGTCGGGGCTCACCGCCTCCCTCTTCGGGATCGGAGGGGGGATCGTGATCGTCCCGGCGCTCGTCGGGGGGCTCGGGGTCCCCTTCCACGCGGCGCGCGCGACCTCTCTCGCGGTGATCCTCCCGACGGCGGTGGTGGCCGTCTTGCGCCACCGCGCGATGGGGACGCCCGACCGCGCCCTCTACCTCCCCATGATCCCGACCGCCCTGCTGGGCTCGGCGGCCGGGGTCCTCGCGGTGAACGCCCTCCCGGCCCGCGAGATGCGGATCGCCTTCGGCCTCTTCCTCCTGGTCGCGGTCGTCCGCCTGCTGGCGCGGCCGGGGGAACGCGGACGGGCCCGAAGCTGAGTCGCCGCTCGCGATGATCGTCCGTCCTCTCGGCGGGACGGCGAGGTCGGGCCATTCCCGACCGGGCGGTCGGCGCGTCGTTTGCGGACATTGGAATCGCCTCAGCTCCGTTCGCCTCCGATGCTTCGCGTCACGCCACCGTTGTTCGACGTTCCCGGGATCGCTCGGAATCGAGCCGATCCCGGCGAGACCCCTCGGGGACCGCGCGATCGGACCCGGCCGGGCCCTCCCCTCCAGCCGCGGGGGCTCGGTCATCCGCCCACTCGGTCGGCCCATTCGCGCTGCCCATAGCGCGGTCCTGACCTCTACAGCAGGACGAGCGGGACCGCCGGCCCGAGGCTCAGCCCGGTCGCGTCCTGAGTCGCGGGCTGGAGGAACAGGACAGCCGTCGAGAGCGACGGGTCGGGAGGCACGCCGATCGAGATCGAGGCCGCCCCGGACGAGTCGAGCGTCCCCGAGAAGGGGACGACGAGCGTAGCGAAATCGAGGAGCAGCGGCCCTCCGACTCCGGCGATCGGGAGGAAGCCGGGCGCCCCTGCCGCGCCGACGAGGTACGGGCTGCTCGGCGCCCCCCTCACGTCGAGCGAGACGACGCTTCCCGGGCTCGCGAGCGCGGGGCTCGCGCCCAGGGAAGGGAGAGGAGCAGTGGCGGCGAGGACCGTCGAACCACCGACGGCCGATCCGGGCGCGCTCGTGCAGGGGCCGGGCGGTGTGCCGACGCCCGCACCTGGCAGCAAGTTGAGATCCGGGGCTCGGAGGACGCTTGCCCCCGCCGCACTGATCGCGTTCCCTCCGGGTCCCGAAGGACACGGGGGAAAGCAGCCGCATCCGCCTCCCGCCCCGTCTCCCCCCGCCGCGAACGCCCCGGGACCGGCCGCGATCCTGACGGAGGCTCCGCTCGTGGCCTCGAGCCCGTGCCCTCCCCCCTCCCCATAGGAGCCCCCCAAGAAGCTGCAGGTGGACACAGTCACGCCGTCGGCACCCTGGAGCCCCGTCCGCGCGACGAGGGCCTGTGCCGGTCCGTCGACCTGGAATGCGCTCGACGTCGGGATCCCGATGACGGAGGAGTCGTTCAAGGAGACGTTGGTTCCGGCCGCCCAGATCGCCTCGTGCACGCAGGGCACCCCACAGCACGGGATTGAGAGGGTGCCGCACGGGAAAGGCGGCGCCGTCACGACGACGTGATCGAGGATCACAGCCGCCGAGGAGGCTGCCTGGATCCCCCTCCCCTGGTGTCCCGGATCGATCTCGAGATTCGAGAGCGCGACAGGTCCTGCGCAGTTCGTCACCGCCATGGCGGGGACCGGCATCGTTCCGGCGCAGGTCGGCCCGGGATCCGACACGATGACCCTCATCCCCGCGACCAGGGCGAAACCGGCCCCGGCGATCCCGGCGATGGCCACCGGGCTCGTGCTGGTCGAGAAGATCGTCGACTGCGGCCCGCTCACGATGACCATGGAAGGGCCGACCCCGAGGACCCGGAGGGCCTTGTCCAGGACGAACGGAGGGTAGAAGCCCGCCATCACGAGGACCGTGTCCCCCGGCGCAGCGGCGTCGATAGCGCCCTGGATCGTCGTGAACTGACCCCCCCCACCCGGGGGGGAGACCGTATGGACGGTCGCCTCCGACGTCCGAGCGAGGAGGAGCGGGGCGAGGAAGGAGGCGCAGAGCGAGAAGGTCCGGACCATGAACCACCTCCGGGCGCCGGGGACCACTGGACATCGGAGCCCGAGCCTGCAGGCGCCGAGATCGGGTTCCTCGGATCATGTCGCCCCGCCGCGTTTCTGCAACAGGGGGAGCGGCGCGATGGAGGGGAGGGGCGACCGCTCCCGTGGACGGATCGCCGGAGAAACGGGTCCTCTGCAGGATCCCACCGCCCCCCTTCGGCGCCGGCGGCGGGGAGTGACGAGGTCGCGCGTCATGTGCCTCGTCGGGGCCGCAGTCTTCGGCGCTGCCCCGCAGGCTCCGCCGGGCCCCGAGTTCCCGAGGAGTCGCGAGCGCGTGTGGTTCGCCCGCCCGACGAGAGAGGACCTCGATACGAACCTCCGCAAGGGAGTGGCGAGCGAAGGGGTCAATCGGCTCGACGTGCTCGTGCCGCCGGGAGGGAACGCCGAGCGGTTCATGGTCGAGGTCGAAATGCGGGCGCTCTCGGAGCTCGCCCTCCAAATCCTCCCCCAAGCAGGGGCATCGCCTGCAGATCGGGAACCTGGGCGCCCCCTCGGCTCCGATCCTCGATCGGGTGAGGAAGGCGGGGATCGAGGCGCGCGAAGCCCGGTGAACGTAGGGGGGAGCGGGGCCTCGACGGGCGATCGACGTGGTTCGTTTTCGCGGGGCGCCCCCGGGTCCCCGCGCGGGGCGGGTCCCGCTCCCCGAGTCACAGTTTCGCGGCGATCGCCTTGAGGATCTGCCGGGTGTGGTACTCGATCTTCTCGCGGATCTCGGGGTCCTTCAGCAGGTCCTCGACCCATCTCGAGATCTGGGTGTAGGTCTCGTCCCGGAGCGCAGCGACGACATTCCCCGCGACGATCTGGCGCATGAGCGCGCCATTCGCCCGCCGGCTCCGCCTGATCTTTCGCGCCTTCATCGTCCGCGGCCGGGAAGCCCGGGGGCCCCGGTCGACGTGGCGATTCTACGGCCGGAGGTTCGCGCAGGGGCACGCCGAGGCCCTCGTCCTCCGGGGAAGCCCTTCGAGGCTGTCGCGAGCGGGAGAGGGAGCAGGGTTCGCCGCCCGTGCGCGGCGGGATCGGGCCTCGCTAGACTCCGCCCGACCCGACGTGCCCCGCGACAAGCACCTCTTCGTCAAGGACGCCCTCCTCGTCTCGCTCGCACCCCCGAAGGTCGTCGAGGGGCACCTCCGCATCGAGGAAGGCCGGATCGTCGAGGCGGGGCCCCGGATCGGGATCCGGTCCGGCGACTCCGTCGTCGATCGGTGGGGGAAGCCGGTCCTCCCGGGCTTCGTCCTGGCGCCCTTCGCTCTCGCGAGTTCCCTGGATGGCGGCGGACGTCGGGCGCTCGAGAAGTGGGAGATCGCGCCCCGCGCGACCCTCGCCCTCCTCGAAGCCCTCTCCTGCGGCGTGACCGCGGTCCGGCTAGTCCCGCCGCCGCTCCAGCCGGAGGAGGGCGCGCTCGAGGAGTTCGATCGGGCGTTCCGCGCGGCGGGAATCCGGGGCGTCGTGGTCACGGGGTCCCCCGATGGCGGGCCGGAGGCCTCCTCGCCGGATCCGACCGAGCGGCTGCGCCTCGCGGCCGCGAGGGCCCAGGGGATCCCCACGTGGGATCCGATCCACGCCCTGGCCGAGGGGTACGCCTGGGTCCGGGAGCGCTTCGGGCTCTCCCTCGGCGCGATCGAGCCGGGAGTTCCCGCCGACCTCGTCTTCCTCGACTACGTCCCGGCCGAGCCGATCCGGGGGGAGAACCTCGCGGGGCACCTCCTCGCGATCTCCTCCCGCCACGTCGAGGGGGTGATGGTCGCGGGGAAGGCGCTCTATCGCCGCCGCGAGCCGGTATTCCCCGTCGACCGCGACGAGTGCGTCGCTCTCCTCGCCCGCGAACCGGAGAGGGCGGCTCCCCCGGCGCGGCCTGCCTGAACCGCTCCGCTCAGGGTCCGACCTCCGCCAGCTCCGCGACGACCCTCTCGAGACCAGCGGCGCCATGCGCGAGTAGGCTCTGCCGGGGAGGGGAGACCCGCCTTCCCGTCCAGCGCAAGGAGCGCCTCTCGCTCCTGCGCGGAGGACCGTTCGGGGAATGGAGTTGAGGGGCTCCGGGTGGGGCGCGCCGGCGAGCCTCGCCGGGGACGACGCCCGTCGACGAAGGGAGGCGCGACTCGCGCCTCCGGGGGGCGTCCCCGTCCTCCGGGTTAGAGCACGAGATCGACGGCGTCGGACATCGAACCGGGGATGGCATTCGGGCCCGGATCGACGACGTACCACTGGCCGTAGACGTGCATTCCGACTAGCGACGGGTCCATGGGACACGGAGTTGCGACGTACGCGACACCGTCGCCGGCCAAGCCGGCTTTCCCTGTCGTCGGCACGTAGAAGAAGAAGTCCGGGGCGACGGCGAGGGTGCAGCCGCCGAGACCGAGGGCGGCAAGCGACGCGGGAAGCGCGACGGCCGGACCTCCGGGCCCCATGCTCCAGATCGAGTTCGAGAAGCCGAAGAGGAAGACGGCTAAGGTGCCCCCCCGGACCTTCGACGCGAGGAATCCGGTCGCCGGGTTCCCGGTGTTCGCGAGGGGGAGCCCCCCGAGAACGGAGATACCGGGGACGATCGCTCCGCCGCTCGCATTGCATCCCGTCCCGAACGTTCCCGATCCATTCGGAAGGGGGACTCCGATCGAGAGCACGCTCGCTCGCCCCGCGTCCGCCATGACACCCACCATGGCGTTGCTCGCGCCCATCGCGAGGACGTCCGTCAGGCCGTTACCGTCCTCGTCCGTGCTCCCCGCGACGGCGACGGGGTCGCCGGTTCCGCCCGCCCCCAGGGTCCCGGGGAAGCGGAAGAGTTGCTGCGCCGGGAGGCTCGCCGGAGACCAGACCGTCGCCTCCCCGGAGGGCGATGCCCCCACCATGAGGTCGTCGAGGCCGTCTCCGTTCACGTCGCAGACATTGGCCAACGTCCCTACCAGGAACGAGGAGCCCGGCAAGACATCAAGGATCGATTCGTCGGCTCCGGACCTGATCTCCACCTGGTTCAGCTCGGGAAGCGCCACCGCGAGGTCGGGGATCGAGTCGGCATTCACATCCTCGAGACGGGCGACCGCGCTCCCGAACGTCCATCCGAACGAGGCCTGGATGACGCCATCGTTTGTGAGGGGGGGCGAGGGGGGAATCGAGAGGGGACTCCCCGAGAACCCGGAGAAGATGTGCACCTGGCCAGGCACGCAGGAGCACGCGCAGTTGAATGGAGAGCCGACGGCCACTTCCTGGATTCCATCCCCGTCCAGGTCGCCCAAGGCCTCCACGACGCGGCCGAAGAAACTGCATGGATTCCCGATCACGGGTCCACCCCAGAGGGGATTCCCTGTCTGTCCATCGAAAGCGAAGGCGCGCTGCGCGCCGGGAGCGCCGACGAGGACATCCGGGACGTTGTTGCCGTCCAGGTCTCCGATCCCGGCCACCGAGTAGCCGAACTCGGCGCCGGTGGTTCCATTCAGGACGTGGATCGAAGTGTTGGTCTCCCCGGCCACCACGTAGGCGCGCCCGCCCGGGGCCGCCCCGGGGGACCCGACGACGAAGTCCGGGACTCCGCCGCCGTTCACGTCGCCGAGCCTGGCCACCGAGAAGCCGAACTGGTCGCCGCCGGTGGAAGAGGCGGAAGTGAAGAGGACCGACGCCGTCCACCCGTCATGGATGGTCAGCCGGCCGGCGTTGGCGGCCGGCGGAAAGCCCAAGCCCGGCGTGCCGGGCGCCCCGACGGCGAAGTCGGCGAATCCGTCTCCGTTGACGTCACCCAGGCCGGCGACGGAGAAGCCGAACAGGACGGAGGCCTGCGGGAATTGCGCGCTCAACTGCCGGACGGGGCAGAGCGGGGCCTGGGCGTTCGCCCCCGCCACCATGAGCAGTGCCGGAAGAGGAAGGAGCGCGGCTCCGAGGAGCCCTGCGGAGTTCAGGTTCGTTCGGCGGGCGTGGTTACGCATGGCATGAGTCCTCTCGGTCGTGCTTTCGAGCGAGGCAGGTGACGGTCGCTGAGGAGTCCTATCGCAGGGGAACCGTTCCGCGTGCCACGGTCGGGGGGTAGCCGGGGAGGGTCACTCGTCCGTCGATCCGGACCGGGGGCTCTCATCCAGCCGGCCGCACCCGCGGTCCGAGAGATCCTGCCGCGCTGCGATCTCCCGGACCAGTTGAGCCCGGATCCGTAGGAGCGCAGACCGGACGGCCGCGCACTCCGAACCGATTCGACGGGCGACCTCCTCCGCCCCGAGGGCTTCGACCTCGGAGAGCCTACAGATCTCCCAGTCGAGCTGGGAGAGGACGCGCCTCGAGAGATCCGACAGTCGCTCGGGCGTCCTCCGTGCGAGGGGCGGCCGGTCGGTGGGTGCCCGAACTTCGGGAGAGTCCGTGGCGGTCAAGGCCACTCCCGCGAGCTCGGGGAGGTCCCAGCGTGCGGCTCCCCTGCAACCCTCCTCGACCCGAGCTCCTGGGAGGCGGCGATAGGAATGGTGGCCCTTCGCTTGGGCACGGCGGTGGACGAGGTTTCTCCGCGACCTGTGCGCAGGATGGCCTCGAGGTCCTTCTCCCTCCTAATCGGAATCGAATCCCCCCTCGTGCCCGGGCGCCCACCTTGAAGGACCCGCGGGTTGCGTTGCCCGGACGCGTCCGGAACGAGTGGATTCCGGGGCCCGACAAACGCGCGCCGTCCGGGCCGAGGACCTGGATCCGGGGCCTCCGTCGCGCCGTGGGCGGCGCCTCAGTCCGCCCGCTTCAAGCCGAGACGAGCGATGCCGTAGGTGGTCGTCGTACGGCGCCCGAGCCGGATCGAGAGCTCGTGTTCTCCCTCCGTCATCAGCTCCCTCGGGAGCATCCATCGTCCCGGGTCCGGCTCGTTCCCGGAGACTCGGTAGCCGCCCACGAAGAGGGTGCGGTCGACCCGGATCTCGAGGTAGACCTCTCCGGAGAAGGGGTAGTAGGTCCGCGTCCCGGCGCCCTGGGTCAGCTCGATCCCCCAGGGCCGCTCCGCGTGGGCGCCAGAGACCACGAAGCGGACCTCCAGCTCCGATTCTCCGAACCGCCACATCCGGAGGAACGGGCTCCCCCCGTGGACGCCCAGATCGCACGAGAGCGCGAGAGCCTCGCGAGCGGCTCCGGTGACACTGGGGCGAGGAGCGGAGAAGTCCCAGGCGGCCCAAGGCGGCGGATCGACCCCCGCCGGGGGCGCCTCGAGCGGAACGAACCTGGCCTCCGGGATTCCTCCTGCCGAGTGACACCCGAGGAGCGTGTCCTCATCGAGTCGGAAGGGGGGCTTGTCTCCCCGCGCCTGCGCCAGCGCGATGTGCCGACCCCGTTCGAACAGCGCTGCGGCGTCCCCGGCTCCCTCGAGGTCCCAGGTCTGCTCCGGGTCCCGGAGGCGCGCGGCGAGGAGGCCATCCAGCCCCGGGTCGTCGGAGAGGGCTCGCACGTATCCTGCGGAGTAGGGATTCGCCAGCACTCCCCGCCAGGGCACCTCGGTCCGCATCCTCTCCAGGAGGCGAGGAAGCCGGTGCAGGACGTAGAGCGCGAATCCCGGATAGCTCCAGTGGAACCCCGGGAGCTCCTCCGCCGCTCGGTCCCGGCCCGAGAAGTCCAGGTCCCGCCACGGGATGTCTCCGACGGTGTCGCGCGCCGCGAAGGCGATGGCCGACGCGAGGTTCATCGAAGCGTGGATCACGCTGAGGTCCATCGCGGGAACCTCGGGCGGATACCACGGGCCATCCCAGGCCCGGCGCACGACGTCCTTCACCCGGTCGGCGAGAGCGGGGACGTCGACCCGCATGAGATGGCCGCACTGGTGGGCCCGACGGAGGAGCCGCTCCGCGCACGCGAGTCCGAGCCTCCGTTCCTCCGAGGATTCGCGCGCCGCGAGCGCCTCGCCGAGGACGACGGGGACGTCCTCCGCGGCGCCGCAGCCGGAGAGCGCGGTGAGGGCGAAGAGCCGATCCTCCCGGGCGATCCCGGCCTCCCCGAGCACCTCGAGGATGGCCGCACGGAAGGGGGAGAGGCGCTCCAGTTCCTGCGGGTCCTCGGCGGGCCGCTCGTAGAGGAGCCGGGCGATGACGCGCAGCGCCGTCGACCGTCTCGGGGAGAGACCCTCCTTCGTCCCCGGAGAGCCGCCAGGGCGAAGGGCCGCGAGGAGGAAGCGGGCGAGGAGCGGATCCGCCGCGGGTCCCCCGACGCGCATGTCGCTCGCCGCCGCGAGGAGGGCGCCCTCGAGATCGTCCTCTTGCAGGCGGCGATAGGCGTCCACGGCGAAGCCGGCGGAGGTCCCTTCCGGCGCGGAGAGGGATTCCAGGGACCTGCGGAGGTCGGGCTCCCGGATCAGGAGGAGGCGCGCCAGGCCGGGCAGGGCGCTCGCCGTGCGGTAGAAGGAGAGGAGGTCGGCCCGATCGTGGGAGGCCCGCACCTCTCCGGCGACGATCGCCCAGCGACCGTAGGACTGGAGGCCGAGCCCGGCCAGGAGGACGGTCGCGGACAGCGCGGCGCCCCGGAGGATCCGTCGTGGATGGCGCCTTGCCCATCCCACGATCCGCTCCGCGACGCCTTGCCTGCGGGCGGAGACGGTCCCGCCGCTCTCCCAGGCCCCGAGGTCCTCCGCGAGGGCTCCCGCGTCCGGGTACCTGCGGCTCGGATCGAGCTCGACCGCCTTCCGCACGATCGCGAAGAGGTCGCGATCCACGTCGGGGACCAGTTCCTCGAGCGGCTCCAGCCCCGCCGAGGCCTGCCTCCTCTCGGCGGGAAGTCTCCCCGCGAGGAGGTCGTGGAGCGTCGCTCCGAGGGCGAAGACGTCCGCCCTCGCGTCGACCTCCTGCCCCGCGAGCTGCTCCGGCGGGGCGAAGTCCTTCGTGCCGGGAGCCTGCCCGGTCCTCGTCAGATCCAGGTCGACCACCCGCCGCACGAGCCCGAAGTCGACGAGGACCGCCTTGCCATCCGGCAGGGCGGCGAGGGCCTCCGACGATTCCTCCACGATCACGTTCGAGGGCTTCACGTCCCGGTGGACGAGGCCCGAATCGTGGACGATCGCGAGGGCCTCGCTCACCTCCCGGATCCACCGGACCATGACCCGACGCGCTCCTCGATCCGGAGGGGAAGGGTCGGCCTCCCGTCGACGGCCCAGCAGGGCGCGCAGGTTCACCCCCTCGACGAGCCGCATCGCGAGGAAGCGGAGTCCCCGGTCGACCCCGAACCCGTGGACCTCGGCGAGATGGGGATGGTGGAGGTCGGAGAGGAGGAGCGCTTCCCTCTCGAAGCGGGTTCGCGACTGCTCCGTGGAGAGGGCGGGCGGCAGCACCTTGAGGGCCACTCGCCTGCCCCCGAGGGATCTCTGCCGGGCGACAAAGACCTCTCCTCCCCCTCCGCCGCCCAGGAAGCTCTCCACCTCGAAGTCGCCGAGGCGGTCCCCCGGTCGGAGCGCCGGCTGTGCGGGATGCCTCGGTCCTGCCGAACGGACCGAGGCGAAGTAGCTGCGGGCTGCCGCGAGGAGGCGCCGGATCTCGGCCTCCTTCCCCGGATGGGCGGCCAGGAGCGCGGGAAGGTCAACCTCCTCCCCGCGGTCGAGCGCGGCCAGGATCTCGCCGAGGTAGGCCGAGTCGCCCCCGGGCCCCTCCCCCGTCGTCTCCTCGCTCACCGAGGGGGAGGGGAGCCCACGAGAACGGCCAACTCCCGCACGAGGCGCTCCCGGATCCTGCGCACCCTGGATCGGACGGCGCCGGGCGTGGACCCGATCCGCCTCGCGATCTCCTCGGACGTCGATCCGACGAGCTCGAACGACCTCCAGACCTCGAAGTCGGAAGGGGGAAGGACTCTCCGGCACAGGTCCTCGATCTCCGCCGCTCGGGCTGCGACCGTCGGACTCGGCTCCCGGCCGCCGGCGAGGTCGAGTTCCGCCGGCCGGTCCCCGTCGGCTCGGGCCCTGGAGCCCGCCGCCCCTCCGCGTTTCCTGGCCGAGGCGCGGCGGGACTCGTCCTTCATCACGCGATCCAGAATCGTGACGAGCAGCCCCCGGAGGGATCCCGCCCCGCGATCCTCGAACCTCGCGAGGACCCTTCGGTCGAGGACGCGCAGCAGGCATTCGTGGACGAGGTCCTCGGCCGAGAAAAGGGCCGAGAGCCGGGACATGAGCGGGTGACGCCGCGCGTGTTCGAGGAGAGAGGCGCGCTGGCGGTCGAAGAGCCGGAATTCCGCTCCCCGGTCCCCTCGAAGGTGCTTCGCGAGGAGGTCCTCCGTCCGCGTTCGATCTTTACCGGAATCCACTCTCAGACCCGACCGCAAGCCCACTCTCGAGAGGGGATTCTAGGGCAGAGACTCGACTCGTCTAGCCGCCGGACCCGCGCCGCGCGAGGCGGAGTGGCCGGCGTACCCGGCTCCTCCCGCCTGAGCCCCTCACGGCCCGACTTCCGCCAGCTCCGCGACCACGCGCTCGAGGCCGGCGACGACGCGCGCGAGCCGTCCGAAGTCGATCTTCTCGGGGGTGTCCTCGGCCGTGTGGTAGTGCGGGTACCGGAACGGGGCGGTGTCGGTCACCATCACCCCCGGATACCCCTGCTCCCAGAACGAGGCGTGGTCCGACCATCCGACGCCCGGGACGAATCCCGGAAGCGCGCCTCCCTCGGAGGGGAACGCCGTGGTCCGGCGGAAGCATCCGACGACCTGCCGGACGAGGCTCCCCGACTGGACGTTCCCGACGAAGGCGATGAAGTCCCCGGTCGAGGGGTAGAGGAGGCCGAAGGGGAAGGGATACCGCTGGCTGCCGGGAACCGTCGAGTAGTAGCCCATCGTCTCGAGGCTCAGCATCGCGACGATGTTCTCTCCCCGCCCGCGGCAGCCGAGGCCGTGGACCCGGCTCCCCATCGCCACGGTCCCGGAGTAGGGCATCTCCTCGTTCGCGAAGGCGACGAACCGGAGGGTGCGCGCGGGACGCTTCCCCGCGAAGGCCCGGGCGAGCGCGAGCAGGCTCGCCGTGCCGGTCGCGTTGTCGTCCGCCCCCGGGGAGCCGGGGACGGAGTCGTAGTGGGCGCCGACGACGACGATCTCCGCCTTGCGCCCGGTGCCCTCGATCTCCGCCACGAGGTTCGAGCACTCCCTCCCCTCCGCGAGGAAACCCTCGCGGCGCGGCTCCAGTCCCGCCTCACGGAGGGCGCGCTCGACGAGGTCCGCCGCGGCCAGGAGGGAGCGGTACCGGGGGAGGTTCCGCTCCCCGATCCCCCCCGAGAGCGCCTCGACGGAGTTCACGAGATCGTCGCGCAGGCCGGCCTCGCGCGGAGAGAGGGAGGGGAGCGGCCCCTCGTGGCTCCTTCCGGGCATCCGGATCATCGTGACGTACCCGATCGCGCCGGCGGCGAGGATCGCCGCGAGGAGGACCCCGATCCGGAGCGGGGCGCGGCGCCGCCTCCCGGGCCCCGCCTCCCTCGCGGGGCGGGAGAGCCCCGGACGTCCCGGAGGGATGGTCCCGGGTCGCACGCCGGCGCCGGCTCAGGCGTAGAGGCCGCGCAGCCTCGTCGTCTCGGCGACCCGGGCGATCGCGAGGATGTAGGCCCCGAGGCGCATGGAGGCGTTGTGCTTCTCGGCGGAGCCGCGGACGTCGTGGAAGGAGTTGACGAGGATCCGCTCCAGCCGCTCGTTCACGAGCGACTCCTCCCAGAAGTAGCCCATCCGGTCCTGGACCCACTCGAAGTAGGAGACGGTGACGCCTCCCGCGTTGCACAGGATGTCGGGGACGACGAACGTCCCCTTCTTGTCGAGGATCGCGTCGGCCTCGGCGGTCGTCGGGCCGTTCGCCCCCTCGAGGACCACCCGCGCGCGGACGCGCTCGGCGTTGGCCGAGGTGATCTGGTTCTCCGTCGCCGCCGGCACGAGGAGGTCGCACTCGCAGGTGAGGAGGGCGGCGTTGTCGATCCGGTCCCCTCCGCCGTACCCCTCGAGGGTGCGTCGCTGCTGGAGGTGGGCGAGGAGGCTCGGGATGTCGAGGCCCTCGGGATCGTGGATCCCGCCCGAGACGTCGGAGATCGCGACGACGCGGTAGCCCTGCTCGTGGAAGAGGGAGGCGGCGATCGAGCCGACGTTCCCCGCTCCCTGGATCGCGACGCGGCATCCCTCGCGCTCCATCCCGAGGACCTTGAGCGCCTCCCGGGCCATCAGCGTGACGCCCCGGCCGGTCGACTCGCGACGCCCCTTCGAGCCGCCGAGGGCGATCGGCTTGCCCGTCACGACGGCGGTCACCGTGTGGCGGACGTGCATGGAGTATGTGTCCATCACCCACGCCATCACCTGCTCGTCCGTCCCCATGTCAGGGGCCGGGACGTCCCGCTCCGGCCCGAGGATGTCCATGATCGAGGCCGTGTAGCGGCGCACCACCTGCTCGACCTCGCGGCGCGACATCTTCCGGGGGTCGCAGCGCACGCCCCCCTTCGCGCCGCCGAAGGGGATGCCGACGACCGCGCACTTCCAGGTCATCCAGGCGGCGAGCGCCCGGACCTCCTCGATCGTGACGTCGGGAGCGAACCGGATCCCCCCCTTGCAGGGCCCGCGCGAGATCGAGTGCTGGACGCGGTAGCCGGGGAACACCCGCAGCGAGCCGTCGTCGAGGATGACGGGGATCGCGACGGTCAGCTCGCGATCCGGGATCTTGAGCAGCTCGTAGAGGTTCGGGTCGAGGCCGAGGATCTTCGCGGCGGCGTCGAACCGCCGAAGCATCGCCTCGTAGGGGTTGCGCTCGGCGGGGGCGGGGGCGCCCGAGGTGGGGGTCATGCCGGGGGAAAGGGGGCGCAAAGGCTAGGGCGTGGCGGCGCTTGCGGCAATCACGCGGGTTGACGGGGCTCGGGACCCGTGGTGGGATTCCGACGGTTACGGGAGACTCGGCACGCCCCGAATGGAAGAAGGCCGCCCCGCCTCCACCTTGAAGTCGAGCCCGCGTCGGGCCGGCAGGTGGAGGGGACGGCCGGACACGACCCCTAGGAGATTGGATCCATGAACATCCGGAAAGCCCTCCTCGTCCTTCCGGTCCTCGGCCTCGCCCTCGCCGCCTCGGCGCCCGCGCAGTGTCCCGGTGGCTCGGGCGGAACGCTGACGGTCAGCCCGGACTCCTGCGTCCAGCCGGGGGACACGATCACCGTCGACGCCTGCGGCGCGACCGGCGGCAACTTCAGCTTCGGGCTGCTCGCTGTCTCGACGACCGCCGGCTCGACCCCCATCGGCGGGATCGGGCCCTTCCCCGCCGCCGAGCTTTGCCTCGCCGCCCCGATCGCGTTCTTCCCGCTCCTGCCCGGGACCGGCGGATGCTCCGGGTTCGAGTTCACGGTCCCCGCGGGAGTGCCGCTCCCGGGAGACGTCAACCTCGTCCTCCAGGGGGTCTTCCTGGGGTTCGACTTCTCGTCCCTCCCCCCCTCCTTCTCGCTCACCACGACGAACACGGACTCCCTCTGCCTCTGATCGAGCCAGGATCGCACGAGGGCCCCCGCAGCCGGGGCTCTCTTCGTTTTCGGGGTGGGCTTCAAGCCCTTGTGCGAATAGGGATTCCGTCGTTCGGACCGGAACCTCGGCCCGTGGGCTCTCCCGTCCCAGAAAGTCGGAACATGCCGGGGCGCGGGGGACGTCCTAGGGCGGATCTTTCGCACCGGCCCGCCTTCAACCTCGAATCCGCCCTCTTCGGGCGGGGGCTCGTCGCGCGGGTCCGGCGCTTTCCCCGAGGTGACTCCATGTCCGTCTCGCGCCTCCTCCTCGCCCTCCCCGCCCTCGCTCTCGCCCTCGCCGCCCAGGCGCCCGCTCAGTGCTCCGGCGGCACCGGAACGCTGACCGTCACGCCCAACGGCCCGGTCTCGGCGGGAGACACGATCTCCGTCCAGTCGTGCGGCCCGACGTCGGCGATCGCCCTCCTCGCGGTCTCCGAGTCGGCCGGCTCGACGACCTTCCCCGGGATGGGGCCGTTCCCGTCGCTCACCCTGTGCCTCGCCGAGCCGCTGATCCTCCTCCCCCTCGGGTTCACCGGCACCGGCAACTGCGCGGGCGTCGACTTCACGGTCCCCGCCGGCGCGCAGCTCCCCGGGAACCTCAACCTGACGCTCCAGGGCGTCTTCGTCGACTTCTCGTTCACCCCCCCGATGACCTTCAACATCACGGTCGAGACGACGAACACGGATTCTCTCTCCCTCTGACGGTTCGGTCTCGATTGCCGGGGCCCCGCGAGGGGCCCCTTTCCTTTTCCGGCCGTTCCCGGACGATGCCGGCATGCGCTCGGAGGACTGGGTCCGCCTCGGGTCCGTCCTCGCGAGGCCCGACGCGGCCGGGGAGGTCGCCGCGCTCGGGCTCGCGGACGGCCGGCCGCCCGAAGGGGCGAGGGCGCTGCGCCTGGCGCCCCTCCACCGGACGTTTCTCGTGCCGGGCGTGGCCGGGGCGGAGCGGATCCTCAAGTTCCACCGCGGGCGCCCGATTCTCGACCTCCTGCGCGACGTGCCGACGGGGCGGGCGCTCCTCCCTCCGGCGAGGATCGAGTGCGAGAACCTCCTCGAGCTGCGGGAGCGCGGCTTCTCCGTCCCCGAGCCGATCGCCTGGGGGAGGGAGGGCTCGGAGTCCTTCGCCCTTCTCCGCCCCGTCCCCGGGATTCCGCTCGACGCGTGGCTGCGGCGGACCGCGGATCGGGCGGCGAGACGCCGGGTGCTCGGCGACCTCGCCCGGCTCCTCGCCCGGTTCCACGACGAGGGGAGGTACCACCGCGACCTCTACGCCTGCCACGTCCTCGTCTCCGCCCACGGGGGCCTCTCCCTGATCGACCTCGCCCGCGCCCGGCGCGGCTGGTTCGTCCGGCGGCGGTGGTTCGTGAAGGACCTCGCCGCCCTCGCGTTCTCCCTCCCCTCCCCCTCGGTCTCGGGAGCCGACCGGATCCGGTTCCTCCGCGCCTACCTCGACGCCAGACGTCGCGCGCGGGGACTGCGCCGGTGGGCCCGGGCGATCCGGCGGAGGCTGGGGCGGCTGATCGAGCGGGAGCGACGGGAGACCGTGGATTGCGCGTCGCGCTGATCGCCGATCGCCTCCGCCGGTCGGGAGGGGGGCTCGAGCGCTACCTCGCCGACCTCCGGGCCTTCCTCGAGTCGCGGGGGGACGTGGTCGCCCTCCTCGCCGGCTCCCCGCGGACTCTCCCGCGCGGGGCGCGCGAGATCGCCTTCGCGAGGGAGGTGGAGCGGGCCCTGCACGGGGGAGGGTTCGAGACCTCCCTCGCCGTCCGTCATGTGCTGCGGGCCCACGCTTACGAGCCGCACGGGGGCGCGGTCGACGCGGGCCTCGGCGCGCGGGCGGAGGTCGCGCCGGTCCCGGCCCTCGCGAGGGCCGCCCACCGCCTCGCCCCGAAGTTCCGCGCCTTCCGGAGCCTCGAGCGCTCGGCGCTCGACCGCTCGCGCGCGGTCGTCGCGATCTCCACGCGCGTCGCCGCCGATCTGCGCGCGCTCGCCCCGCGCGCCCCGGTCCGCGAGCTTCCTCTCGGGATCGACCTCTCGCGCTTCTCCCCCGCGGGACCGCGGCTCGACCTGCGGGCGGCGCTCGGCTTCCCGAAGGCGGAGGCGGCGATTCTCTTCGTCGGGCACGACTTCGACCTGAAAGGGCTCCCCGCGGCGCTCCGCGTCCTCGGCCGGATCCAGGCGCAGGGCCGGCGGGCCTTCCTCGCCGTCGCGGGCGGGGGAAGTCGCCGGCGGGCGCTCGGCCTGGCCCGGCTCCTCGGCGTCGCGGACCGCGTGCGTTTCCTCGGGACCGTCGAGGACCCCGCCCCCCTCTACCGGGACGCGGACCTCCTCCTCCAGCCGACGCGCTACGACCCCTGCTCGCTCGCGACGCTCGAGGCGCTCGCATGCGGGCTCCCGGTCGTCACGACCTCGCGCAACGGCGCGGAGGGGGACGGGGTGGGGGGATTCGCCCGCGTCGATGGCCCCGAGGAGGACGACGCGATGACCCGGGCGGCGCTCGCGCTCCTCGGGGGGGGGAAGGCCGCCCGCGCCGCGGCGCGCGCGTCGGTGGAGGGGCGCGACGCGCGGAGGAGGTTCGAGAGCCTGCGCGGAGTCCTCGGCGAGGTCGCCGGTCCGCTCGAGCGGTGAGGCTCCCTACTTCGCTGGCGGCGAGGGGGGAGAGAAGACGAGGATCTCGAGGTCCTTGCCGGTGAACTGGACCCGGCCGATCCGGTGCCAGGGGCCGCGGAGCCCCCGATCGATCGCGAGGTCGACCTTGCGGGCGATCGCCTCGTCGACTCCGAAGAGGACGAGGACGCTCGCCGGGCCCGCCGTCAGGCGCCCGTCCCCGAGGAGGTCGAAGGGCCCGGTCGCGCGGCGCGGGGCGTCCGTCCGGTCGAGGAGGAGCGCCGACTCGCCGCTGGGATGGGCGCCCGTCGCCTGGAGGTCGGCCGGGAGGCGCCCGGTCTCGGCGTAGGAGGCCTCCGCCCCCCGCGCGGCCTTCTCGAAGAGGTCGACGATCCGCGCCGCGCCTCCGCCCCCCCGCGGTCGGGTCGCCCCGGGGACGAGGAGCCCCGCGAGGAGCGCGATCAGCCCGAGGACGACCGTCAGCCCGAGGACCGAGAACCCCCTTCCCCGACGGCGCGAGGCGCTCTCCATTCCGCCCTCCCTTCCTCTCCCGGCCGACCTTTCGGCGCGGGCCGGAAGCGCGCTTGAGCGCCCCTCGCTTCCGGCGCCTCCGGGGAGGTAGAAACCTCCTCTCGTGGCCGGCTTCGAGCGGATCTTCGTCCGGCTCCCGAACTGGGTCGGCGACGTGGCGATGGCGACCCCGGTGCTCCGGGCGCTGCGCCGGACCTACCCCAAGGCCCGCATCGCCTGGGGGCTGCGCCCCTCGGTCGAGGGGGTCGTGCGGGGCGCGCCCTGGGCCGACGTCCTCTACCTCGAAAGGGGGAAAGGGGTGCTCGGGATCTCGGAGACGGCGAGGGCGCTGCGGGCCGAGCGCTTCGACCTCGCCCTCCTCCTTCCCCACTCCTTCCAGAGCGCCCTCGTCGCGAGGCTCTCCGGCGCGCGGGTCCGCGTCGGCTTCGCGCGGGAGGGGAGGGGATGGCTCCTCACGCAGCCCCTGCGCGCCCCGAGGCAGGGGGGGCGCTGGCTCCCCCGGCCGACGCCCCACTTCTACCGGGAGATCGGCAACGCCGTAGGGGTCGACGTCCCCTCGCTCAAGCCGGTCCTCCCCTTCGAGGCGGCCGTCGCCGAGGAGGTGGCGCGCATGCTCGGGGCGGCCGGCGTCCGCCGCGGCGAGATCCTCCTCGGCTTCGCCCCCGGCGCCTCCTTCGGCGCCTCGAAGCACTGGAACGCCGCCTCCTTCGCCGCCGTCGCCGACGAGCTGCTGCGACGCCACGGGGCGAAGGGGGTGATCCTGACGGCCCCCTCGGAGCGGGCGATCGGCGATGCGATCGCCTCCCGGGCGCGGATGCGGCTCGCCCGCGTCGAGGACTGGATCGACCTCCACCGCCTGAAGCCCCTCGCCGCCCGGCTCTCCCTCCTCGTCACGACGGACGCCGGTCCCCGGCACTTCGCCGCGGCGTTCGACGTCCCGATCGTGGCGCTCCTCGGGCCGAACCGGCCCGAGTGGACGAACGAGACGCTCGAGAGGACCGAGGTCGTCCGCGTCGAGGTCCCCTGCGGGCCCTGCCACCTCAAGCGCTGCCCGCTCGACCGCTGGTGCATGGAGGCGATCCGGCCGGCGGACGTGATCGAGGCGGCCGAGGACCTGCTGCGGCGCTTCCCCCCCGAGCCCCGAGACGTCGTGGCGCTCGCCGTCGATCAGCGCGGCGAGTAGCGGACGGCGCGCGCCTCGACCCAGGGCGTTCGGAGGAGCCCCGGGTCGGGGCCGTCGGGGATCGCCGAGGGGGGATCGGGGAGGTTGTACGCCTCCCCGCGGTACCGGCCGGTGCGCAGGACCGTCTCCGCGCGGTAGGTCTCGTGGAGGACGACGAGGGCGTCGGCGCCGAGGATCGCGGCGTGCTCGCGCAGGCGCGCGAGGAGGTCTTCCGTCGTCTGGTAGTAGGTGCCGACGGTGGAGAGGGTCGCGATCTCGACGAGCGGGACGCCCGGCGGCTCGCGGAGGACCTCGACGTCGAAGGGGCTGCGCTTCGCCGGGTACTCGACGTCGGTCGCGCGCTCGATCCGGACGGTGGGCGCCTCCGCGCAGGAGGGGAGGAGGAGGAGGAGCTGCCACCCCGCGTGCCGGACCACGGGGGGATTGTACGGCGCACCTCCTCCTTACAATCCGCCCCCCGATGACGCGTCCGGAAGGGGCCCCTTTTCGCAGGATCCTCGTCGCCAATCGAGGGGAGATCGTCGTCCGCGTGCTCCGGACCTGCCGGAGGCTCGGGATCGAGGCGGGGACCGTCCACTCGGAGGCCGACGCCTCCTCGAAGTGGGTGCGCGAGGCCGACGCCTCCTTCCCGATCGGGCCTCCGCCCGTCCCGAAGTCCTACCTCGATGTCCATGCGGTGCTCGGGGCGGCGAAGCGCTTCGGGGCGCAGGCGGTGCATCCGGGCTACGGCCTCCTCTCCGAGAGGGCCGCCTTCGCGCGCGCCTGCACGGGGGCGGGACTCGTCTTCGTCGGCCCCCCCGCGGAGGCCCTCGAGAAGACCGGGAGCAAGACCGCCTCCCGGGCCGCGGCCGCCGCCTCCGACGTCCCGGTCGTCCCCGGATCGACGCGCCCCCTCGGGAGCCTCGAGGCCGCCGTCGCGGAGGCGAGGCGGATCGGCTACCCGGTGATGGTGAAGGCCGACCTCGGCGGGGGCGGCATCGGCATGCAGGAGGTCGCGGTGGAGGAAGAACTCGAGCGCGCCTGGAAGGCCTGCGCCGCGCTCGGCGCCTCCGCCTTCGGCGAGGGGGCGGTCTACCTCGAGAAGCGGATCGAGCGCCCCCGGCACGTCGAGATGCAGATCCTCGTCGGTTCGAAGGGGGGCGTCGCCCTCGGCGAGAGGGAGTGCTCGATCCAGCGCCGCAACCAGAAGGTCGTCGAGGAGGCCCCCTCCACCGCGCTCGACGGGGAGGCGCGCTGCAAGATGTCGGGCGCCGCGCTCCGCCTCGCCGCGGCGGTCGGCTATCGCAACGCGGGCACCGTCGAGTTCCTCCTCGACCGCGCGCGCGCCGCCCACTTCCTCGAGGTGAACGCGCGCCTCCAGGTCGAGCACCCCGTCACGGAGGAGACGACCGGCCTCGACCTCGTCGAGTGGCAGCTGCGGATCGCCGCGGGGGAGGAGCCGCCCGCCGCGCCTCCCGTCCGCGGGCACTCGATCGAGTTCCGCGTCTGCGCCGAGGACCCGGAGACCTTCCTCCCCTCGCCGGGGAGGATCCGGGAGCTCCGCCTCCCCTCGGGGGAGGGGATCCGCTGCGACTTCGGCTTCGACTCGGGGGACGCGATCCCCCCCTTCTACGATTCCCTCATCGGCAAGCTCGTCGCGTCGGGCCCGACCCGGGCGAGCGCGATCGAGCGCGCCGCCCTCGCGCTCGAGGGTCTCTCGATCGAGGGGCTGAAGACGAATCTCCCCCTCCTCCGGCGCATCGCCGCCTCGGAGGCCTTCCGGGCCGCCGACCTGTCCACCGAATTCCTCGCGCGACGGAGCCGAGCATGATCCGATCGAACATGGCCGGGGTGATCGTCGAGGTGCGCGTGAAGGCGGGGGACCGCGTCTCCGCCGGGCAGGAGGTCGTCGTCCTCGAGTCGATGAAGATGCAGCTCCCGATCGCCTCGGACGCCGCCGGCACCGTGAAGGCGGTCCGCGTGAAGCCGGGGGACTTCGTGAACGACGGGGACCCCCTCCTCGAGCTCGCGTGACCGCGCGGATCGAACTGCGCGAGGTCGGGCCCCGCGACGGCCTCCAGAACGAGTCGGCGACGGTGCCGACCACGACCAAGGTCGCCTTCGTCGAGCGCCTCGCCGCCGCGCGGCTCCCGTACGTCGAGGCGACCTCCTTCGTCTCGCCGAAGTGGATCCCGCAGCTCGCCGACGGCCCCGAGGTGGCGAAGGGCCTGAAGAAGCGCCCCGGGACCTCCTACGCCGCGCTCGTCCCGAACCTCAAGGGGTACGAGGCGTTCCGGGCCGCCGGGACCCTCGACGTCGCCGCCGTCTTCATGAGCGCGACGGAGACCCACAACCGCAAGAACATCGCGAAGTCGATCGGCGACACCTTCCCGGTCCTGCGCGAGGTCGTCGATGCGGCGCGCCGCGACGGCTTCACCGCGCGAGGCTACGTCTCGGTCGTCTTCGGCTGCCCGTACGAGGGGAAGGTGCCGGTCGAGAGCGTGCTCCGGGTCGCGCGCGAGCTCCTCGCGATGGGGTGCGAGGAGATCTCCCTCGGGGACACCGTCGGGTACGCCAACCCGCGGCAGGTGAAGGAAGTCCTCGCCCGCGTCTTCGAGCTCGCCTCCCCCGGGCGCTTCTCGCTCCACTTCCACGACACGCGCGGCACAGCCCTCGCGAACGCGCTGGCCGCCTTCGAGGCCGGGGCGAGGAGATTCGATGGCTCCGTGGGCGGCCTCGGCGGCTGCCCCTACGCGCCGGGGGCGGCGGGGAACGTCGCGACCGAGGAGCTCGCCTACCTCTTCTCCGAGATGGGGCTCGAGACCGGAGTCGACCTCGACGCGCTCCTCGACGCCGCGCGGTTCATCGCCCAGGCGCTCCACCGCGAGCTCCCGAGCAAGTACCTGAAGGCCCGCTCCTCCGCCCGACCCGCATGAGCGAACTCGTCCTCACCGAGCGCGACGGTCCCCTGTCGATCGTCCGCCTCAACCGTCCCGACGTCCTGAACGCCCTCTCCTTCGACCTCCTCGGGGAGCTGCGCGCCGCGATCGACGCCCTCGCCGCCGACCGCGCGGTCCGCGCGGTCGTCCTCGCCGGGGCCGGCGAGAAGGCCTTCTCCGCGGGGGCCGATCTCAAGGAGCGCGGCTCCTTTCCTCCGGAGAAGGTGCGCGCCTACGTCGATCGGATTCGATCGACCTTCACGGCCGTCGCGGAGCTCCCGGTGCCGACGGTCGCCGCGATCCAGGGTTTCTGCCTCGGCGGGGGGCTCGAGCTGGCGATCGCCTGCGACCTGCGGATCGCCGATCCCAGGGCGGTCCTCGGCCTCCCCGAGACCTCGATCGCGATCCTGCCCGGAGCGGGCGGCACCCAGCGCCTCCCGCGCCTCATCGGGAAGGCCTTCGCCAAGGAACTGATCCTGACCGCGCGCCGGATCCCCGCCGCCGAGGCCCATCGGATGGGACTCGTGAACGAGATCGCGCCCGAGGGCCGCGCCCTCGAGCGGGCGAGGGAGGTCGCGTCCGAGATCGCGGCCAACGGCCCCGTCGGCGTGCGCGCGGCGAAGCAGGCGATCGACCTCGGCACGGAGATGCCCCTCGCCGCCGGCCTCGTCCTCGAGGGTCGATGCTACGAGGAGACGGTCCCGACGAAGGACCGGCTCGAGGCGCTCGCGGCGTTCCGGGAGAAGCGCAAGCCCGTCTTCCGGGGGGAGTGACCGTGACCCGCGACGCCGACCTCCGCGCCAAGATCGAGACGGTCCGCAAGGGGAACCCGCGCTACCTCGGCAAGCTCGCCGAGCAGAAGAAGATCTTCTGCCGAGAACGCCTGAAGCGCCTCTTCGACCCCGGCTCCCCCTTCGTCGAGGACGGCCTCCTCGCCAATCACTCCGACCCGGATCTCCCCGCCGATGGGGTCGTGACCGGGATCGGGCTCGTCCACGGTCGCCGCGTCGCCGTGATGGCGAACGACACGACGGTCAAGGCGGGATCGTGGGGCGCGCGCACGGTCGAGAAGATCCTCCGGATCCAGGAGACGGCCTCGACCCAGCGCATCCCCCTCGTCTACCTCGTCGACTCGGCCGGCGCCCGGATCACGGACCAGATCGAGATGTTCCCGGGCCGCCGCCACGCCGGGCGCATCTTCTTCAACCAGGTGATGCTCTCGGGCTCGGTCCCCCAGCTCTGCCTCCTCTTCGGCCCTTCCGCCGCTGGCGGCGCCTACATCCCCGCCTTCTGCGACATCGTCGTGATGGTCGACGGGAACGCCTCGATGTACCTCGGCTCGCCGCGGATGGCGGAGATGGTCATCGGCGAGAAGGTGACCCTCGAGGAGATGGGGGGGGCGCGGATGCACTGCTCGGTGTCGGGGTGCGGGGACGTCCTGGCGAAGGACGAGGCCGAGGCGATCGAGCTGGGCCGCCGCTGGCTCGCCTTCTTTTCCGAGAACTCCGACGTCGCGCCTCCCTCGGCGCAGGCCAAAGACCCCGCCAAGTCGTGCGAGACCCTCGAGTCGGCGGTGCCGGCCGACCAGAACCGCCCCTTCGACATGTTCGAGGTGATCGACCGGGTCGTCGACGCGGGCTCCTTCTTCGAGGTGAAGCGCCTCTGGGCCGGGGAGCTGGTCACCGGCCTCGCGCGGATCGACGGCCGCGCCGTCGGGATCCTCGCCAACCAGCCCAAGGTGAAGGGGGGCGTCCTCTTCGTCGACTCGGCGGACAAGGCCTCGCGGTTCATCTGGCTCTGCGACGCCTTCCGGATCCCGCTCCTCTTCCTCGCCGACGTCCCCGGCTTCATGATCGGGACTCAGGTCGAGCGCCAGGGGATCATCCGCGCGGGGGCGAAGATGGTCTCCGCCGTCTCCGAGGCGACGGTGCCGAAGATCTCCGTGATCGTCCGCAAGGCCTACGGCGCGGGCCTCTACGCGATGTGCGGCCCGGCCTACGAGCCCGACGCGTGCCTCGCGCTCCCCTCGGCGATGATCGCGGTGATGGGGCCGGAGGCCGCGGTGAACGCCGTCTTCTTCAACAAGATCCAGGAGAAGCCCGAGGCCGAGCGGGCGGCCTTCGTCGAGAAGCTGCGCGAGGAGTACCGACAGGACGTCGACCTGCTGCGGCTCGCCAAGGAGAACCACGTCGACGCGGTGATCCCGTTCGCGGAGCTGCGGCGGGAGCTGGTGGAGCGCTTCCGCGCGTACGCGACGCGGGAGAGGCACCTGCCCCGCAAGCGCCACGGCGTCTGGCCGGTCTGAACCGGACCGGAGGGGCGCCCGTCGACGCGAGCGCATCGCGGACGTCGGGGTGAGCCGCGGCATGCCCGTGATCCGGGCGACCCCGCTCCGGATGGCGGCGCCGGCGCCCGAAGTGGAGTCCAGGGACCGCGCTCGTAGGATGGCTCCGTGAGGGCGGGAACCTGGCGCGCTCTGATCGGCACGGCGGCGATCGCCGGACTGCTCGCCTTCGTCTCTCGCGTCTCCCCGCAACGCGACCGTGAGACGAGCCCGGATCACGTCCCGTGGTCGACGGGAGAGGAAGCCACGGCGGTCCCCGGACCTCCGGTCCCGGAGGACGGCGGGGCCTCGCGCCGCGTGTCCGTCGACGTGGCTCCGGCCTCCCCATCGAGCGAGGCGCGGCCCTCCCGACGAGCGCCCGTCTCGGCGGGGACATCCGGGCGGGCGGAGCCTCGGGGGATCCTCCTCCTCGTCCTCGACCCGCGCGGGGACCCGGTCCCCGACGCGCGGGTCGAAGCCTGGCCGTTCGAGGGAGGGCCGATGAGGCTCCCCGAGACGCCCCCCGCGCAGACGGTCCTCACCGACGGGGAAGGTCGGTGCACGATCCCTCTCCCGGCGCCCTCCGTCCTCCTCGTGGCGCGAAAGGAGGGCGTCGGAACCTCGCGCGTTCGACAGGTCGAGCCCGACCCCTCGAGAGAGCCGGAACACGTCCTCCTGCTCCAGTCGATGACGCGGCTCGGCGGACGGGTCCTCCGCTCCCACGGCGCGCCCGCCGCCGGCGTGCGCGTGGTCGTCGCGTCCTCCGGCGTGACGGTGACCAAGGAGGGCGTCCAGTTCGGACGGCCCCCTTCCCCGGCGACGACGGACGGAGAGGGGAGGTTCGCGTTCGAGCTCGAGGCGGCGAGCACCTTCTCCGTCTGGGCCGAGGACGAGGGAGGGAAGACGGAGCGCCTGACGGTCGTGCTCAAGCCGGGCCAGACCGAGGAGGTGACGCTGCGGTTCGCGGGCGCGTTCTCGATCATGGGGCTGCTCGCCGATCCGAGTGGGAGGCCCGCGCGGGAGGGGGTCGTGCGCGCGTTCGAGAAGGGCGAACGATGGGCGAGGGCAGCCCGGGTGGAGCCCGAGGTCCTCGTGGCAAGAACGGGCGAGGACGGCGGGTTCCTCCTGAAGCTGTCCCGAGGAGGCGAGTACGTCGTCGTCGGCTCCGCGCGTGGCTTCGCGAACAGCCCGGCGCGCACGATCGTCCTCGAGGAGGCGAGCCCGCAGGCGAGCGTCTCGCTCGTGCTCGCGGCCGCCACGTCCATCGCGGGCCGGGTCCGGGGGCCGAACGGAGCACCCCTCGCGGGCGCCTCGCTCGCGGCCTCGCCGGAGGGGCCCGAAGGGCCCCGGTTGAGGCGGGACCAGCCCTCCCCCTTCTACCTCTTCGGCTCCGAACTTTCGGCGAGAACGGGGGAGGACGGGACCTTCCGGCTGGAGCCCACGAACCCCGCCACCCCCTACACGGTCACGTGCATCCCCGACACGCAGGACGAGGATCGCCGGGTGGTCCTGCGGGAAGTCGCGCCGGGCACCTCGAACCTCGAGATCCTCGTGACGGAGGAGATCCTGCGCGGGGTCGTGGTCGAAGGGGTCGTCGAATCGGCGGAAGGGGGAGGCCCCCTGCCCCGCTTCCGGCTCCGGCTCTACAAGGAGCACGGTGACCGGGCGTGGTCCCTGGAGGGTCGGGAGCGCTCGTTCGAGGACCCGCGGGGACGGTTCCGGATCGAGGGACTCCTCGCGGGAAACCGCTACGGGCTCGTCGCGGTGGCGGAGGGGCACGCGACCGGCGTCGTCGGGCCCTGGGTCGCCGAGGCCCCCGGGCGCACGTTCGAGATCCGGCTCCCGAAGCCGGGAGGCGTCGAGGTCCGCGTCGTGGACGGCCTCGGGCGCGGGGTCCCGCGCGCGAGCGCGGGCCTCAAGCGACTCGCGGAGCTCCGGTTGGAGGAGCCGTTGAGCCCCGCGGTCGCCGACCCCTCGGGGATCGCCCGATTCGAGCGCGTCGAGCCGGGCCGGTACCGCGTGCATGCCTGGCTCGGCGAGGTCCGCGCCCAGCCCGTCGAGGTCGAGGTGCCCGCGGGCGACACCGCGGTCGTCGAGATGCGCCTGCCGCGCTGATCGCGCCGGGGAACTCGAGAGGGGAGGAAGGCGACGACCCGCGCGGATCTCGGCGGGTCCCGGGTGAACAATCCCCTGCCCCGGCGCGGTTGCCGGGCCCGTTCACCGCGCCTAGTATCTGCGCGTCGGTTCGCCCGGTCCCGGGACCGGACGACACTCTCCGACTCGGTGAGGACTCCGAGGCTCACCCCCTCTCGAGCCCGCCGGAGCGAACGAAGCTGTGCCCGGCCGTCGAGGCTCCTCCTCGCCCCGGCGCTCCTGACGCTCGCCTCGGCGGCGCCGGCCCAGCCGTTCGGGTTCGTGCACGAGATGTTCCCGTGAATACCGCGCCGACGCAGGCCTTGGCCCTGGCGGACGTCGACGGAGCCGGGGACCTCGACGCCTTCCTGGCGAATGGAGATCGCGCGGGTCTCTACCTGGGCGACGGGAGTGCGGTCTTCTCCGACATCACGGGGACGAGCGTCCCGGCCGTCGGCCCAGGCCCTCATCGATCGCATCTGCCTCACCTGCTCCGGTCTCGCGCTACGCGCATGAAAGGCAGGAGACCCTCCTTGGAGCCGCGGGCGCAAACCGTCCGACTCCTTCGGGACGAGGGAAACCCGAGGTCGGCGCGACCCACGTGGGTCGTTTCGGGACTCGCGGAGGAGACCGTCCTCGGGCCGGCCGCGAGGCGTTCAGTACGCGATCGCGACCCGGTAGGGATTCGAGAGGACCGGCCCGCCCGGCGTCAGGACCGCGGCGTGGAGGAAGACGGTCGTCCCGACGAGGGCGGCGCTGCTCGGGATCGAGACCGGGATCTGGGCGGGCGCGAGGGCGGGGATCGCGAAGAAGGCCGGGGAGAAGCCGAGCTCGACGTTTCCGATGCCGGCGAGGAACGTCGGACCCGCGCTCGTGTCGAAGCCGATCACCGACGCGCCCGCGGCGTTGACGAGCCGGAGGGCCACCGCCTGACCCGTGTACGGGACGCCGATGTAGTCGAGAACCGGGCCCAGGGGGACTCCGTAGATCGTCTGGATCCCCGCGATGTCGTCGGCCTCGATCGTCCGGAGGGCGAGACCGGGAATGGCCAGTCCGGACTGCATCGTCGCCCCGCTCACACCCGAGTGTCCCAGGCCGAGCGCGTGTCCCAGTTCGTGCGTCTCGAAACCCTGGAGGTCCACGGTCCCCGGAGGGGGACTGCCGCTCACGTCGTAGGGCGCGTTCCCCCCGACGAACGACGCGAAGGGACCTCCCGCGGGGCAGTTCGTTCCGCAGCAACTCCCGAAGGTCACCACGCTCGCCCCGGGCGGATAGGGCGGGGAGACGAGGCCGCCGAAGGCGAAGCGGAAGTTCGACGCCCCCGCGACGTTCCACTCCTGCGAGGCGAGGATCACCGCCCGGACCCAATCCTGGACGGTCCCCGTGCTGTTCAGCGGGAGAGTGGCGTCGATGTAGAAGGGGTGCGTCTGGGGCGAGGCGTAGCCGCAGATGACGTAGGCGCTCGCGCCGGGACTCGCCGCGGCAAGTCCGAGGAGGAGCGAGGCGAGACGCTTCGTCGCCACCTCCTACTCGGTCCCCGGATGAGGGGAGTAGCGGATGTACTCCTCCATCGCCCGGATCTCCCCGTCCTTCACGTCGAGGTCGGTCTGGAGAAGCTCGCGCAGCGAGACCAGGGCGATCAACCTCCCCTTCTCGACGATCGGGAGGTGGCGGAAGTCGCGCCGGTGCATCGTCTGGACGCAGGCGTCGATCGAGTCGGTCGGGGAGGCGACGAAGAGGTCGGTCGTCATCACCTGGCCGACCTTCGTCGCGTCGATGTCCTTCCGCGGGAGGACGACGCGGGTCATCACGTCGCGCTCGGAGAAGATCCCGATGAGGCGGTCCCCCTCGACGACGGTGACCGCGCCGACCCTCTTCTCCGCCATGAGGCGGACGGCCTGGTGGACGGAGGCGTCGGGGCGGACGAACACGACGGGCCTCGGCCGAAGGAGATCCCCGACGGTCTTCACGGCTGGGGGGGCATTCTAGGCCAGGCTCAGACGGCCTCCGAGACCGCCGTGAAGGTGAAGGCGTCCGCCAGGATCGCCGGGAAGACGCTCCCTCCGGTCTTCTCGGGCCGGGAGAAGGCGCGGACGTTCGAGAGGAGGACGGCGGGGCTCTCGTTGAAGCGGAGGTTCTTCACCGGGCGGACGATCTCCCCCTTCTCGACGAGGAAGACCCCGTCGCGCGTGAGGCCGGTGAAGAGGGCGCGCATCGGGTCGACGGACCGGATGTACCAGAAGCTCGTCAGGAGGAGGGCGCGGTCGGCGAGGCGCAGCAGATCCTCGCGCGAGCGGTCCTCCCCCTCGAGGACGAGGGAGCGGGGAGCCGGGGTCGGCTCGCGGCCGGTCTTCTTCGCCCAGAAGCGGGAGACGTTGAGGTTGCGGAGCACCCCCTTCTCGATCCAGGGCGTCGGAGGGACCGGTCGGCCGTCCCCGTCGAAAGGGGAAGCGAGGATCGAAGGGTGCGTCGGGTCGGTGCGGAGGGTCACGTTCTCGCCGACGACGCGCTCGCCGAGGCGGCTCTTCCGCTCCGGACTGTCCTGGATGGAGAAGTAGGTCCGCCCCTCCTCCGTGTCGCGGGCGTCGAGGGAGCCGGCGAGGAGAGGGACGAATTCGCGGACCGCGAGGGGCTCGAGGAGGACGGTCCAGTCCCCCGGCTCGACGGGCTGCGCGTCGCGGCTGCGGTTCGCGCGCTCGGTCGCCGAGCGCGCGAGGGCCTCGGGATCGATCCGGGCGACGTCGCGCTCGCCGTCCGCCGAGACCTTCGCCGAGCCGGTGCCGTCCTGCGTGCGGGCGGTGAGGGTGAAGTCCGCGTCGGTCCAGGCGTGGAAGGCGAAGAGGCCGGCCGAGGTCGCGGTCGCCATGACGGAGGCGTCCGTGGAGAACGTCCCCGCGGCGACGCACCGGGCGTCCCGGCAGATCCGGATCGCCGTCTCGGCGCCGCGGGCGCGCGCCTCGGGCCTCGTCGCGGCGGTCCGCTCGACGAAGGCGGGGATCTCGGCGTAGGCCTGGGGGCCGAGGACGGGCATCCGCTCCGGGTCGGGCGGGGCGAGGCGGGCCGCGGCGAGGGCGGCCTCCGCGCAGGCGCGGATGCCGGCCTCGTCGAGGCGGTTCGTCGAGGAGGAGCCGACCTTCGCGTCGAGGGCGACCTCGACCGAGAGGGTGGCGTCCTCGCGGACGGAGTTCTGGGTGATCGCTCCCGCGCCGAAGCGGGTGAGGGTCGCGACGTCCGCGTTGAGGTTCGCCCGGGCCTCGACGTTTCCGCAGGCGGCGAGGGCGCGCTCGAGGATCCGGCGCGCGCGCTCTCGGTCGGGGAGGGCCATCGCTAGCCGGCGGGGGAGACCTCGATCCCGCGGAAGACGGCCGTGGAGCAGCCGTGCGTCTGCTGTCCCGCCTGGTTTGGCTGGCCCTTGCCGTCGTTGACGATCCCCTGGGGCTCCCAGAAGGCGCGGGAGGCGACGCCGTCGCAGGCGTTCCAGAAGTCGAGGGAGTTCGCGGCGTAGACGAGGTCGCGCAGGCGGCGCGTGGGCTTCCCGTCCTCGATCAGCCAGAAGGCGTCGCCGCCGAACTGGAAGTGGTAGCGCTGGTGGTCGATCGAATAGGAGCCGCGGCCGCGGATCAGGATGCCGCGCTTCACGGATCGGACGAGGTCCTCGGGGGTGACCGAGTCGGGGCCAGGATCGAGGTGGAGGTTCGGGATCCGGAGGAAGGGGACGGAGTTCCAGGAGTCGGCGTAGGAGCAGGCGGTCGAGGTCTTCTGCCCGATGAAGGGGGCGGTCTCCCGGGTCGTCTGGTAGCCGACGAAGAGGCCGTCGCGGACGATCGGCCAGGCCACCGTCCTCACGCCGTCGTCGTCGTAGCCGCAGGTCGAGCGGCCGCCGGGGAGGGTGCGGTCGGCCGTGACGTTCACGTGCTTGGAGCCGTAGCGGAGGCGCCCGAGCTTCTCGGGGGTGGCGAAGGTCGTCCCCGCGTAGTCGGCCTCCCATCCGAGCGCGCGGTCGAGCTCGGTCGGGTGCGCGATCGACTCGTGGATCGTCAGGTGGAGGTGGGAGGGGTCGAGGACGAGGTCGTAGCGGCCGGCGGGAGGAGGGGAGGCGGCGAGAGCCTCGACCGCCTCGCGCGCGATCCCCTCGGCCGACTCGACGATCCGGGCGCCCTCGACGTGCTCGTAGCCGGCGTTGAGGGGGGGGATGAAGGCGCTCCTCGACTTCGAGAGCCCGGAGCCGGTCGCCGTGGCGGTGAAGCCGGGGGCGCAGCGGAGGATGCGCTGGCGGATCCGGGAGCCCTCGCTCGAGGCGAAGAACTTGTCCTCGCGGGCGAAGGAGAGGGAGGAGGTGACGAGGCGGATGCCGGGGACCGCGAGGGCGCGGTCGGAGGCGCGCACGAGGAGATCGACCATCGCGTCGAGGGGGACCTCGAAGGGGTCCTTCTCGTGCGGGGTCTCGTAGGTGTCGCGGTAGGCCTCGACGGGGGTGAGGTCGACGCGGGCGGGGCGCGCGCGGGCCGAGGCGCGGGCGATCTCGACGGCGAGGGCCGCGACCCGCTCGACCTCGGCGGCCTCCAGGCGGGGAGAGGAGGCGAAGCCCCACGCGCCGTTGGCGAGGGCCCGGACGCCGAAGCCCTCGGAGGTGGAGTCGGAGAGGCGCGTGACGCGCCGGTCCCGGACTCGGACGTCGCGGCTGCGGTAGGCGCAGAGGCGGACGTCGGCGTAGGAGGCGCCGGCGTAGCGCGCGGTGCGGAGGGCGATCTCCGCGAGGTCGGCGCGCGGGTCGCCGGGCGGCCCCTTGGGGCGGGTCGGTGTCCGGCAGCCGGGGACGAGGACGTAGGCGGGGACCGTGAGCCCGCAGAGCCGGAGGAACTCGCGCCGGTACAAGGGGTCTCCTGTCCAATCAGTGGCGGCCGAAGGCCCTCCGCAGGGTCGGCTGGTCAGGCCCTCTCGTCAAGTTCCTTGAGCGTTGTTCCATCCGTCGTCTTCCACTCGGTGAGTCCGCTAACGCCTCCCCCGTGGATCACAGATGCTGCCGCAGTGGGACTGGAGAACTCCGCGTCCTTCGTGAACTCGAAGAACCCGTCCCTCTCAACGAGGGCGCCGTCGGCTACGAGCTGCCTGCGCAACCGAACAACCCATGGGTGACGCTGCTGCGCAGCCGGTCGGTCACTCAGGACGGCGGTCGATCCACGGAAGACGACGAACCCGTCCCGCGTGCGCTGGCCACGAGCTTCCGCGCCCTTCATGCGGCAGAAGAGGGGGCCCCCCGCCGGGGGTTCCGTCGAGGCCTGGGCGATCGGTGTGAGCAGGTCCGAACCGAGGACCGGCAAAAGCTGACGGATCCGGGACAGGAAGACTTCCATGTCCTCCCGGTCGGATTCCGGGAGCTTCGAGCCGCCCGCCTGATTCTGCTCCAGGGTGAAGCGGCCCACCTGCGCTGCTTCGGCGAGCAGGCGACTCTCCAGAAACCGCACATGCGCTTTCGTCAGGTTTTCGTCCTTGCTCACGAAGACGATCGCCGCAACCCAAAACTCCTTGCCTTTGTGTTGCTTGAGGCGATCCCGAATGATCTCCGCCTCCCCGATGTAGGCGTGCGGTGCGTTCGTCGATGGATCGCTGCCCGTGAGCACATACACCCCGGCCTTCTCGCACTCCTCTCGCCCGACGAGCCGGTCCAGCTCGGTCCGGGGCGCAGCGAGCGCCTTCCCCGTCCAGTTGGAGATCTCCGCCGTGCGCAGCCCCTTCGCGTCGCCATCTGGGAGGAAGAGCTTGATGGTCGCGGAAGTCATGTCCGTCCAATGGTCCTGACGGCGGATTATGCCGCCGAGGGACGCCGCGCGTGATCCCCGGGCGGCTCGAGGTTCGGACGGCTCGACCGGGGTCGGGCCATCCTCCGTCCGATCCGGTCTCGCCCGCGTCGAGCGTCCGACGAACGGCGAGGAGGGCCGTCGTGGTTCTCGCGCGACGCCCCTTGGCGGAGCGGGTCGGGGGCCCCCCTTGTCATCTTTCCAAGTTGCATTAGTAACGCGACGGTTTTTCCGGCGCGCCCACTGGAGGCGGCGCGCCGGCAGGGCGGCCATCCAGAGAAGTCCAGAGAAGGAAGGAGATCCCGATGCTCGTCCCCCTCGAACGCAACCTC
>JAKEFM010000142.1 GCA_022616055.1 Planctomycetota bacterium
CGGAGCGAGAGGGAATGCGCCAGGCTCTCGGCGGAGTCGTCAAGGTCGAACGGGAACCCGCGGAGTCCCCCCGCCTCGGCGGGGAGGTCCCCCCCTCCTCCGGTCCCGAGGGCCTCGGCGGCGAGGGCCGAGTGGGAGCGGAGCGCGTCGAACCAGCCGCGCGCCTGCTCCGCGTAGGGCCGGCGCAGGCGGTCCCGGGCGTCCTTCGACAGCGAGATCCGCCTGTCGAAGGGATCGAACTCGGCGAGCCCCGTCGCGAGGGCGAGGGCGAGCGTCCGGGGGAGGGGAGCATCCTCCTTCGCGATCCGGACGGTCTCCTTCGAGAGCCGCCGCCAGGCCGCAGGGGTCGGGCCCCCGTGGCTTCGGGTCTGGAGCGGGCCGACGCGCGCCAGCGCCTGGGCGAGCGAGAGGAAGGGGAGGAGCGCCTCGCCCGGCCGCCTCCACCTCCCCTCGGAGGGACCCTCGACCGCGTGGACCGCCAGGGGCTCGGGGGCGACCGGCTCGACCGCGCGCAGGATCCGCTCGTCGGAGAAGACCCGCTCGGGCGTGTCCTGGTAGCCGACGCGCGGATCCCCGCCCAACCAGGAGCCGCGATCCTCGCGCCACCGCGGGAGGAGCAGGCCGTGCCCGATCAGGGGGTTCAGGAGCCGCGCCACCCCGGCCTCGCCCCCGTACCCGGAGGAGCGGTCCGGCGGCTCGATCCCGAGCGAGGCGACCTCGAAGGCGAACTCCCTGCCGGCCGCCTCGCCGCCGAGCGAGCGCAGGAGCCCGAGCGCCTTCTTCTCGTAGGGGCCGAGGGAATCGACGAGGCGCCGCACCTTCGCCGGGTCCTCGAGCGTGCGAAGCACGCCGGCCGTGCACTCCGCCTTCTTCCAGCCGTAGGCCTCCGTCCCGCACCAGGCGCGCGCGATCTTCTTCTGCGCCTCGGAGCTGACGAGCGGGAGGTGGGCGTCGTAGGTCGCGGGGAGGAACCGGCCGGGCGGCCTCTCCCAGTGCCGGCGCGGGCGCCACCACTCGCTCATCGCCCTCGCCTCATCCCCCGGGAATCGCCTTCGGCGTGTGGCCCGCCCGGCCGAGCGCGGCGAGGAGGGCGGGCCAGTTCCCTGGGCCCGCCGCCGCCACGGTCTCGCAGACCTGCGCCGGCAGGAGAGGACCGATCCTCCGGTCGGCCCGCAGCTCGGCGAGGAGGGCGGGATCGCCCGTCTCGA
>JAKEFM010000143.1 GCA_022616055.1 Planctomycetota bacterium
CTCCTCGGTCAGCGAACGGAAGACCACCGTGAACGGCACGACGTCGCTTTGCACGGCGCCGGCGTCGCGGCCCGGAACCTGCCGATCCCGAACGATCCGCTGCTCGCGGGGGGAGTCATCTTCGCGCAGGCCTTCAGCCTCGACTCCTGCGCGCCCCAGGGTTTCGCCGGCTCGCAGGGCCTCCAGATCACGCTGCAGCCCTAGTCGCGCGCGGCGGCGATCCGTCTCTTCGCGAGCGCGACCGACTCCTTCCGCAGTTCGATCCCGAGGAAGCGGCGCCCGGCCCGGACCGCGGCCACGGCGGTCGTCCCGCTCCCGAGGAAGCAGTCGAGGACCACGTCGCCGGGATCGGTCAGCAGCCGGATCACGCGGAGGGCGAGCTCGACCGGAAACTTCGACTCGTGGTCGTCGTTGCTCCGGACCGACGGGATCGTCCAGACGCCCCGCGCCCCCCACTCCCGCCATTCCTCCGGCGCGAGCCGGGAGCGGCGGACCGAGGTGATCCCCGGCTTCCAGAGGAAGTAGAGGTACTCGAACTCGTCGAGCGCCTTGTAGGAGAGGGAGGTCCAGCGGCTGTTCTCCCACGCCGGGTCCTTCACCCAGACGCGGCGGTCGTAGGGGTAGAAGCCGGCGGAGAGGCCCCATCGCTCGATCAGGCCGCCGACGATCTTGACCCTCGTCTGGACGTCGTACTTCCCCCCGCGGATGTTGTTGCCGTTCAGCCGCCGGTCGACGGTCTGCTCGCTGCATCCGAGCCGCCGGGCGAGCTGATGCCGGTCGGTTCCGGGGTGCCTCGCCATCTCCCCGAGGATGTCCTCGCGCGTGACGCTCGACCTCCTGCGGTCGACCGCGGAGGCGGAGATCCGCGGCATGGAGGGGTCCTTGAAGCAGAGGATGTCGGCGATGTTGACGACGAGGAACCCGCCCGGCCGGATCAGGGGGAAGTGGAGGCCGACGACCGTCTCGAGGAGGCGCTCCCACCCCTCGTAGGAGAGGTAGGCCTCGTAGTCCTTGCCGACGAAGTAGGGGGGCGACCAGAAGCCGAGGGAGACGCTGTTCGGCGCGACCCTCGGGAGGAGCGCCCGCGCGTCGCCGAGGTGGACGCGGCCCGGCTCGAGGACGCGCGAGGCGGGAGCCGGGGGATGCAGGAGCGGGCGGAGTCGAGCCTGGAGGTGCGCGGGGAGTCGATGGAGGGAGAGGGCCGGATCGAGGGAGGACTCCCGCGGGAGGATCGTCCGGGCCGCTCGTCTCGCCACGAGATCCGAATACCGGGGGCACGGAGGTCCTTCAAGGTCCGGGGGATAGGGGAGCCCGGCCTCGCGAGCGGGGCCGCATCGGTACAATCCGCGCTCCACGCAGGGGCTTCCTCCCGCTCCCAGGGGCCCGGTTCCTCCCGCGGGCCGGGTCGCCTCGGGGAAGGGGAGGACCGCGGCCCTCGGCTCGAGAAACCGGAAACATCTCCATGCCCTACGAGTTCCGCCTCCCGGAC
>JAKEFM010000144.1 GCA_022616055.1 Planctomycetota bacterium
GGCGACGTCTGCGGGAACCAGTTGCAGCTGCGCTTCTACGGCTCCGAGCCGGGGAACTACGGTCAGGTCCTCGACGACCTCCTCCTGACGAAGGGGCCGCCGCCCCCCCCCGCGGAAATCCCGACGCCGATCGCCCTGGGCAACCGGTTCGGGGGATCGTTCTCCACCGGGGACGACGTCGACGAGATCTCCTTCGACGCGGTCGCCGGGATGCTCGCCTCGATCGACGCGTTCCGCACGACGGGAACCGCGCTCCCCGACTTCTCCCTGATCGCGCCCTCGGGGAGGGCCGTGAACCTGACGACCTACGCGCGGCGGAGGCCGGCGGGGACGAAGGCGACGAGCGTGCCCCTCCCCGAGACGGGGACTTACCGCGTGGCGTTCCACTCGGAGAACGGGGAGGGCGGGCCCTACTTGGTCCGGACGAAGGCGAGAGCCCCCGCCGCCCTGAGGACCGAGACGATGGCGGGCTCCGTCGCCGCGCCCGACTCGGCCGTGGAGGTCCCCTTCCTCGCGATCGCGGGGGCGCGGCTGAGCGGCAAGGTCCTCTCGGGGGGGAGCGGCCTGGACCCCACCGTCGCCTTGCTCGGTCCGGAAGGGACGCCGGTCTCGCTCCAGGGGCACACGACGTCGAACCCTCCGGTCTCCGTCACCCTGGCGGCGGTTCCTCTGCCGGCGACAGGACCCTACATGCTGCGCGTCACGGGGGCGGATGGGACGACGGGGGACTTCACGGCGAAGCTGAAGATCCGGTTCCCGAAGATCCCCCCCGTCCTCGTCCTCGAGCCGTGAGAGACGGGACCCCCCTCCCTCTCCGGGTCTCCTTGCCGCTCCCCCGGTGCCCAGCATCTCGCCTGTGGAAGCGCGTTCCTAGATCGGGCCCATCCCCTCGGGCCCGAAACCCCGCTCCACCCCAAAGGCCATGAGGTTCCCCGAGGACCCCCTCCGCGTCGCCTCCTCCCTTTCTCCTCGCCGGCGCCGCCGCCCTCGCCATCCCGTCCGGGGTCTCCGCCCAGTCCCAGGAGGATGAGACCGACGCCCACGGCTACGACAAGCTCCGGATCGAGCAGGAGGACAAGCTCCTCGTCCCCGCCGACATCGTGGATTCGGTGTGGGCCTTCCTGCAGGACCGGCTCGTCCGCGACGTCGACTACCTCCACCCGCTCGATCCCTCCTTCACGTCGACGTGGAGCGAGGAGCTCTTCCACGACACGCACTTCGACACCCCGACCCTCCAGCTCCACGCCATGAGGAGCGGGGTGCGCCACCGCTCGCGCGTCAACCTGACGAACCCGGCGGATCGCAAGAGCGGGCGCGAGCTGATGCAGATCAAGCGCAACGACATCTCCGCGAACCAGCTCGAGCGCGGCGAGATCAAGTTCGAGATCGAGCGCCAGGCGCATCCGAACAGCGCGGAGGACCGGCATCCGATGCTCGGCTTGGTCAAGGGGGAGCACCGCGACCTGTTCAAGAAGCGGCTCGCCGAGATAGGGCTCGACCCCCAGGCGATGAAGCCGATCCTGACGGTCCGCGACGTCCGGCGACGCGTCTACATCCTCTCGGACGGGAAGCCCTTCATGTCCGTCTCGTTCGACACGGCCTCCTCGGGGATCTGGTGGGCGAAGACCGAGTCCTGCGAGATCGAGCCCGAGCTCAACGAGATCGGGTTCACCGAGGCCAAGCCGGAGAAGCGGGCCTACATGGAGACGGTGCTCCACCAGGTCGTCGGCGAGATCCTGACCCGCTTCCCCGAGATCAAGAGCGACCTGTCGCCGAAGTACAACAAGGCCTTCGATCGCCTCGAGGCGCAGATCCCCTTCCTCCGGTCCGTGGTGAGGCTCGGCATGCAGGCCCGGGGAGGGATGGTCAACCTCGCGTTGATCCTCGCCCTCGGGCTCTGCGCAGCGGCCTGGGTGGCGTGGATGGAGGTGAAGGGGCTCCGCTCGCGCTCCTCGCGCGTAGCGCCCGTCGCCGTCCCGTCCGCCTAGGCTCGCCCGCGTCCTAGGCCGGAGTCGACTCCTCCGCCTCGTCGCGGGCGGAGGGGACCTCGAGCGCGAACTTCTCGATCCGGTAGCGGATCTGGGCGCGGTTGATCCCGAGCAGGCGGGCCGCCCGGGCGCGGTTCCCGTTCGCGCGCGCGAGGGCCTGCCGGACGAGGTCCTTCTCCACCTCCTCGAGCACGACCCCCTTCGCGGGGAGTCGGAATCCCGCGCGGGCATCCTCGCCGGGGGTGGCCGGGACGTGGCCCCCCCGGATCTCGAGCGGGAGATCCGCGACGTCGAGGACATCCCCGTCGCCGAGGAGGACGGCGCGCTCGATCGCGTTGCGGAGCTCCCGGACGTTTCCGGGCCAGGGATAGGCGACGAGGGCCTCCCGGGCGGCGGGGGTGAAGCCCCCGACGCTCTTCTTGAACTCGCCGTTGAAGTGGAGGAGGAAGCGGCGCGCGAGCGGCTCGACGTCCTCCGTCCGCTGGCGGAGGGGGGGGATGAAGATCGGGATCACCTTGAGCCGGTAGTAGAGGTCCCGGCGGAAGTGGCCCGCCTCGACCTCGGCGTCGAGGTCCTTGTTCGTCGCGGCGATGATCCGGACGGCGACCTGGATGTCCCGCGTGCCCCCGACCCGCCGGAAGATCTTCTCCTCGAGGATGCGGAGGAGCTTCGCCTGGAGGTTCGCCGAGAGGTCGCCGATCTCGTCGAGGAAGACGGTCCCGCCGTCGGCGAGCTCGAAGAGCCCCTTCTTCTGCGCGCGGGCGTCCGTGAAGGCGCCGCGCTCGTGGCCGAAGAGCTCCGACTCGAGGAGAGTCTCGGGGATCGCCGTGCACGTCACGTTGAGGAACGGGCGGTCCGCGCTCCTCCCCTCGCAGTGGAGGGCGCGCGCGACCAGCCCCTTGCCGACCCCCGACTCCCCGAGTAGGAGGATCGTCGTCGCCTCGCTCTGGGCGACCCGGCGGATCATCCGGGCGACCTCCTTCATCGCGGGGCTCTCGGCGACGAGGTTCCCGACGCCGAACTCGCGGCGGTCCTGCTCGCGCTGGCGGGAGACCTCGCGGCGAAGCGTGGAGGCGTCCAGCGCCCGACCGACGGTGAGGAGGAGGTCGGAGACCTCGAACGGCTTGACCAGGTAGTCGTAGGCGCCCTGCTTGATCGCGGCGACCGCGCCCTCGACGCTCGCGTGCGCGGTCATCATCACGACCGGGACGTCGGGAGCGGCTGCGCGAAGCGACTTCAGGACCTCCTCCCCCGAGACGTCGGGGAGCCGGATGTCGAGGAGCACGAGGTCGGGGGTCTCCCGGCCGGCGGCCGCCAGCGCCGCCTCCCCCGTCTCCGCCTCCTCGACCGAGTAGCCCGCCTGCTCGAGGCGGGTCCGGAGCGACCACCGGATCATCTTCTCGTCGTCCACGACCAGGATGCGGGTGCTCATCGCGGGTTCCCCGACGGTTCGCCCAGTGGCGAAAAACTGACCCCGTGGTCAAAAAACCGACGGACCGCCGAGTCCAGACCGCGGCCCGACCGGATCGCTCGGCGAGACGTGCGCGCGTTGTCCACGTTCGTCGGTTGGCTAGCATAAGGCGCGCCGCGGGACCGACTCGACCGCGAGGGAGGCGTGGGGTTTGCCTGCCCGAGACGCCGGGACGGATCGGCAGCACCGGCGACCATCGCGGACGGGCCGTCCCGTGGGATCCTCGTGCTCCCCCTTCGATCCCCCTGGCGTTTCCGTGCCCCGCGGGCCGCGGCTCTCGGGGCGGTGGCCCTCCTCTCCGGGGAGGGAGCGGCCGCGCAAGAGTCGCGACGTGCCGAACCGGACAGCGCTCCGGCGAGCCCCGCCTCGCGCCCCGCCGAGGCGAAGACTCCGGCGTTCGACGTCGGCGGGTACCTCGACCTGAGATACCGGTACCGATCGGTTCCCGGAGGGCAGACGGACCAGGACCTGTTCGGGAGCTTCGGGGTGCGGACCTCGCTCCCCGGCTACGGGGACGGCGACCTGCGGCTGGTCGCCTCGGGCTCGTTCGTCTGGGACCTGGACCAGTTCCCCGACGTCGGGAACCCGTTCTCCGGCCTGTCCGAGACGTACGACGGCCGCCTGCTCGGGTACCTCTACGAGGCCTACGGCGAGGTCGACCCGGCGGGCGCGGTCCGGACGCTCCGGGCGGGACGGCAGGTCCTCTGGAGGGAGGAGGGGATCCGGTTCGACGGGCTCTACGCGGAGGCGCTCGCCACCGACCGGACCGAGATCTCGCTCTACGGAGGCGTTCCCGTCCACTTCTACGAGTCCTCCCCGGACGGGGACCTCCTGGCGGGAGCGGGCCTTGCGATCTCGCCCGCGCGCCGCCTGCGGGTGTCGATCGACGGGATCTACGTCCGGGACCGCCGCGACGTCCCCGGGGTCCCGTCGGTGGAAGGGGACCTCCTCACCGTCCTCGCGGTGGAGGGGAGCCCGGACCCCCGCATCCGCGCGAGGGGCACCTTCTCGATGCTCGACGCGAAGGAGCGGCGGGAGACGGCGGAGATCTACTTCTTCGATCCGGCGTCGAGGATCCGGGTGAACGCGCGCCTCGTGCGCCAGAACGACATCACCGACATCCCCGTCACGGAGTTCTCCCCGTACGCGGCCGTCCTCGGGGTGCTGGAGCCCTACTTCCAGTTCCAGGTCGACGCGGGGGCGCCGATCGTCGAGCCGCTCGAGGTCGCGTTCGGGTACGCCCGGCGCGAGCTGATCGAGGGGGCCGACGAGGGTCTCTACAACCACGAGTTCGACCACGGCTACGCGATCGCGACGCTCGTCTCCTTCCCCTGGCCCGAGACGTCCGTGAATGTCCGGGGGGACGGCTGGAACGCGGGGGGAGAGGACTTCCTCACGCTCGGGGCAGGAGCGGAGGCCCGATTCGGCGAGAAGGAGGAGTGGCGAGCCGAGGTCGGGACGGACTACTCCCTCTACCGGGTCGATTTCTTCACGGGAGAGGAGCGGCTCCGGGACCGCGTCTACTACGGCCGCGTGCGCCGGCGCCTGGGCGAGCACCTGGACCTCGGCCTCGCCTACCGGTACGAACGGGACGACCTCGACGAGTACCACGTCGCGGACCTCGTCGTGGGGCTTCGGTTCTGATGCGCGCCCGACGGTTCCTCTCCTCCGTCTCGATCCTGCTCGGCGGGTGCAGCGCCGGGTACCTCTTCCTCTCGCCGGGGGAGCGGGCGCGCCGCGAGATCCCCTTCACCCACGCGACGCACGCGAAGCAGGAGCTGACCTGCGAGATCTGCCACGCGACGGCGGAGAGCGAGGACCGCGCCGGGATGCCGGGGAAGGACGTCTGCCTCACCTGTCACGAGCCCTCCCCCGACAAGCCGGCGAAGGACTACGAGGGGGCGATCGCGTCGAGGCCGGAGCTCGACTTCCCCCTCTGGAACCCCCTCGGCGACCTCGTCTTCTCCCACCGCGCCCACGGGGCCGCGGGGATCGAGTGCTCGGCCTGCCACGGCCGGGTCGAGGAGTCCGGCGAGCTGGACGACCGCGTCGTCGCGCGGATGGAGGCGTGCATCGCCTGTCACGCCAAGGAGGGGAAGCCGAACGAGTGCGCGACCTGCCACACGAGGATCCGGGAGGACGTCGCGCCCTCCGGGCACGACGCCTCCTTCCTGCGCGCGCACGGCTTCGAGGTCCGGACCGGCGGGATCGAGGAGGGGCGCTGCGACCTCTGCCACGGCCCCTCCTCGCGCCGCTCCTGCGACACCTGCCACGCGCGGCTCGAGCCGGCCGACCACGACGAGTTCTGGAGGCGTCGCAGCCACGGCTTCGCGGCCGAGGTCGACCGCTCGCGCTGCGCGACCTGCCACCGGGAGGACACCTGCCTGCGGTGCCACCTCGAGGTCAGGCCCTCCACGCATGTCGGCTCCTTCGGCGGACGGTTCTCCGCCCACTGTTTCTCGTGCCACGAGCCGCTGCGCTCGAACGGGTGCGCGGCCTGCCACTTCTCGACCCCCTCCCACGACGCGGCGCCGCCGAAGCCCCCGCCCCCGCATCCGGGCGTGGGCGCGGACTGCCGCGCCTGCCACCTTCCCGGCGTCCTCCTCCCCCACGCGGATAACGGGATGGACTGCAACGCCTGCCACCACTAGGAGGTGAACCATGCGACGCCGACTCCTGCTTCCGCTCCTCCCCGCCTCGCTCGCCCTCTCGCTGGCCTTCGCCGCCCCCCAGGAGCCGGGAAAGCCCGCGGGAGGGGAGAAGCCGGACCACCAGTACATCGGCGTCGACAAGTGCAAGCTCTGCCACATCAAGAAGACGACGGGGGAGGCCTACACGATCTGGAAGAAGGCGAAGCACGCGAAGGCCTTCGAGACCCTCGGGTCCGACGCGGCGAAGGAGATCGGGAGGAAGCTGGGCATCGAGGACCCGCAGAAGAGCGAGAAGTGCCTGCGGTGCCACTCGACCGGGTACGGCGCCAAGCCCGAGGCGTTCGCCGCGACGTTCAAGCCGACGGAGGGGGTCGGGTGCGAGGCCTGCCACGGGCCCGGGAGCGGCTACCACAAGGAGGAGGTCCACGGGAAGAGCCGGGAGGCGGGCCTCGCGGCCGGACTGCGGATTCCGGACGAGAAGACCTGTGTCCAGTGCCACAACCAGGACAGCCCCTCCCACAAGGATTTCAAGTTCGAGGAGTTCAAGAAGCAGATCGACCACTCCAATCCCCAGAAGGGGGGGAGGAAGCCCGGCTAGGGGCGCGGGGGCGGAGCAGACGACGTGGACCCGCGCGCGAACGAGAAGCCCGGCGAGGGAGGCCCTTCCCCCGGAGGCTCCCGGCGCCGACGGGCCCTTCTCGGGGCCCTCGGCGGGCTCCTCGCCTTCAAGGTCGTCAAGGTCCTCCTCGTCGGGACGGCCGCGGCGGCGGCCGGGGGAGGCGGACTCGTCTGGTACACGTCGCGCCCGCAGTTCTGCAAGACCTGCCACAACATGAAGCCCTACTACGAGTCCTGGTCGCACTCCTCGCACAAGGACGTGACGTGCGTGGCGTGCCACTTCCCCCCCGGGCTCGAGGGGGCCGTCGCGGGGAAGGTGCGGGGCCTCGTCCAGGTCATGCAGTACTTCACGGGCTCGGAGGGCTCGAAGCCCTTCGCCCAGATCTCCAACGCGTCGTGTCTGCGCTCGGGCTGCCACTCCGCGTCGGACCTCGGCCCGGCCAAGCCGACGGCGAAGTTCCGCGCGAAGTTCGATCACGGCCCCCACCTCTCGGGCGAGGGGGGGACGGCCTTCCTCGCCTGCACCGCCTGTCACACGCAGATCCTCCGCGACGAGCACATGACCGTGAACCGCGCGTCGTGCCACCTCTGCCACAATCGGCCCGACGCGCCGGAGGAGCGTTCGAAGTGCACGACGTGCCACGACCCCCCCGGGGTCGTGGAGGTCGACGGGGGGACGTTCGACCACGCCCGGGTCGAGAAGTCGGGCATGGAATGCTCGAAGTGTCACGCGGGCCTCTCCGAGGGGACGGGGCGAGTGCCGCGCGAGCGCTGTCTCCAGTGCCACAATGCGAAGGAGGACCTGGCCGGGTACGGCGATCCGGCCGCTCTCCACGACCGCCACGTCCGCCGGGAGACGATCTCCTGCCAGGACTGCCACCTCGAGGTCCGACACTCCCTCGAGACGCAGTGGGTCCGGACGGTGACGTCCTGCGAGACCTGCCACCCGGGCCACCACGCGAGCCAGCGGAGCATGCTCGCCGGGGAAGGGGCGAAGGGCGCCGAGCGGGTCCCGAGCCCCATGTTCAAGGTGCGCACCGGATGCCTCTCCTGCCACGTCTCCGTGAGGCACGCCGACGGCGAAGTCGTCCTGACCGCCGACCCGAAGGCCTGCGAGTCGTGCCACGAGCCGGGCTTCGGCGACGTCCTCGACGCGTGGAAGGCCTTCGGGGAGGAACGAGGGGCGGAGGTCGGGGGGAAGCTGGAGGAGGTGCGAAAGAGGCTCGACGCCTTCGCGGGCGAGCCCGGGAGGAAGGAGGAGGCGGCGCGGCGCCTCGCGGAGGTCGAGTCGAACCTCCGCCTCGTGCGCCTCGGGAAGTCCGCCCACAACTTCCCGTACGCCGAGGCGATCTTCGACGGGGCCGAGAAGGAGCTGGAGGCGATCGATGGACTCCTCCGACCGGGATAGGGCCGCGGAGCGGCGCGCCACCCGCCGGGGCCTCCTCGCCTGGGGGGGGATGGTCCTCGGGATGGCGGTCTCCTACGGGACGGCGGCCTTCTTCGCGCTTCGGTACCTCTCCCCCGGCCGGAGGGCGCGGACCTGGAGGGCCTACGCGGGGGGGGTGCGGGACATTCCCCGGGGCGGCAGCCGGACCTACACGGCGCCCGACGGGCGCAAGGTCGTGATCACGAACACGGGGGAGGGGTTCGTCGCCTTCTCGGACGTCTGCCCCCACCTCGGCTGCAAGGTCCACTGGGAGGCGGCGCGGCGGGAGTTCCACTGCCCCTGCCACGACGGAGTCTTCGACGCGCAGGGGGTCGCGATCTCCGGACCCCCGGCGAAGGCGGGCCAGCGGCTCGCCCGCTACGCGATCGAGGCGACCGACGAGGCCCTCTACATCACCCTGATGGAGGGCTGACGCCGTGAGCCCGGCGACCTGCGCGTCCGCCGACTCTGACCCCGTCGTCGCGGGGGGAGTACCGTCACGGGCTTCCTCGCCGAGAGGATCCCCCTCCCGACCCGCGCGCCGCGCGAGGGGCTGAACGAGCCGATCCCCGGTCACCTGAGGCGCTGGTGGTTCGCTCTCGGCGGGACGCCGCTCTACCTCTTCCTCGTCCAGGTCGTCACCGGGATCCTCCTCACCTTCTACTACGTCCCCTCCCCGGACCGGGCCTACGACTCGGTCCGGCGCATCACGGAGGAGGTCTCCTTCGGCTGGTGGATCCGCAGCCTCCACCGCTGGTCCTCCCACCTCATGATCGCGTCCGTGATCCTGCACGTCCTGCGGGTCTTCTTCACGGGGACCTACCGCAGGCCGCGCGAGTTCACCTGGATGGTCGGCACGGCCGTGCTCGGGACGACCTTCTTCTTCGGTTTCACGGGCTACTCCCTCGTCTACGAGCAGCTCTCCTACTGGGGGGCCACGGTGGCGGGGAACCTGACGGCCGCGGCTCCGCTCGTGGGGCCCTTCCTCGCCGGGATGCTGCGGGGAGGGGAGACGATCTCGGACAACACCCTGACCCGGTTCTTCGTCCTCCACATCGGCATCCTCCCGACCGTCCTGTTCCTCCTCCTCGGCCTCCACATCCTGCTCGTCCGGCTCCACAGCGTGAGCCGGCTCGAGTCGACGGCGGAGGAGGACCGGAGGACCTTCCCCTTCTTCCCCGACCACTTCCTCACGGAGTGCGCCGTCTTCCTCGTCCTCACGGTCCTCCTCAACACGCTCGCCTGCGCCTTCCCCGCGGGACTCGCCGAGCGGGCCGACCCGCTCAATCCCCCCCCGCACATCAAGCCGGAGTGGTACTTCTACTTCACGTTCCGCTGGCTCAAGCTGACGGGCCTCGAGACGGCGGTCGCGACGCTCGGGCTCGCGGGAGGGATCTTCCTCCTCTGGCCGTTCCTCGACGCGTGGCTGCTGCGCCGGCGAGGCGGCGGCGAGGCCTCCGTCGTCCTCGGAACGGTCGGGTTCGCGGGGATCGTGGCCCTCACGATCTGGGAGGCGCTCGCATGAGCCGGCCCCGAGGTTCTCCATGACGCTCAACGCGAAGAAGGTCCTCGTCGCCGTCCTCTCCGTCGTCCTCCTCGCCTCCCTCCTCCTCGTCGCCTGGATCGAGGGGGGGAAGCAGCGGCTCGCTCCCGAGCCGGAGACCCTCCTCTCCGAGGAGAGCCGCGGGTGCTATCGCTGCCACCTCGAGAAGACCCCCGCCATCGTCGGGCAGTGGGTCGGGAGCCGGCACGGGGAGCTGGGAATCGGCTGCTACGAGTGCCACCGCGCGGAGGAGGGGGAGATCGACGGGTGGAAGCACGGGGGGCGCCTGATCGCGACGATCGTGACCCCGAACGACTGCGCCCGCTGCCACAAGACGATCGCCGACGAGTTCGCGAGGAGCGCGCACTCCCGGGCGGCGGACGTGGCGGGCTCCCTCGACGCCGTGCTCGCCGAGCGGCTCCAGGGGCACGCCTCGGCGACGGTGGGGTGCGGGCGCTGCCACGGCCAGGCGGTCGAGTTCCGCCGGGACGAGGCGGGGAAGGTCGTCCGGGACAGCGAGGGGAAGCCCCTCTTCGCGGAGGGGGTGTGGCCGAACACCGGGATGGGGAGGATCAACCCGGACGGTTCCCGGGGGGCCTGCACCGCCTGCCACTCCCGCCACCGTTTCGACATCGCGATGGCGCGGCGGCCGGAGTCCTGCGGGAAGTGCCACCTCGGGCCCGACCACCCCCAGGAGGAGATCTACTCCGAGAGCAAGCACGGGGTCGCCTTCGCGAACGCCCTCGCCCAGGGGGCGATGCACCTCGAGAAGCGGAAGTGGGTCGTCGGCGTCGACTACAGCGCGGCTCCGACCTGCGCGACCTGCCACATGAGCGCGACGCCGAACCAGCCGATGACCCACGACCCCTCCGCGCGCCTCTCCTGGAACTGCCGTCCGGCGATCTCGACGCATCCCGAGGACTGGGAGATCAACCGCGCGAACATGCAGGACGTCTGCATGAACTGCCACTCCCCGACCTGGGTGGACGGGCACTTCGCCCAGTACGACGCCGCCGTGGAGCTCTGGAACCGCCGGTTCGGCGAGCCGGGACTCAAGATCATGGAGGACCTGGCCGCGGCCGGCCTCCTCACGCCGAAACCGTTCGACGATCCGATCGAGTGGACCTGGTACTTCCTCTGGCACCGGGAGGGGCGCCAGGCGCGGATGGGCTCGGCGATGATGGGGCCCGGCTACGCCCAGTGGCAGGGTTTCGCCGAGGTCGCCGAGCACTTCTTCGATCGCTTCCTGCCGCAGGCGCGGGAGCTCGCCAAGGCGAGGCCGGAGGTGGCCGCCTCCCTCGAGAAGCTCCTCTCCACCCCCGAACACGACTGGCTCCGAGCGGGGGGTGCCGAGGAGCGCGCCCGGATCGAGGCCTTCTACAAGGAGCGGTACGGGCAGGCGATCCGGTGAGGCGCCGGAGGCCCCGGAGGAAGGGCCCCCCCGGAGAAAAATTTTCGGCGGATTGCTAGAAACGGGTCTCCGCTGCCCGAAACCGGGACGCCTTCCCGCGGAGCGACCGCGGCATAGGCGTTGCCTTCCGACCCGCGCGGTTCTCCGCACCACCAAGCCCTACTCCGGGATCCTCCCGGGGGGAGGAACCATGGCCCATCGAATCGTCTCGACCACCCTCTTCCTCCCTCTCCTGACGTTCGCCTGCGGCGGGAACGGCGGAGGCGGGGGGGGTGGAGGTCAGCCCGCCGCCGGCAACGTCGTCGCCAGCGCCGGCCAGGACTTCGACGCCGCGGCGACCGCCCTCGTCTGGCTCGACGCCGGGGCCTCCTACGAGAAGACGGGGGCGGCCCTGACCTACTCGTGGACGCAGACGGGCGGGCCCGCCGTCGTGCTGACGGGGGCCGGAACGGCGACCCCCTCGTTCGTCGCCCCGTCCGCGGGAGGCGACCTCCTCTTCTCCGTGTCGGTCTCGAACGGGACGCAGACGGCGCAGGACTCCCTCGCGGTGCACGTGAAGCCCTTCGTGGTGCGGGCGGGAAGGCTGCGCACGTCCCAGGCGACGAGCACGGGAGGAGCGGCGGCCGCGGGGACGAAGAACTTCACGATCGGCGGAGGGACGAACTTCAACGCCTCCGGCGTGAGCCCCGGGGACACGCTGCTCGTGCTCGACGTCACGAGCCCGGATTTCGGGGCCTACCGCGTGAACCGGGTCACGAGCAACACCGCCCTCTCCGTCCAGGCGGTCGCGAACTTCGTCGGCTCGACGCCGCTCGCCTGGGCGATCCTCCAGGAGGACTCCTACTTCCGCGGCTACGGGGTCGCGGGCGCCCTCCAGGCCTTCGTGATGGGCGCCCCGACCGGGTCCCTCGCCTTCGCGTGGACGGGCGCGCCCCCCTGGATGCCGGTCGCGGGGGCGGCCACCGCGAGCCTCTCCTTCACGACGCCGGCGCTCGGCGACCTGATGGAGATCCCCGAGGAACCCGGCGTCCTCGCCGTGCGGGCGACGGCCGCCGGCCTCGCGCGGTTCGGAGTCACCGTCACGGACGACGCCGGCACCCCCGGAGACCCGTCGGACGACGTCTCCGACGAGGAGACGGTCGACTTCAGCGTCGGCATCGCGACCAGCGGCCTCGAGAACGTCCCCCTCGGCGAGCCGGTCTTCCTGTCGGGCGGGACGGTCCGGAAACAGGAGCCGAACGCCTCCTTCGTCCTGACGGGCGGCGCGATCTCGACCTACCAGATCGCCGAAGTGGCGACCGTGCGGGCGGTCCGGCAGGCCCAGACCCCGCTCGTCGAGGTGACCTCGATCCCGGCCGTGGACGTGCTGCCGGGCTCCTGGCACTGGGGCGCGGGGATCCTCTACGTCCACGCGACCGACTCTTCCTCCGTCGTCTCGAACGGCCGCGGATACCACGCCTACGTCGTCGATTCCTGGACCTGGACCCTCACCGACCCGACCGGGGCGAACGTCTCCCTCTTCCGGCCGAACCGCTCCTCCCTCGGGTCCGCGACGGACGAGCGTACCCCCCATTTCATCCCGGTCCGGACGGGCGCCTACGACCTGGTCCTCTCTCGGATCTACGGATCGGGGCTCGACCTCAAGTCCTTCACGATCACCGCGGGGCAGTACACCGGGGTGGGGACGATCGTCGGGATCGCCCCCGATCCCGCCCAGGGGGAGTGTGGCTCCTGTCACGGAGGGAGCGTCGGCTTCCTCGAGAACCTGCGGGAGCCCTGGTCGCAGACGACGCACGCGAAGGTCTTCGCGCAGGCTCTCGACCCGGCCTCCCCGGCCTGGGCCGCCCTGCAGGCGGAGAGCGACTGGCGGAACGTGCCCCAGTTCCGGACCTGGACGACGGGCACTTCCTTCCTCAACGCCGTCGACCTGTCGCGGACCCTCGACACGACGGCCCTTCCCTCCGCGACGGCGAGCGGCCACCTCCCGAACAAGGGGTTCGACGACCAGGCGCTCTACCGCAACTGGTCGCACGACGGCGTGACGTGGGACGACCTCAAGGATCGGGAGCCCGACCTCGCCGCGCTCGGGAACATCCAGTGCGAGGCCTGCCACGGTCCGGGGAGCCTCCACGCCGGGAACACGGCGGGGATCCGCAAGAGCGTCGACGAGGGGGTCTGCGGGCGCTGCCACGTCTCGCAGCCGACCCTCTGGAACACCGCGGCGCACTCGAGGCTCGTCGTCTCCCCGAGCGGCAACGCCACCTGCGTGAACTGCCACGAGGCCTCCGCCTCGGTCCTCGCCCTCAACGCGGCGGCCGATCTCCCCGAGCCGCGCCTGGTCCTGTGGGGCAACTCGGCCGCCCCGCTCCCGATCGTTCCGGAGCACGAGCGGCGCGCCGAGAGCTGCGCCGTCTGCCACAACCCCCATGTCCCGACCGCGGGGACCGCACCGGGGGCGAGCTCCCGGCAGCTGCGGCTCGTCGGGCAGGTGACCTTCCTGAACGGCGTCTCCGCGGACGCCGGGAAGGCGGCCCTCTGCTACATGTGCCACAACACCCGGACGAACACGACCGACTTCACCCCCGGGACCGGGCACATGGCGCTGCGCCGCGCGCCGCACGCCGGGAACTCGGCCGCCGAGATGATCGCGAAGACGAACGGGATCGAGTACCCCGGCTGGACGTACCAGTCCTCCCCGCACGCGATCCCCTCGGCGTTCATCGTCGGCGGGCAGACGGAGAACGAGCGCTGCATCACCTGCCACATGAGGGTGACCCCGGGCCCGGGGCAGAGCGGGCACCTCGCCATCGGCGGACACTCCTGGTGGATGCAGCAGGGCGGGTCGGGCGAGCCCCCGGCGCCGGCGGAGGTCGCGGGCGAGTCGAGCCACTCCGGCGGCGCCGTCGAGGTCGGGACCGAGTCCTTCCTCGTGACGGGGGGCCCGACCTTCCTCGGCCGGATCTACGCGGGGGACCTCCTCGTCCTCGAGAACGGCTCCGACGCGGGGACCTACCCGATCGTCTCCGTCGACACGGGGCGCAGGGTGACCGTGAACGCGCCCGCTAACTTCGGCGGCGTGTCGCAGCCGACGCTCTGGCGGATCAACTCCGTGCCGAAGTACAACACCCTCGCCTGCAACCAGTGCCACGTCGCGGGCCCGCAGTTCGAGGTGACCGCGCGCGGCGACTACGACGGGGACGGCTTCCTCGAGACGGTCCAGGAGGAGACCCACGGGATGCTCCTGGCGGTCGAGGCCGCCGTCGAGGCGGCGATCAACGACCCGGCCCTTCCGAAGGGGCTCGGCAGTGACCCCTACACCCTCACCGAGGCCTCCGGGCGGGTCGCCTACCGCAACTCCCTCGGCGCGACGCGGGCCTTCCCCGGACCGAGCGGGAGCTCGCCGCAGCAGCCGGACTGGGACGCCCTCACCCCCGACCAACAGACCCAGTGGCTCAAGATCTACAAGGCCGCCTACAACTTCTTCTTCGTCGAGGTCGACCGGAGCGAGGGGATCCACAACACGGGGTACACCGTTGGGCTCCTCCAGTCCTCCTACCTCGACCTGACCGGGCTGTCGCTCGGAGACCCCTTCGTGCCGATCCCGGGCTACGGGCCGTGAACCCCGGCTGACCGGTCGTGGGCCCCGAGCTGAACCCGTCCGGAGAAGGCGCCGGAGCATCCCCGGAGGTCCTCGCCCGCCTCTTCCGCCAGATCCGGATCGCGACCCGCCGGGAGGCGGCGGTCTTCCGCGCCTTCCGGCGGCGCTTCGGTTTCGAGGTCGCCGACGCGGCCGGGATCGACGAGAAGGACTTCGAGGCCCGGGAGCGAGGGGAGAACCTCGAGGCGCTGCTCGGCGCCGAGGACGTGCCGGTCTGGCTCCGCGAGGCGCTCGGGCGCCAGGTCCGGAGCGAGGCGATCCTCCTCGCCCACCTCCTGCGCCGCTACGGCGAGGAGGGGTGGCAGGTCGCCCGGCGGGCGTACCGGGAATTCGGGCGCGAGTGCGGCCAGGAAGCGCAGGTGAGGCGCCCCGGGGGGAGGACCGAGGACCTCCTCGCCGCCCTCGAGGAGGATCACCTCCACGGCCTGCCGAACCAGGCCCCTGCGTTCGTCCTCCCCTGTCCGGGTGGATTCGAGGTCCGCCGCGCGCACTGCCCGTGCCAGCGGGCCTGGGACCTCCTCGGCGCGCCCGCCCAGTCTCTCTGCGACCTCGACGGGAGCTGGGTGGACGGGTTCTGCATGGGCTTCGGGGCCCCGGTCCGCCACCGAGCCCTGGCGCGCATCGTGCGCGGGGGGAACGAGTGCCGGGACGTCTTCGTGAAGAAGCGGGGAGCGGAGGGATGAAGCGGACGGGCTGGAGGGTCGAGGCGGGCCGTCCCTTCCGGTGGGAGGTCGAGTTCCCGATCGAGTAGCGCCCCGCCACCCCCCGGGCGCGAGCGACCCCCCGGCGGGATCGGATTTTTTCGAACGAGCGTCCGAAAAAAGACGCCCCCGACGTCCCGAGGTGCAAGGGGACGCCCGGCCGGCGGGACGAGGGGGGAGGATCGCGAGTTGCCGCGCTCGGGGGGAACGCCATGGACATCCTTCGCGGCCTCCTCCCCCGGTCGGTCGGATGAGGGCCGCCGTCTTCGAGGGGCCGGGACGGGGTCTTGCCCTCCGGGAGCTCCCGACCCCGCATCCGGGACCCGGGGAAGTCCTCGTCCGGGTCGCCGCCTGCGGGATCTGCCACACCGACCTCCACTTCCTCGACCACGGGGTCCCGACCGCCAAGGCCCCTCCGATCGTCCTCGGTCACGAGGCCTCGGGCACGATCGAGTCGGTCGGGGAGGGGGTCGCCTCGCCCCGCGTGGGGGACCGGGTGCTCCTCCCCGCCGTCTACGGCTGCGGCCGGTGCCGCTTCTGCCGGACCGGGAGGGAGAACCTCTGCTCATCCCTCGCCTTCTTCGGCTCGAGCGTCGACGGGGCGTTCGCGACCCACCTCCTCGCGCCGGCCCACGTCCCCGTCCCGCTGCCGGAGGGGGTCCCGCTCGAGGAATCCGCGATCGTCGCGGACGCCGTCTCGACCCCCTTCCACGCGGTCCGCAACCGCGCGCGCGTCCGCCCCGGCGAGACGGTCGCGGTCTTCGGATGCGGAGGGGTGGGGATGAACGTCGTCCAGTGCGCGGCGCTGGCGGGCGGCCGCGTGATCGCGATCGACATCGACGCGCAGAAGCTCGCCCTCGCGGTGGAGCTCGGAGCGGAGCGGACGATCGACGCGACCGTCGAGAGCGACCTGCCCCGCGCGGTGCGACGGCGCACCGACGGGGGGGCGGACGTCGCGTTCGAGGCGATCGGGAAGCCGAAGACCATCCGGCAGGCCTGCGAGAGCCTCCGGCGGGGGGGGAGGCTCTGCGTCGTGGGGTACTGCGCGGAGGAGGTCGCGCTGCCGGCCCAGCGCCTGATGTTCCACGAGCTCGAGGTCTTCGGCTCGCTCGGCTGCCCGACGTCCGAGTACGCCCCCCTCCTCGAGCTCGTGCGGGCCGGCCGCGTCCGCATCGTCCCCCTCGTCAGCGCGAAGGTCCCCCTCGATCGGATCGAGGCGGGATTCGAGCGCATGCGGCGGGGGGAGGGCCTGCGCACCCTCGTCGTCTCGTGAGGCCGACATGACCAACGCCTTCCGATCCGGTCTCTCCGAGGGGCCCTTCCGAGAGATCCGCTACGAGAAACAGGACGGGGTCGCCCGCGTCACGATCGACCGCGCCGGCGCGCTCAACGCCTACACGACGGAGACCCTTTGCGAGCTGGGCCGGGCCCTCCGCGACGCCTCCTTCGACGACGCGGTGGGCGCGATCGTCCTCACGGGAGCCGGCGACCGGGCCTTCTGCGCGGGAGGGGACGTGAAGGAGTACGCCGAGGTCTACACCCGGCGGCCCCGCGACTACTGGAAGTACATGGGGCTCTTCCGCGAGTACATCGAGGCCCTCCTCGACGCGGGGAAGCCGACGATCGCCCGGCTGAACGGCATGGCGATCGGCGGAGGGAACGAGTCCCAGCTCGCCTGCGACTTCGCGGTGGCGGCCGAGCATGTCACGCTCCGTCAGGTCGGGACGCACGTCGGGTCGGTCGCCTGCGGCGGGGCGACCCAGTGGCTCCCCCTCGCCGTCGGCGACCGCCGGGCGCGCCACCTCCTCTTCCTCAACGAACCGGTCTCCGCGCGCCGCGCCCTCGAGTGGGGCCTGATCTCCGACGTCGCCCTCTCCGTCACGAAGGGGGGCCGCGTCCTCGAGGCGCCGGCCGAGGCGGAGGTCGAGAAGGCGCGCCGCGGCGCCGAGGGGTACGGCCTCGACCTCGGCCCGCTCGACCTCGCCGTCGCCCGCCTCGCCGAGAAGCTCCTCGACACCTTCCCCGAGTGCACCCGCTACACGAAGGAGCAAGTCAACTTCTGGAAGAAGCTCGCCTGGCACCAGACGATCGGCCATGCGCGCGACTGGCTCGCTCTCCACTTCGCGACGCTCGAGCCTCTCGAGGGGATGCGGGCCTTCGCGAGGAAGAGGCCTCCGGACCGCCGGGGGATCCGCTCCCGGATGGCGGCCGGCGGTTGGGGGGAGTTCCCGTGGGGCCCCTACGCCCGGGACTGCGCCGCCTGCGGGGCGGAGTCGATCCCGGCCGGCTTCGCCTTCTGCGGCCGGTGCGGGAAGGAGCTCCCGAAGCCGGAGGAGGCGTGCGTGGCGGGACGCGAGGCCGGGAGGCGTCCGTGACCGTGCACGGACGAGGGAACCGTCCCCCGGTCGTGACCGAACCGACGCTGGGGCCCCCCGTCTCCCCGGACGCCACGCTCGACGGGATCCTCGAGCGGTGCCGGAGCCTTGCCGGGGATCCCTCCCTCGAGGCCGTCTCCCGCTGGAAGGGGGAACACCCCGGCGCCCTCGCGATCGGCCTCTTCCCCGTCTACGCCCCCGCCGAGCTCGTCGAGGCCGTCGGCGGCCTCCCCGTTCCCCTGCGAGGGGGAGGGGGCCGCATCGAGCTCGAGCGGGCCGACGCGCGGATGCAGTCCTTCGTCTGCTCGATCACCCGCTCGACCCTCGAGCTCGGGCTCTCGGGCCGCCTCGCGGCGCTCGACGGGGTGATCTTCCCCTCCATCTGCGACGCGGCGCGGAACCTCTCGGGGATCTTCCGCCGCAACTTCCCCTCCCTCCTCGTCGAGTACCTCCACCTCCCCTCGAACGCGGCCTCGCGGGTGGCGGTCGACTACGGCCGGGGCGAGTTCTCGAGGCTCCTCGGGAAGCTGGAGGCGCGGGCCGGCCGGCGCGCCACGGAGGAGGACCTCGCCCGGGCGATCGTGGCGGGGAACGAGCACCGCGACCTCGTGCGGCGGCTCTACGCCCTGCGCCGGGAGGACCCCGGGCGGATCTCGTCCCTCGAGTCCTGGGTCCTCCTGCGGGCGGGGGACGTCCTTCCCCGGGGAGAGCACGCCGCGACGCTGCGCCGGGCCCTCGATCTCCTCCCCCGGCGGGCAACGCGCCCCCGCGACCGGATCCGGGTCCTCCTCCACGGCGCTTTCTGCGAGCAGCCGCCTCTCGAACTCCTCGCCACGCTCGAGGAGGCCGGCTGCGAGGTGGTCGGGGACGATCTCCTCCTCGGGACGCGCTGGCTGCGCGCGCCGGTGCGCGCCGGCGGCGATCCCCTCGGGGCGCTCGCGGAGGCCTACCTGCGGGACAGCACGCCGTCGGCCGTCCGCCACGGGACGACCGAGTCGAAGGGGGAGGCGATCCTCGAGGCGGTGTCCCGCTGCCGCGCCGACGGGGTCGTGTTCGCGACGGCGAAGTTCTGCGAGCCGGGGCTCTTCGACCTCGTCCTCGAGAAGCGCGTGCTCGACCGGGCCGGCGTGCCGAGCCTCGCCTTCGAGTTCGAGGAGAGGATGGGGGCGTTCGAGTCGATCCGCACCCAGGTCGAGACCTTCGTCGAGTCGCTCCTCCTCTTCGGCGGCGAGAGGCCGGTCCCGGAGCGGGCGGGGAGGCGGCCGTGAGCGGCCCCTTCCGGTTCCAGAACGCGGGGCGGACGCTGCAGAAGGAGCTGCTGTCGCAGTGGTACGGCGAGCTCTCCTCGGCGAACGAGGAGGGGGTTCCCGTCGCCTACCTCTTCATCAGCGGGAACGTGGCCGAGCTCCTGCGGGCGTTCGACTTCCGCCTCGGCTACCCCGAGGTGAACTCCCTCCAGTGCGGCATCAAGAAGGCGGCGGGGCCCTTCATCCTCAAGGCCGAGGACGCCGGCTACTCCTCCGACGTCTGCGGGTACGTGAAGAACGACCTCGGCCTCCTCGCGTCCGGGGGGAAGGCGCCGTTCGGGAACCTGCCGCGCCCCGACCTCCTGCTGTGCACCTACTCGGGGTGCACGACCTACGTGAAGTGGTTCGAGGCCCTCGCCGAGGCGACCGGGGCGCCCCTCGTCTTCCTCGACGTCCCCTACCACCGCGACCCCGACGCGTTCGCCTCGGACCGCGCCTACGTCGTGAGCCAGCTCGAGGAACTGATCGGGGTGTGCGAGAAGATCACGGGGAAGAAGTTCGACGAGACGAAGCTGCGCGGGATCCTCGATCGGAGCCGGCGGGCGGAGGAGGCCTGGACGAGGATCCTCGAGTCGGCCCGCCGGCGTCCCTCCCCGTTCGACGCCTTCTTCGAGGCGGTCTTCTTCATGGCCCCCCTCTATGTCCTCCGGGGGACCGAGGCGTGCGTGCGCTTCTACGAGACCGCGCTCGCCGAGATCGAGGAGCGGATCGCGCACGGGATCGGCCCCCTGCCGGAGGAGCGGTTCCGCGTGGTCGTCGAGGGCCCTCCTCCCTGGCCCCACTTCCGGGCCTTCGGGGAGCTCTTCCGCCGCTGGGGCGTCTGCGCCGTCGCGTCGACCTACTCCAAGGTCGGCGGCCTCTTCGACCAGGGGGTGCGGCACGACCCCGACCGCCCCCTCGAGTCGATCGCGGAGCACGCGATCCACTGCTACACGAACTGGAACCTCGGGCTGCGGCGCGACCTCCTCGAGCGCTACGTCCGCGACTACTCCGCCGACGCCCTCGTGATCCACTCCGTGAAGTCGTGCCGCTCCTTCTCCGTCGGGCAGGCCGACGCGCGGGAGGCGTTCAGCCACGAGAAGGGGATCCCGACCCTCTTCCTCGAGTCCGACCTCGCCGACCCGCGCTACTTCTCCGAGGCGCAGATGAGGAATCGCATCGACGCCTTCTTCGAGGCGCTCACGCACCGCCGCCTCGCCGGGGCCGGCGCCGGGGGGAAACCGTGATCGTCGCCGGCGTCGACGTCGGCTCGACCGCGACGAAGGCGATCCTCCTCGACGGGAACCGCCGCATCCTCGGTCGCGGCCTCGCCCCGACCGGGGCCAACGTCGTGCGCGCCGCGGAGCGGGTGTTCCGGGAGGCGCTCCGGGGAACCGGTTTCGAGGAGTGGGACGTCGCCTACACGGTCGGGACCGGCTATGGGCGCTTCAAGGTCCCCTTCGGCGACGCCCAGGTGACGGAGATCGGCTGCCACGCGCGGGGAGCGTGCTTCCTCTTCCCGGGCACGCGGACGATCCTCGACATGGGAGGGCAGGACACGAAGGCGATCCGCGTGGGCCCCGAGGGCGAGGTCCTCGAGTTCTGCATGAACGACAAGTGCGCGGCCGGGACCGGGCGGTTCCTCGAGGCGGCCGCCGGGGTCCTCGGCCTCCCCCTCGCCGATCTCGGCGAGGTCGCCGCCCGCTCCCGCTCCCCCCTGCGGATCACGAACGTCTGCACCGTCTTCGTCGAGTCGGAGATCGTCTCCCACCTCGCGCGCGGCAGCGCCCCGGAGGACATCCTCGCGGGGGTCCACCTGGCGATCGCCGGTCGATCGATCGCCCTGCTGCGGCGGGTGGGGATCGTGCCCGAGGTCACCTTCACGGGGGGGGTCTCGAGGAACGCCGCGATGGTGCGGGCCCTCGGGGAGAAGCTCGGGCTCCGGCTCAACGTGGGCGAGGACTCGCCGTTCATCGGGGCGGCCGGGGCGGCGCTCTTCGCGCTCGACCGGGCCGCGGCCGGGCTGCCGCGGCGGGAGAAGAGCGCCCCCGCGGGCACGGAGAAGTCGTGAGACTCGTCGCCGGGATCGACGTCGGGACGAGGGCGACGAAGGCGGTCCTTCTCGACGCCGCCGACCGCGCGCGGGTCGGCCGCGCCCTCCTCCCGACCGGCGCCGACCTCCCCGGGGCCGCGTGGCGCGCCCTCGAGGCGGCCCTGCGGGAGGCGGGCTTCGGCCGGGAGGAGGTCGCGTACGTGGCCGCGACCGGCTACGGCCGCTACCAGGTCCCCTTCCGCGACCTGCAGATCACGGAGATCACCTGCCACGCCCGGGGAGCGAAGGCCCTCTTCCCCTCCGCGCGCTGCGTCCTCGACGTCGGGGCGATGAACTCGAGGGCGATGCGGGTCGCCCCCTCGGGACGGGTCGAGGCGTTCCGGATGAACGACCGCTGCGCCTCGGGCGCCGGCCGGTTCCTCGAGCGGGTCGCCCGGAGCCTCGAGGTCGAGCTCGAGGCGGTCGGCGATCTGTCGCTGCGCTCGCAGGACCCCCAGCCGATCTCGAGCGTCTGCGCGGTCCTCGCCGAGAGCGAGGTGATCAACCACGTCACCGAGGGACGCAAGATCGAGGACATCCTGCGGGGAGCGCACCAGTCGATCGCGGAGCGGGTCGTCGCCCTCCTCCGCCAGGTCGGCGCGGCGCCCACCTTCGCGCTGACGGGCGGCCTCGCGAAGAACGCAGGGATGGTCCGGGCGATCGAGGAGCGCCTCGGCTCCGCCCTGAGTGTCGCCCCCGACGCGGAGTACGCCGGCGCGTTGGGGGCCGCGATCTTCGGTGCGGAGCGCCTCGCCCGGCGCGAGGCTCCTTCTCCGCTTCGCGGGTGACCTTCCGCGCTTCGCGGGTGACCTTCCGCGCTTCGCGGGTGA
>JAKEFM010000145.1 GCA_022616055.1 Planctomycetota bacterium
AAGCCGTGCTCGACAAGGGACGCAGCGACCTCGCCGAGGGGATCCTCGAGATCCAGCGCTATCTGGACGCGATCAAGGGCGGGGGGAAGCCGCCCGAGGGGTTCACCGAGGACGAGCTGAAGGACCGGCTGGGCCAGCGCCAGGAGCAGGCGCGCGAGCTCGAGAAGGAGGAGGACGGGATCCGGGCCCAGATGCAGGAGAAGGAGGATCTCCTCACGAAGGGGAACCCGCCGCCGCAGGGCGAGACCCTCCACACGCACGAACTCGACGCGCTCAAGGAGCTCAAGGCGCGGATCGAGGCGCTGGAGAAGTAGGTTTGAGGCTGTAGGTAGGACGCCCGCAGCCGAGGCCTACAGCCTCAAGTCTCCAGCCTACAGCCTCTCCTCGTGGGGAATCGCGCGCGGCGGCGGCTCGCGGGGGTCGGCCTCGTCGCGCCCCGCCGCGTACTCCTTCCGGAGCACGTCCCAACTCTCGGCGGCGCGCCGGACCGTCCGGCCCCCGAAGAGCCCCTTCAGCGCCCGCAGGAGGCCGCGCCCGGCCTTGCGGGAGAGGGAGGGCCCCGGGTTATTCTGGGACAAGGCTTGGAGTCTACCCGAGCCGGCCGCGGCCGGGAGGCGGGGGTTGCGGATAGACTTCTCTTGCCTAGGATCGAAGGGAGCGCAACCATGAAGGACTCCGAGCGCCCCGGCCCCGACCGCCGGCGCGCGACCCGCATCCCGGAGAAGTGCAAGGTCGCCTTCCGCGCCATCCGCGAGGGGGCGAGGGACTCGAAGACGACCGCCGCCCAGACCCTGAACCTGAGCGCGTCGGGCCTTTGCCTCGTCGCCCCCTCCCGCCTCGAACGGGACCAGCATCTCGCCCTCGAGCTCTCGCTCGAAGGGCACAAGGAGCCGGTCGTCGCCGTCGGGCGGGTCGTCTGGTGCGACGAGGACGAGGGCACCTACCGCGTGGGGATCTGCTTCACGTGGCTCCGCGACGAGGACCGGCGCGCGCTCGAGGTGATCTCCGAGTACGTGCGCGACCGGC
>JAKEFM010000146.1 GCA_022616055.1 Planctomycetota bacterium
CGCGACGGGAAGGTCTTCACGGGGGACCTCCCCTCGGGCTCCCTCGGCGGCACGTCGGTCGGGGCGCTCCCGGAGCCGGACGTCCCGGTCAACGACAGCGAGCGCTACTTCGACCTCGAGTTCGCCTCGGACGGGACCTGGTACGCGCTCCGCGGGGACGGGAAGGTCTTCGCCTCCACGAACCTGAACGTCCCCGTCGTCGACCTCCCCGGCGACGCCTCCGACCCCGACGGGGACGACACCTACGTCGACCTCGCGACGAACGGGACCGACTTCTGGGCGCTGCGCTTCGACGGGAAGGTCTTCAAGAACACGGTCACGACGGAGACCGTCGACCTCACGAACGACCGCTACCGCCGGATCGTCGTCTCCACGACTCCGCCCGACCTCTCGAACTTCGAGAACGCGCCGCCCGTCGCGGCCCCGTACACCGTGTCCGCGCTCGCGGGGGACCCCGTCTCGATCCCCGTCGTCGCGACCGACAGCGACAAGCGCGCCGCGGAGCTCGTCGTCCTCTTCGACCCGGCGGACCAACCGACGAACTTCCCGCCGGGCTTCGACTTCATCCCCTCCCCCGGCTCGACCTCGTTCCGGGGGACCCTCTCCGGGACGGCGCCCGCGACGAAGGGGGGCTACTCGATCCGCCTCTTCGTCGACGACGGTGTGAACGAGCCGAAGAAGCTCACCTACAAGCTCAAGGTCATCCTCCCCGACACCGACCCGCTCAAGGACAAGAAGCCGGTCTTCGCGAAGGTGAAGAAGCCGCAGGTCGTCGTCACCGGCGCCCCGCCGGCCGAGGTCCTCGAGCTCCCGATCGCCGCGGTCGACGCGGACGGGGACCCGGTCACCCTCGCCGTCGATCCCGAGACGCCGCTCCCGGCGGGAGCCACGTTCGTCCTGGGTCCCCCGGGGACGGCGATCTTCTCCTGGACGGCCGACCCGACGCAGGCCGGCAAGACGCAGATCCGCTTCCTCGCGACGGCGGGGACGAAGACGGTGAAGCTGAAGGTCAAGTTCACCGTCGTGAACGGCCTGATCTTCTAGAAGATCTGGACCAGGATCGCCTCGGTCACCGCGGCGATCCCGCTCGCGGCGCCCGGGTCGAGCACCGCCCACTGGAAGGTCGGCGCGGCGCACGAGACCGCCGGGTCGGCCGGGATCGGGACCGTCACGCACCGCGTCCCCGAGCCGGGGGGGCCGCCCGTCGTCACCCCCCCGAACGCGGTGCTGACGAAGGTCCCGAAGAGCACGCAGGGAGGCGCGACCGGGATCCCTCCGGGCAGGCCGAGCCCGAGCCCGACGGTGGCCGCGCACACGGCCCCCGGGGGAGCGTCGACCAGCGTGACGCCGAAGTTCGTCGCCCCCAGGGTCGGGGCCACTCCGGTCGTCCCGATCCGCGGCACGATGCCGCCCGTCCCCGCGCAGGGGACCCCGAAGTGGCGGACCGTCCCGCACTGGCACGGTTCGAGGAGGAGGTTCGTCGCGGGGAGGGAGGCGTTCTGGCTCCCGGGGAGGACGTCGAAGGAGGCTCCTCCCGTCGCGGACTCGAGGGCCACCGTCGCCGTGAAGCCCGCGCCGAGGGGAGCGGCGTGGTCGTAGCGGAACTCGATCTGGTCGGTCCCCTCGTGGAGGACCACCTGCATGCTCAGGCTCCCCGCTCCCGCGGCACAGTCCCCCGAGGCCCCGTCGGCGAGGCCGAAGTCGCTCCACTCGAAGGTCTGCAGACGGAAGCCGGCGGGACCCGTCGCCTTCACCCCCGCGAAAGAGGTCGGCCTCGCCTCGAGGTCGTCCCAGAACGGGGCGAGGTAGGCGTTCGGCGCGGCGCTCGTCGCGGGGGCCGCGTTCGCCGCCAGGTCCTGCCCGAGCCCGTCGCCGAGGACGAGGATGCCGTTCGCGCTCAGGTTGAAGTTCCGGGCGAGGGCGTCGAAGAGGGTGAAGGGCCAGAGGAGCGAGCCCGGCCCTGCCGCCGGAGAGCCCGCCCCGGCGGTCGGCTGGCGCAGCCAGGACGAGTCGTCGGGGCAAGGCGGACAGGACGCCGGCGAGGCGAGGCTCGGACCCGGCAGCAGCGGGACCGTCCCCGGCTGTCCCGCGATGGAGATGAAAGGGGGAAGCCCCGTCGCGATCATCGAATAGGTGACGGTCACGGGGACGACGTCCCCGGGGAGGAACCGAAGGTTGTGGCGCGGCGGGGCGGCGTTCCCCGCGCCGAAGCCGGTCCCGTCGACCCCTCGGGCTCCGGTCGCGTCCTCGAGCCCGATCGAGGCGGTCGGCCCCGACTGCGGGTACGCCGAGGCGGCCCCGCAGGAGTCGGGAACATAAGGCGGGCAGGCCGTCGTGTCGGGCGGGACGTAGGGGCCGTACCGGAACTCGATCTGCCCGTTCGGGAAGAGGGCCGCCTGGAACGTGACGCTCCCGTTGCGGCCGGGGGATCCGGCCGTCGCCCCCGCCGCGGAGAACTTCATGTTGTTCCACTCGACGACGAAGACGGCCGGGGTCGAGAGGACCGCGATCGTCGAGGGATCCCCGGTCGGCCCGGTCTTCAGGTCGTCCCAGAAGGGGGCGACGAGGCTGTTCGGGGAGACGGAGGAGGGAAACGCCATGTTCGCGGGGGTGTTGCTCGGCCCCCCCGGCCCGAGGAGGCGCATGCACCCGTTCGTCGTCGGGCGCGCGGCGCTCACCGGTGTCCCGAAGAAGGAGAAGGGGAACGGGATCGAGACCCCCTGCGGGCCGACGGCGTCGTTGTCGGTGCAGGGGCCGAAGGAGAGAGCCGTCGCCTCGGGATCCCCCAGGATGGAGGCGAACCCGGCCGCGATCGGGCAGACGCTGTAGGAGGAGACCGGGGCTCCCGCGACGCAGGGGGTCGACTGCGCGAGCGCGCATCGAGCCGCGAGGAGGAGGCCGAGGAAGGCTAGGGACACTCGACGCATGGGGTCACACCTGAGGTCGGAAGTTCGCTCGACCCCCCACCGCCGCTGACCACCCATCTCCGGGAAGGAGGATCGCGCGGAGGCTAAGGTCCCGATGAACCCACCGTCAAGTTCCGCGAAGCGCGGTCACCCGATCCCGATCAGGAATCGGTTCCCTTCCGGGGCGCCGCCTGTCGCGAGGGCTCGATTCCTTGACGGTCCTTCGGAGCCGACTCTACGATCCCGCCGCGTCGCTCCGGTCGTCCGGTGCCGGGTCTCCTCGACGACGTCCCGTCGGGGGAACGGCGGCGAAGGAAAGCCTCGAGGGTCGCGATGTCCGAGCAGGTTCCTTCCTCGGGGGCATCCACGGCCCCTCGCACGGCGTGAGGAGGATCGGCCACTCCTCCCGATTCGCGTGGATCGCGTCCGTCGCGATCGGGTGGAGCCCGCCCTCCGACCGGATCCTCTTCTTCTCGATCCAACGCGAGGATCTCGTGTGGGTGCCGGGGAGGACGACCCCTCCGTCGGTCGTCGCCCTCACGAAGGAGATCCAGGACTCGCTGCGGGAGCTGAAGGGGGACGTCGTCTGGTGGGGCCAGAAGGAGGACGCGGAGCAGCCGATCGGGATCGCCGTGTTCCCCGGATGCGACGCCGGTCGCGTCCGGGAACTGCTGGAATCGCGGAAGTTCGAGGTCAAGCGCCTCCGAGTGACGGGAATCGCCGTCGACACCCCCGGGCGGGAGCCGCCTCGCGTGGGGTTCGGATTCCGGGACTACTTCCCCGTCGTTCGGGACATCCACTGGGATCCCGAGCGCAAGCTCTACCTTCTATTCCACTACGAGAAGGTGAGCGGCGACCAGGCCCTCCGGATCGGGAAGAATTTCAAGGGGACCCTCGCGCGAGAGTCGTTCGACTTGGAGATCCAGGGCGACCGGAGGGAACGCCTGAAGGAGACCCTGACGGGCGCATTGCGCGGGATGGCCGGAATCCGGGTGAGGTCGGTCGACGAGAAGACCGGCCGGTTCACCCTCGAGGTCGAGATGCGAGCGCTCGAAGCGATGGAGGGCGGACGGACCTACAGGGACGTGGGAGGCTGGCGCGCTCCAATCGGGGAGGTCCTCGGGAAGCTCCGCGAGCGAGGGATCGAGGCGAAGCTTCTGTGAGAGGCTGGGGCCTTCCGGGTCCGACTAGGGACGGGGCCCGATCAGGATCGGGAAGTACTCCCCCTCGATCACGGCGCCCTCCGGCACGAGCGGCACCCCCACGAGGAGGGGCTTCGATCCGTCCGCGCACCGCGTCTCCGGGTGCATGAAGTTGACGACGACCCCGCGGCGAGGCCGGTCGCTGCGGTTGCCGTAGGAGCCGTGGAGGGTGTGGGAATGGTGGAAGGAGCACTCCCCCGCCGCGAGGACGATCGGGGTCGGAGTGAACGCCGCGCGACGCTCCGGCGTGAGGACCTCGAGAACGGCCTCCATGTCGCGGGAGAGGGAAACCTTGGGAAGGAGGCCCCAGCGGTGGCTCCCGGAGACGTAGTGGACGCAGCCGTTCTCCTCCGTCGAGTCGTCGAGGCCGATCCAGCAGGTCACGTGGCGCGGCGGAGTCGCCCGCGTCCAGTAGGAGTAGTCCTGGTGCCAGGTGACGACGCCCGGATGGCGAGGGGGCTTCTCGAAGACCTGGTCGTGCCAGAGCCGGACCCGCGGCGTGCCGAGGAGCTGGGCCGCCTTCACCGTGACCGCCGGATGCCAGAGGAGATCGTGGAACGCCTCCTCGAGGAGCCACGCCCCCAGGAAGTGGAAGACGTTCCGCTCGGGGTCGCGCCTCCAGTCCTCGTCGATCTCGTAGAGTTCGTCGGCGAGCGAGTGGGCGTCGCGGCGGAGGCGGTCGAGCCCTTCGCGCAGCGCCTCGATCTGCCGCCCGTCGAGGACCCGCCCTCCCTTCACCCACCCCTTCTCGTGGAAGGAGGCGACGGCCTCGGGCAACAGTTCGAAGCATTCGCGGCGCTCGGGCCTCGGGAAGAGGTCGCCGATCGGGCCGTGGAACGTCCGCAGCCTGCGGCGCGGCGGGCTCATCGGGCCTTCCCCCGGGTCGAGGAGGGCGAGCGGGGGACGCGCCCCCTCATTTCCCCTTCTTCTCCCCCGCGAGCTGGTCCTTCGCCCAGAAGTACTCCCTCGTCGTGTACGCCTCGGCGACGATCTTCGCGCAGATCTCCCTCGCCTTCGCCCCCTCGTTTCGCTGCAGGGCGGCGCGCGCCTCGCCGAAGAGCGCCTGGCCCCGGGCGCGCTGCTTCTTCCAGAGGACGTCGTAGGCCGCGAAGGCGGGCTCGGCCGCCTTCGTCCCGCGGCACGATTCCCGGAAGGCGCTGAAGTCGGCCACCCAGGAGTCGTCCCGCGCCGCCGCGATCCGCGGCGCGATCTTCTTCGCCGCCTCCCCCGCCGACTTCTCGGCGGCCGCGCCGACCTCCTTCGCCTGGCGGCGGAGGCCCTCGTCCTTGCCCAGCTTCTCGGCGCGCGCGGCGAGGATCGCCGCGTCCCCGAGGCGGCCCTCCCCTCGGGCCGCCTTCGCGGCCTCGAGGGCGGCCCCGGCGTCGTCCGTCGTCATCGACTCGAGCCAGTCGACCGCCTCCGGGACGGGGGAGAGGGCGAACTGGTGGCCGAGGGCCTCGGGCGCGTAGAGGCGCAGCCGGTTGAATCCCGCCCGCTGGAAGACGCGGAAGGCGTCGAGCCCCTGCGCGAACTCGACGACCGGGTCGGCCTTGCCGTGGAGGACGGCGATCGCGACCTCGCGCTGGGCCCGCGCCCTCGTCTCGTCCTTCGGGAAGCTCTCCGGCTCGCTCCTCAGCCACACCCCGGACGACATCGGGAAGGCCCCGGCGAAGCGGTCGGGGAAGTTCATCAGGACGTCCCAGGCGAGGAAGCCCCCCTGCGAGTGCCCGCCGACGAACGCCTTCCTCACCCTCCACTCCTTCGCGACGTCGTCGAAGATCTCGGCGACCCCCTTCGCGCTCCCCTCGTCGAAGTTGTGGGCCCCGTCCCCCGCGCCCGGGTTGGGGCCGTCGGGGCCGAGGAGGAGGTCGTCGGCGAACCACCCGGCGCCGACGACGGTGTCGACGTAGGCCCGCCCGCTCATGTTCGAGCCGTGGAGGATGACGAGGGCGCGGGTCCCGCGCTTCCCGTCGTAGGACTTCGGAACCCGCAGGGCATAGGTCCAGCCGTTGCGCGCCTTGAGGTCGACGACCTTCCCGGGCTCGGCCTTGGACGCGCCTCCCTTCCCCTGCGCCCCTTGGAGGAGGAGGGGGAGCGGGAGGAGGAGGAGCGCGGGGAGGGCGATCACCGCGCCCTCCGGAACGGCCGGAAGGGGTTCGCGATCGGGATGCGGCGCCCGACGCCGAAGGCCTTGCCCGTCACCTTGATCCCGGGTGGGCCCTGCCGGCGCTTGTACTCCGCGCGCGCGATCCGGCGGAAGGCGTCCTCCACGGCCGCGGGGGGGAAGCCCTCCGCGACCAGCTCCTCGGGGGTGGCGCGGCGCTCGACGATCGCGTCGACGAGGGGGCTCACGACGGCGTAGTCGAAAGGCTCCACGTGGTCGGCGCGCAGCTCGGGGGAGGGCGCCGCGGCGAAGACCGACTCCGGGATGAGCATCCTCCCCGCCCGTGCATTGAACAGCCGCCCGAGCGCATAGACCTCCGCCTTGCTCACGTCGGAGAGCGGGGCGAGCCCCCCTGCCATGTCCCCGTAGAGCGTGCAGTACCCGAGCGCCACCTCCGTCTTGTTCCCCGTCGAGAGGAGGAGGCGCCCCTCCCGGTTGCTGATCGCCATGAGGACGAGCCCGCGCAGGCGCGCCTGGACGTTCTCGAGGGGGAGCGATCCCTCGGGGCCCGAGAGCGTGGCGCCGAGGGAGGTCTCGAGGGCGCGCAGCGGCTCCTCGATCGGGATGCGCCGCATCTCGATGCCCAGGCTCTCCGCGATGGAGGAGGCGTCCCGCGTCCCCCGCTCGCTCGAGTAGCGGGAGGGGAGGGAGAGGGCGAGGACGTTCCTCGGGCCGAGCGCTTCCGCCGCGAGGCAGGCGGCCACGGCCGAGTCGATGCCGCCCGAGAGGCCGAGGACCGCCTTCGAGAAGCCGTTCCTCGTCGCGTAGGTCCGGAGCCCGAGGGCGAGCGCGCGGAGCACCTCCTCCTCCTCCGAGAGGCGCGGGGGCACGATCGGCGGAGCCTCCCCCCGGTCGAGGTCGAAGACGAGGAGACGGGGCTCGAAGGGAGGGGCCGCCGCGATGAACTCGCCGCGCCGGTCCACGGCGAAGGAGCCCCCGTCGAAGACGAGCATCCCCTCCCAGCCGTCCTCACAGCCGACGCCGTTCACGTAGAGGAGGGGGAGGCCCGTCTCCCTCGCGCGCGCGCGCGCGATCCCGGCCCGCGCCTCGCTCTTGCCGGCATGGAACGGGGAGGCGGAGAGGTTGGCGAGGAGGCGCGCCCCCTGCCCCGCGAGGAGGCGGCTCACCTTGCAGTCGTAGGCGTCGTCCCACATGTCCTCGCAGATCTCGAAGCCGACGACCTCCCCCGCGACGCGGTGGGCCCGCCGCTCGCCGGCGGGGGCGAAGTAGCGCCGCTCGAAAAAGACGTCGTACTCGGGGAGGAGGGTCTTGTGGACGACGCCGACGAGGTCGCCGTCCTCGAGGATGGCGGCGGCGTTGTGGAGGATCGGGTGCCCCTCGGGGGTCCGCCGTCCCCGGTCCTCGTCGACGAAGCCGACCGCCGCCGCGATCCCGCGGGTCGCCGGGAGGATCTCCCGGTCGAGGACCCGGCGGTTCTCCTCGACGAATCCCGGCTCGAGGAGGAGGTCGAGCGGAGGGTAGCCGGTGACGGCGAGCTCGGGGAAGACGGCGAGGGCGGCGCCCGCCCGCCGGGCCTCCCCGAGCGCCTCGACGATCGTCCGCGCGTTGCGGGCGAGGTCGCCGACGGACGTCTCGACCTGCGCGAGGGCGACTCGCATGGGGGGAGCGTAGGGAGCCCGCGTTCCGGGCGTCAACGGGACCGGCGCGTTGTGCCGGCCCGCGCCCCGGGCGACAATCCCCCGCTCCTCTCCGAGCGCGGCTCCTCCCCGAAGGAAAGCTCATGCCCCTCCTCCCGATCGCGTCGTTCCTCGCCTTCGTCCCCTTCCAGTCGCCGAAGGAGGGGGCGCCGGCGGCGGATAAGTACGCCTCCTTCGAGGAGCTGCGGCGGGCCTTCGACGAGCAGTTCGAGCAGATGACGCGGCAGGCGAACGAGCTACGGCTCTACGCGATCGCGTCCTACCTCAAGGCGAAGACCCCGGCGGCCGATCGCGACCAGGCGCTCGCCGCCGCCGCCCAGATCGCCTACCACCTCGAGAAGTGGACCGACGTCCGCGCCTACGCCGAACAGTACCTCGCCGACTTCCCCGAGGGGAGGCGGCGCCCCGAGATGGGGATGCTCGCCGCCCAGGCCCTGGCGTTCCTCCCGGACAAGCGGGCGGAGGCGAAGGGGGCCTTCGAGCGGATCGCGGAGGAGCGAAAGGAGGACCCGCAGTCCGTCTTTGGCGCCCTGAACTCCCTCGCCGAGTTCCAGGTCGAGTGGGGCGACCTCGACGGGGCGCGCGCGACCTACGACCGGATCGGGTTGGCCCTCGAGGGCCAGCAGGGGATCGCGGAGTTCCTCGCGCGGGCGAAGGGGAGCCTCGAGCCGATCGGGAAGGACCCCGAGCCGATCGAGGGGCCGGGCCTCGACGGGAAGCCGGTCCGCCTCGCGGACCTGAAGGGGAAGGTCGTCCTGATCGACTTCTGGGCGACCTGGTGCGGGCCCTGCGTGCAGGAGCTCCCGAACGTCCTCGCGACCTACAGGAAGCACCACGAGCGCGGCTTCGAGATCCTCGGGGTGAGCCTCGACCCGAAGGAGGCCGAGAAGAAGCTGCGCGACTTCGTGAAGACCCAGGGGATGACCTGGCCCCAGGTCCACGACGGCAAGGCGTGGCAGTCCGAGCATGTCGCCCGGTACAAGGTGACCGGGATCCCGGCGACCTTCCTCCTCGACCGGCAGGGGAAGGTCGCCCGCGTCGGGCTGCGCGGCGAGGCGCTCGACCGGGCGGTCGCGAAGCTCCTCCAGGCGCCCGCCCCGGCGGCGCCGAAGGACTGAGCCTCGCGCCTCTCGCGCCCTCCCTACCTCTGCGGGGGGACGCGCTTGGCGTTGAACTTCAGCTCGGCGACGCTGGCGTTCTCCGCCGACGCCGAGAAGAACACCCCGACCCCCTTCATCTTCGTCCCGTCCCCCGTCACGGTCCCCGAGAGGAGGATCTCCTCGATCCCCCCCTCGAGGCTTGCTTCCTGCTCGGCGACGAAGTGGCCGCTCCCGATGAGTCCACCGAGCGTGAAGAGGCTCAGTTTGCCGCCCTCGCACGCGACGGTCATCGACAGGGAGAGGATCGCGCCGTCCTGGCCCACGGTCATCTCGAAGGGGCACTTCTGGACCTCCTTCGTCCCGGCGGGGCCCAGGTCGAAGTCCTTGATCAGCAGCTTCCCCGTCCAGCTCCCGCTGATGTCCGGCGTCCCGGTCGCCGGGCCCCCGCGCAACCCGGGGAGGGCGGCCGCGGCGATCCCGGCGAGGAGGAGGAGGACGAGGGGGACCCACTTGCAACGCATGGCGACCTCCTGTCGATCGAGGCGAGCGCGCCCGACGCTACCTGCGCCCCGGGGGCGCCGCTACCATCCCGCCCCCGCCGCGACACCGGATGGCGCCGAGCCCCCTCGCCCGGCTCTTCCGACGGAAGAGCGTCGACCTCCTCGCCGCCGGCGCGGAGGGGACGGCAGGGGGGCTCCAGCGGTCCCTCGGCCCCGTCGAGCTGATCGCGCTCGGGATCGGGGCCGTCGTCGGGGCGGGGATCTTCGCCTCGATCGGCACGGCCGCGGCCGGAGAGGTGAACGCCGCGGGGGAGGTCGTCCGCCCCGGCGCGGGCCCGGCGATCGTCCTCTCCTTCCTCCTCACCGGGGTCGCCTGCTCCTTCGCGGCCCTCTGCTACGCGGAGATGGCCTCGATGATCCCCGTCTCCGGGAGCGCGTACACCTACGCCTTCGCGACCCTCGGGGAGCTCGTCGCCTGGATCATCGGATGGGACCTCCTCCTCGAGTACGCCGTCGGCAACATCGGCGTCGCGATCTCCTGGTCGGACTACTTCCAGTCCTTCCTCCGCAGCGCCCTCGGGTGGCAGTTCCCCCGCTGGCTGGGGACCGGGACCCTCGCGCACGCCCCGGCCGTCTTCGAGGCGGCGCCCCGCCCCTTCGGCTTCCCGATCGTCCTCAACCTCCCCGCCGCCGCCGTCACCCTCTTCCTCACCTGGATCCTCGTCCTCGGCGTGAAGGAGTCGAGCCGCTTCAACGCGGCGATGGTCGGGATCAAGCTCGCCGTCCTCGCCTTCTTCGTCGTCGTCGCCGCCGGGGCCTTCGACCTCGGGAACTGGTTCCCCGCCGGCGCCTCCTCGAAGTGGGACTCCTTCGCGCCGAACGGCTTCCGCGGGATCCTGTCGGGGGCGTCGATCATCTTCTTCGCCTACATCGGCTTCGACGCCGTCTCGACCGCCGCGGAGGAGACGCGGGCGCCGCAGCGGAACATGCCGATCGGGATCCTCGGCTCCCTCGCCGCCTGCACGGTGATCTACATCGTCGTCGCGGTCGCCCTCACCGGGATCCTCCCCTGGCGGGAGGCGGGCGTCGCCGATCCCCTCGCCCACGCCCTCGAGCGCAAGGGCTTCACCTGGGCGAGCGCGGTCGTCGCCTTCGGGGCGGTCGTCGCGACGACCGCCGTCCTCCTCGTCTTCCAGCTGGGGCAGCCGCGGATCTTCCTCTCGATGGCGCGCGACGGGCTCCTCCCCGCGGCCTTCTCCCGCATCCACCCCCGCTACCGCACGCCGCACCTGACGACGATCGGCACCGGACTCTTCGTCGCCTTCTTCTCCGCGCTCCTGCCGATCGAGCAGGCGATCGACCTCACGAACATCGGGACCCTCTTCGCCTTCATCCTCGTCTGCGGAGGGGTCCTCGTCCTGCGCTTCACCGACCCCGACCGTCCCCGCCCCTTCCGGACCCCGCTCGTCGGCCTCACGGCCCCGCTCGGCATCCTCTGCTGCCTCGGCCTGATGCTCGGCCTGCCGACCGTGACCTGGAAGCGCTTCGGCCTCTGGCTCGCCGCGGGACTGATCCTCTACCTCGGCTGCACGGTCTGGTACCACCACCTCCTCGAGCGGGGAACGGAGCGGAGATCCGCGCGGCGGCTCGTCGGAACCGTCGTCGTCGGCCTCCTCGTCCTCGGCGGCTGGGCCTGCGCCCGGTGGCTCTGGTAGCTAGCCCGCCAGCGCCTTCTCGATCCGGTCGAGCTCGGTCCCGAGGATCCGCTCCGTGCCGATCACGGTGACCGGGACGGCCTGGTAGCCCATCTCGACCAGCTCCTGCATCGCCTGGCGGTCCCGGGTGACGTCCTTCACCTGGTAGGTGACGCCCTTGCGTGAAAGAAACTCTTTCACGACGTTGCAGCCCGGTCAGCCGGGCATCGAGTAGACGACGACGCTCTGGGCGGCGCCCATCGAGGTTTCTCCAGGGGGGGGTAGGGGGGTCGGGGGACGAGCGAGGACGCCGCGTATAGCGCCGGGGTCCCCCCGACTCCAGCAGCCTCAAGGAAAGCCCGGTTACGATCGCTCTTCCATGCCCGCGATCGGCGCCGCGCTCCTCCTCGTCCTCGCCGCGGGCGCGGATCCCCGTCCCGATTCCCGGGAGAGGTTCCGATCCCTCCTCGAGGACTGGCTCGCCGCTCGCGCCGCCGCCGATGAGGGCGCCGCCGCTACCTTCGAGCCGGAGCTGCGCGCTCTTTCCGACCTCCTCTGCACCTCGGAAGGCCTCGCCACTCCCCACCTCCTCCTCGAGGCCTTCGCCGCCCTCGACGTCGAGGGGGTCCGGCGCGACCTCGCCGCCCTCGCCCGGGCGAGCCAGGCGCAAGCCGAGCTGCGAGGGGGCAACGGGGAGGCGGCGCGTGCGCTGCTCCTTCCCGCGCTCGAGGAGTTTCGTGCGCTCGGGGACGACTACCGGGCCGGGCGAGCCCTCCGTCTCCTCGGTCTGATCGAGGAGCGCGAGGGGCGCCTCTCCGTAGCGGCCGTCCGTTTCGGGGAGGCGGCGGCCGCGTCGGGCCGGATCGCTGCGCGTCCGGAGGAGGAAGATGCCCTTGCCCACGTGGGCTACTGTCTGGCGATGGCGGGGGCCGAGGGCTTCGAGCCCGCGCTCGAGCGCGCCGCGAGCCTGGCCGAGGGCCGAGGCGATCCGGCCGCCGCGGCGTCGCACCGGCTGCGGCTCGCCCGCCTCCTCCTCGCGCGGCGCGACCTCGGGCGCGCGAACACCCAGCTCGCGGAGGCGATCGACCGCACGGCCTCCGGCTCCCGCGAGCGGGCGGAGCTCCTCGCCCTCCTCGGCCAGGCGCGGCTCGAGGAACACGACTACCCGCAGGCCGACACGGCGCTCCTCGAGGCCGAACGTCTCCTCCTCGCCCGTGGAGAGTCCCGCGGGCTCCTCCTCGGCGAGGTCCGGATGGGCCTCGCGCGGGTCGCTCTCTGGTCGAGGGACTTCGGACGGGCCGAGGAGCGCGCGACGGCCGCCGCGGAGGCCGCGGGGGAGGATTCGCCGTCTCTTCTCGCGAACTCGATGATCATGCGGGGTCGCGCCCGTCGTGCCCGGAACGACCTCCAGGGAGCGAGGAACCTTTTCCACCAAGCTGCCCAGGTCGCGCACGTTGCTCAGGACGTCGAACGCGAGGCGAGCGCGCTCCTGAACGCGGAAGAGACGCTTCTCTCCGATCCGGGCGACGGATCGGAGGAACTGGCTTCCATCGACGAATCCCGGCTGGGGAGCCTCTCGCCCCGTTCTCCCGCCTTCGGAGCGCTCCGCGTCACGCAGGCGCGCCTCGCGTTGCGGGCCGGCGACTTCCCGCGCGCGGAGGCCCTGGCGAGAGAGGCGATCGGCACGGCCGAGGGCATCCTTCTCGACGCGCCTTCCGGTCCCGCGGCCGACTTCGCTCTCTCCTCCGCCTGGGGAGCCCGCGCGTTCGAGACGGCTGTCGAGGCGGTGCTCGCCGGGAATCCCGCGAACGCGGAGGAGGCCTTCGCCCTCGCCGAGCGCTCGAAAGCGCGCGCGTTCCTGGTCGAGCTGGATCGATACGGAGTCCCGCTCGCGGAGGGCGCCCCTCCCCACATGCGGGAGAACTGGAATCGCGCACACGCGCGCCTGGCGGACCTCGGAACCGAATTGACGGCGTTCAGCGACGCCCTCCGGACGGGACAGCTCCGGTCGGGACTCGCGGCGGCCTACGCCGAGCTCGAGCGGGCGACGACCGAGGTGCGGAAGGAGGTCGAGGACCGGGGACAGGCGCCGCGACCCGCGCGCGCGCCCATCGTCCGGGAGCACCTCCTGACGGGAGACCAGCTCCTCCTCGAGTACTTCGTCGGCGAGGAAGCCACCATCCTCTTCGTCGTCTCGACGGAGGGAGTCGGAGTCCATCGGCTCCCCGGACGCGACGCTCTGGCGCACCGGATCGACGGGTTCCTCGCGCTCCTGCGCAGCGCCCACCTCGTCCCCCAGGCGCGACGCAAGCTCCCGGAGGTCGCGCGCGCGCTCAAGGAGGTCCTCCTCCCGGGGGAACTTTCCGGACGGATGCGCGACCGGGAGGTGTACGTCGTCCCCGACGGCCCGCTCTTCGCGCTCCCCTTCGAGGCGCTCCCCGACGGCGAGGGATTCCTCGGCGATTCGACGGTCTTCGCCTACGGCGCCTCGGGCGGATTCCTCCTGGCGCTCCAGACGCGACGCCTCCGCCTCGAACGCGGCATCGTGGCAGGGGCCTTCGCCGAGGCGGGATCCGCGGCGTGGCTCCCCCACGCCGAGGAGGAGGCGCGGGCGGTCGCGGCGAAGTTCCCGGTGGACCGCTCGACCGTGGTCACCGGCGCCTCGCTCCAGAAGGAGTGGCTCGTCTCCCGCGCGCCCGACGCCGGAGTCCTCCACCTCGCCGCCCACTCGACGATGCGCCCGGATGGAAGGATCGGCCTCCTCCTGGCGCCGGGGCCCGCTCCCCGGGACCGCATCCTCTGGGGCGACGAGGCGGCGCGCCTCCGCGCCCGGGACCTCGTCGTCCTCTCGGCGTGCGAGACCGGGCGCGGCCCCCCCGTCCAGGGCCTCGGCGTGTGGGGGCTCGTCTACCCCTTCGTCTTCGGAGGGGCCTCCCGCGTCGTCGTCTCCCTCTGGCCGGTCGCCGACGACTCGGTCCCCGAGCTGATGGGCGCCTTCTACGACCGACTCCTCTCGGGCGCGTCGGTCCCCGTCGCCCTCGCGCATGCGCGACGGACCCTCCCCCGCCGGGGGGACGGCGCGGACGCGGCCCGTTACGCGGCATTCGTCGCGTACGGCCCGTTCTGATCCGCGCGCCTCAAGTCCGTCCCCCTCCCTCCCGATAAGCCCGCCGCGATCGATCGACACCGCGCGAGAGGTCCGTTCGCGCGTGGAGGGAAGACCCGTGCGTCGTCTAGTCATGATCGTGGGGACGGTCCTATGGGGAGGGTCGGCACTGGCGCAGTCGCCGATCGTCGCGGTCTGCGAAGCACGGTCCGGGTCGCTCGCCGTCATGAGCCTCGGCGACCACCCGCTCCTCTTCGACCTGGTCGAGATGCCGGCGGCGTCGGTCGACCACTCCCTCCTCGGCGCAACCTACACCGCCCAGCCACTCGGCTACTACAAGTTCTCCCTCCCTCCGACGCTCGGCTCCCAGGCCCTCTCGATCCGGTTCCACGAGATGCGGTGCGACGGGATCCGGTGCGCGGGGGAGGCGACGGACATCGTCCCCCCCTCCGGCGGACTCCGCTCGGTGATCCTCCGCGACGACGGGACGGGGATCCGAAAGACAGTCGTCGACGCCACGTGGGACCTCCTGAACCAGGTCTCCTGGTCGGTCCCCTGCAATCAGCTCCCGGGGGAGCCGGCCGTCCTCCACCTCACGGACGGCGTCTCCTCCCGAACCGTGACGGTGAGCGGGACGAGCGTCGACGATCCCTCCTCTCAGTTGATCGTCGTCGGCGCCCCTCCTTCCGTCCTCCCGACCGCGGGTTACCAGGACCCGTGCCTCCAGCCCCCGGACGTCTACCCCACGCCGCCCCCCTGGTCGGACGTCGGCACCTTCGGTTGCACCTTCTGATCCGCCCCACCGGCGGGCTCGGAACACGCCGGACAGGGACATATGGAGCGGAGGTAGTCGTACGTGAAGATCCCGGTCTCATGACCGTCGGAGAAGCGGATGCCGAGGGCGTAGTTCCCGACAAGCCAGACGTCCGAGAAGCCGAGGTCCTCCGGGGCGTCCGCCTCGAAGTAGCGCCGCTTCCCCGACCCCTCGTCCACGCAGTTGGCGCAGGGGCAGCGGCCCCGGAGGTGGCGCATCGGATAGAGGCTCCGGTGGGCGTCCCTCCACTCGACGGCGATCCTCCTCCCCTCCTGCCGCTCGATCCGGAGGGGGAGGGGTCGCCCGCCCTGGGTTATCGACATGGCGCCTCGGAGCCGAATGATGTCTGGGGAATCGCCCCCGGAGAAGCCCCCCTGACCCGATGAACGACTTCGCCAGGGACTCGGCCCTGCCCGAGGCCTCCAAGAAGGCCGAGACCGCCCTCGTCCTGTGCGGGGGGGGTCTGACCGGCGCCTTCTACGAGATCGGGGCGCTGTGCGCGATGGCGGAGACCGGCGTCCCCTTCCGGCCGCAGGACGCCGACATCCTCGTCGGGACGAGCGCGGGGGCCTTCGTCGCCGGGACGATGGCGGCGGGCCTCTCCCTCGAGAGGCTCCGGGGCATGATCCTCGGGGAGCCCGGATGCATCCCGATCCGGCGGCGCGACTTCTACCACCTCGAGCCGGGCCGGGCCGCCTCCCTCTTCCTGAGGGCCCTCGGGGTCGGGACCTCCTACCTCCGGCGGTTCGGCCGGCGCAACGACGCGGACGGAGCCGGGACCTTCGAGGCGATCGCGAACTCCCCCGAGGCCCTCCCCTCGGGCCTCTTCCGGACGGGCGACTACCTCCGGTTCGTCGAGAGCATCTTCCGGGAAGAGCGGCTCACGATGACCTTCGGGGCGATGAAGCGGATGCTCTTCATCACCGCGACGGACCTCGACACGGGGGAGCGCGTCATCTTCGGACCCAAGACCCCGTTCCTCTACATCCCCGCCGCCATCGTCGCCTCGGGAGCGATCCCGATGTTCTTCGAGCCCTTCTGGCTCGGCGGACGGTTCCTCATCGACGGGGAGTCGACCGAGGTCGCGCACATCGATCTCGCCCTCGCGCTCGGCGCGCGGCGCGTCCTCGTCCTCAATCCAAAGGTCCCCGTGCACGTCGACGCCGCCATGCGGCGCAGGGCCCCCGCCGCGGAAGGCCGCATCGACCGGCGCGGGTTCTTCGCCGTCCTCGACCAGTCGCACCGGCTCACCGCGAGGGTGCGCCTGCACCGGGAGCTGGAGTACGCGAACGCCGCCTATCCGGACGCCGAGATCCTCCTCCACCAGCCCGAGGAGTCGGAGGCGATGCCCTTCCTCTACAACCCGATGACCTTCTCGGCGAAGGACCAGGTCTTCCGCTTCGGGTACGAGTCGACCCTCGCCCTGATCCGAGCCGGGCGGCTCGGGTCCCGGCGCTAGCCCGCCTACTTCTTCTTCTTCTCCTTCAGGAGGTCGGAGATCTTCCCGCCGACGGCCCGGTCGATCTCCTCCACCGCCTTGTCGACGGCGTCGTGCGTCGCGGCGTCGAGGTCGCGGCGGAGGCCCTCGAGGAGGGGGCGGGCGGTCTCCCGGCGCAGGATCTCGGCGAGCCGCGAGGAGAGGTCCCCCTCGCGCGCGGCCGCGAGGGCGAGGGAGCCGAGGATCCGCGCGACGAGCTGGGGGAGGGTCGGCTCCTTCCCCTTCGCGCCGCTGCCGAGCTCGTGGAGGGTGAGGTCGCCGAGGGTGATCGTCGTCTGCGCGGCCGCGAGCCCCGAGGCGGCGACGTGGACCTTCGCCCCCCGGATCCGGACCTCGGCGACGCGGAGCTTCTTTCCCCCGGAGCCGGAAGGGCCCTCCTCGCCGTCGGAGGGCTCCTTCCCGCCGCCGGAGCCCCCCTTCCCCTCGAAGCGGTCGAGGATCTCGCCGATGTTCGTCCCCCTCCCCGACAGCTCGATCGTCAGCTCCGGCTCCAGGACCTCGATCGACTCGACGACGACGGTGTCGGTGAGGAGCGAGAGGAGGGAGGCGTCGACGGAGACGCGCCCGACGGCGAACGCCGAGGGGGACTTGAATCCGGGGGGGTTGCCGAGCCGGAAGCCGCGGACGCCGACGCGGCCCCTGAAGACGCCGAGGGACGCGGACTCCACCTCGGTGGGCAGGCCGGTCGCGGCGGCGGTCCCCTTCTCGATCCCGGCGCGGAGGAGGGAGCCTCCGCCGAACACCACGAGGATCACGAGGAGGAGGGCGAACGCGAGGAGGAGGAGTCGCGTCTTGCGCATGGGAGGGGAGGTTACCGCGGGAGCGAGGGTCCGGGGCAGAATGGGAGGGCCGTGAGTTCCCGGGCCCGCAGCCTCCTCGCCCTCGGTCTCCTCGCGGGGATCCTCGCCCTCGAGGCCGCCCACGCGGTGCGGCGCCTCCGCGGAGCCGCCGAGCGGTCCGCCGAGGCGGTCCTCGCGGAGCGGCGCGGGGAGGTCTCGGCGATGGCCGCGCGGCTGGCGGACGACCTCGCGCTCGGGAGGGCCCACGCCCGCACCCTCGCCTCCCTCGAATCGGTCCGGACCCTCCTGGAGGGAGGCGCCGCGGACCGCGCGGGGCGGGACGCGGTCGCCGTGCTCCTCCACTTCCCCTCCCTCGGGAGCGTCGTCGCCCTGGACGCCTCGGGCCGCGAGCGCCTCAGGGTCGAGCGCGTCGGTCCCGGCGTCTCCGTCGTCCCGCCCGCGCTGCTGCGCGTCGATCTGGCCCCGGAGCGGGTTCGCGCGGCGCGCGAGGAGGGGCGGGATCTCGCCCCCCTCCTCGAGTTCGACGACGAGCGGGTCGACCTCGCCCAGAGGGACCGCCAGGTCCTCCGCTTCGCCGCGCCCGTCGGGGCGGGCGCGCTCGTCCTGTCGATCTACGCCGCCCCCCTCTTCGAGACCCTGCGGCGGGAGGGGGACGAGTCGGGCCTCGCGCAGTTCCTCGTCGACGCGGAGGGGCGCTACCTCGCGCACCCCGACCGGAGGAAGGAGCGGCGGCGCGACGGAGGGGGCTCCTTCCGGGAGGACCACCCGGCGGCGTTCGAGGCCGTCGTGGCGCGCGGGGAGGCGCTCGCCGCCGAGGGGGACGACCGGTTCGTCGCCGCCCCGACCGGCCCGCGCGGGGCGGGGGGACGTCCGGCGTGGTCGCTGGTGGCGCACCTCCCGGAGCGGGCCCTCGGCCGCTTCTCGGAGTCGGTGCGCGCGGAGGCGGTGGGAGCCGGGGCCCTCCTCCTCGCGACGACCGCGGCGATCTTCGCCGTGGGGTTCGTCCTCCTGCGCCTCGCGGTGGCGCACGCCCGCGGCGAGGCGCAGCGCGCCGCCGAGCGGCGCCTCGCCGAGGCGGAGCGCCTCGCGGCCCTCGGCCGCCTCACGGCGGGGGTCGCCCACGAGATCAACAACCCCCTCACCGGCATCGGGAACTACCTCGCCCTCCTCGAGCGGCACGGGGACCGTCCCGACCGGAGGAGCGAGTACGTCGGTCTCCTGCGTCACGGGTTCGAGCGGCTGCGGACGATCGCCCGGGACCTCCTCGCCGTCGCCCACCCCCCGACGCCACGCCGGGAGAGCGTGGACCTCGGGGCGGTGCTCGACCGGGTCGAGCGCGTCGTCCGGCACGACCGGGGCTTCGAGCGGGTGCGCTGGGAGCGCGCGCTTCCGGCGGACCTCCCGTGCGTGTCGGCGGACCCCTTCGCGCTCGAGCAGGTCTTCCTAAACCTCGCCCTCAACGCCCGGGACGCGATGCCCGACGGCGGGACGATCGCCGTGCGGGCGCGCCGCCACCCGCGCGACCCCGCCCGCATCGCCGTCGACTTCGAGGACACGGGGCGCGGCATCCCTCCCGAGGCGCTCCCCCGGATCTTCGAGCCCTTCTTCTCCACGCGGGGGGGGACGGGCCTGGGCCTCTCCGTCTGCGCCTCCGTCGTCGCGGCGAACGGGGGGACGGTCCGGGCCGAGAACCGGCCGGAGGGGGGCGCGCGGATCCTCCTCGAGCTCCCCGCCGCCGCCGCGAGCCCGGCCGCCGTCGCGGAGACCCGGGCGTGAGGCGGCGCCCGAGCGTGCTCGTCGTCGACGACGAGCCCTTCGTCCTCGAATCGCTCCGCCGCCTCCTCGAGGCCGACGGGTTCGAGGCGTCGACCGCGCCCGAGGCCGGAGGGGCGCTCGAGCGCCTCCGGGGGCGGGAGTTCGACGTCCTCGTGACCGACCTCGCCCTCCCGGGATCCGACGGGATCGAGCTGATGCGCCGGGCGAGGGACCTCGTCCCCGACCTCCCCGTGATCGTCCTCACCGGGGTCGGCACGGTCGCCTCCGCGGTCGCGGCGATGAAGGAGGGGGCCCTCGACTTCCTCTCGAAGCCGGTCGAGCCCGAGGCGCTCCTCGCCCTGCTCCGCCGCGCCGTCGAGCACGGCGCCCTCGTCAACGAGGTGCGGCGCCTGCGCGCGAGCGTGCAGGAGCTCGGCGGGCCCCCCGTCCTCGTCGGGAATTCCCGTCCGATGCTCGAGCTCCTGCGCCTCGTCGAGGCGGTGGCCCCGACGGACGCGCGCGTCCTGATCCGCGGCGAGAGCGGAACGGGGAAGGAGCTCGTCGCCCACGCGATCCACGAGCGCAGCCGCCGCGCCGGGCGCCCCTTCGTCCGGGTCAACTGCGCGGCGGTCCCCGCCTCCCTCTTCGAGAGCGAGCTCTTCGGCCACCGCCGCGGCGCGTTCACCGGCGCGGAGGAGGACCGCGCCGGACGCTTCGCCGAGGCGAACGGGGGGACGCTGGGGCTCGACGAGGTCGGGACGCTCCCGCTCGAGGCGCAGGCGAAGCTCCTGCGCGCGATCGAGACCGGGGAGTACCAGCCGGTCGGGGACGCCCGGGCCCGCCGGGCGGACGTGCGGGTGATCGCCGTCACGAACGAGGACCTGCCCCGGCGCGCGAAGGAGGGCACCTTCCGCGAGGACCTCCTCTTCCGGCTCAACGTCTTCCCGATCGCCGTCCCGCCCCTGCGCGAGCGAAAGGAGGACATCCCCGCCCTGGCGGAGCACTTCCTCCAGCTCCTCGGGCGCCGGGGCGGCATCGCCCGCAAGCGCCTCACCCCCGCCGCCCTCGAGGTCCTCTCCCGCTACGACTGGCCGGGCAACGTGCGGGAGCTGCGCAACACCCTCGAGCGGGCCGCGATCCTCGAGGCCGGGGAGGAGATCCCCGCCGAGGCGCTCGCGGCGATCCTCGAGGGGGGGCTCGCCGGCGGGCCCGCCTCCCCGGCGTCCGCCTCCCCCCCCTCGTCCGGGGACCTGCGCCTGCGCGCGCGGACGAACGAGCTCGAGCGGGCGCTCCTGCGAGAGGCGCTGCGGGCGACCGGCGGGCGCAAGGGGGAGGCCGCCGCCCGCCTCGGGATCGACCCGCGCAACCTCGCCTACTACCTCCGCAAGCACGGGATGTCCGGCGCCGACGCGGAGTGAGGGGCGTTCCCCGCCAGGCGCAGGCGGGCGATCGTCGAGAGGATCTTCCAGGCCGACCCGACCGTCCCGCGCACCGTCCCGGAGATCTTCGAGACCCCGACCCGCTGCCGCAGGCTCACGGGGACCTCGACGACCCGCAGCCCCGCCCGGATCGCCTTCACCTGCATCTCGATGGTCCAGCCGAAGGTGACCTCGCTCATGACGAGGCGGTCGAGGACCTCGCGCCGGATCGCGCGGAAGGGGCCGAGGTCCGTCGTCGGATGCCCCCAGAGGCGGCGGATGAGGAAGGCGGCGAGGTGGTTCCCGAGTCGCTGGTGCGGAGGGAGGGAGCCCGGCTCCAGCCGCTCGGCGACCCTCGACCCGACGGCGAGGTCCGCGCCCCCCGCGAGGGCGTCGAGGAGCGCGCGCCCCTCCCCGGGGACGACCGACCGATCCGCGTCGACGAAGAGGACCACCCCCACCTCCGGTCGCAGGGCGCGGATCCCCGCGAGGCAGGCCCACCCGTAGCCGCGGCGCTCCTCGCGCACCACCCGCGCCCCGGCCGCCACCGCGACCTCGGCGGTGCGGTCGGTCGAGCCGTTGTCGCAGACGACGACCTCCGAGAGGAGGGGTCCCCCGCCGTCGCCCCGCAGCGAGCGCAGGTCCGAGACGACGAGCCCGACGGCCGCCTCCTCGTCCCGGGCCGGGAGGACGGCCCCGACTTCAAGCCCGCGATACACGAAACCTCCACTCCATGACGAAGAGCGGGAGCACGAGGGCGAGGATCCCCGCGGGAACCCACGGATCGGGGTCCCAGGACCCGGTCGCGCGGTACTCGAGCAGGACGCCGTAGGTGAGGGGGACGAGCGCCGTCCAGAGGTGCATCGACGGACGATGCGCGAGGGCGAGGAGGGGGAGCATCCAGGTCGCGTACCAGGGGTGGATCGCGGGGCGCAGGAGGAGGAAGGCGAAGAGCCCGCTCGCCGCGGCGGCGGCGACCGGGATCCGGCGACGCCA
>JAKEFM010000147.1 GCA_022616055.1 Planctomycetota bacterium
GGGAGGAGGAGGGACCATGAGGCGTCTCCGCCTCGGGCTCCCCGTAACCGCGAAAGATACAAGGCCTTGCCGCCTACGCCGCGGCTAACTTAGCGGCGATGCTCGTCAACCTCGCCGAGATGCTCCTCCAGCATCCGGCGAAGCGAGAAGAGGCGATCGGCCTCCTCGAACGCGCGACCGCGGTGCGCCCGGACGGCTTCGAGGCCCACGGGAATCTCGCCCAGGCGTACCGGCTCGCCGGGCGGCGCGAGGAGGCGATCCGGGCGATCGAGGCGGCTGCACGCCTGCGTCCGGAGGACCCCCAGGTCTGGGAATTGCGATCGCAGATCCTCGCGGAGGCGGGCCGCGCCGCCGAGGCGGAGGAGGCCGCAAGGCAGGGGAGACGGCTGCGGACCAGGTGATTCCATGCGACGCCTCCTGCTCCACGCCGCCGCGTTCCTCTCGCTCCTCGCCGGGACCTGCGCCCTGTACCAAGGAGCCCTCCACCTCGGGTTCCTCGACCTCGACGATCCCACCTACGTCCTCGAGAACCCCCTCGTCCGTCGGCTCGACGGAGAGAGCCTTGGCCGCGTCCTGACGGAGCCCTACTTCGCGAACTACTCCCCCACCCACCTCCTCTCCTATTCGCTCGACTACTCCGTCCGCGGCCCGGATCCCTTCGTCTTCCACCTCTCGAACGCCCTCTGGGCGGGCCTCGTCGCGGGGACGGTCTACCTCCTGGGGCTCGGTCTGCTCGGTGGGGCCGGAGCCGCCCTCCTCGGCGCCGCCCTCTTCGTCGTGCACCCTGCCCATGTCGAGGCGGTCGCGTGGATCTCGAGCCGCAACGAACTCGTCGCCGCCGCGTTCGCGCTCGCCTCGCTCCTCGCGTATCGGCGATACCGACGGCGAGCGCCGGGAGACCGGCTGTACTACGGGGTCTCCTTTCTCCTCTTCACCCTCGCGGTCGGTGGAAAAACCTCCGCCGTCGTCTTGCCGGCCGTCCTCCTCTTCCACGACCTCTGGGTGGAGGGCCGCCCCCTCCGCCGGTCGATCGCCGACAAGATCCCGTTCGCGCTCGTGGCGTGCGCGATCGGCCTTCGAGCCCTCGCCGCTCAGCCCACCGCCCGACCCGGGATCGACCTCTCCGTGGCGGCGTGGTCGATCCCGGAGAGTCTCGGGCTCCTCTCGGGATTCGGGACCTTCGTGCTCTACAGGGATCCACCCCCGACGGATCCTTCGCTCGATGGCCAGGTGTTCGGAGGGCTCGTCCTTCTCCTCCTCCTCGCCGCCCCCGTCCTCTTGCGCCGGAGGATCGGGGGTCTGTCCGCGTTCCTCCTCGTCTCGCTCGTCCTTTCCCTCCTCCCTCCGCAGGGCCTCTCCCTGGTCCATCCCGTCGCGGACCGGTACCTCTTCCTCCCTTCGGTCTTCGTCGTCCTCCTCCTCGCCGTCGGGGCCCGCGCTCTCGCGCGGCGGTTCGGTCGCCCCGGGACGATCGCGGCGGCCGCAGCGTGCATCGGGCTCGCCGGACTGTGGGTGAAGGAGACCCTCTCCTACCTCTCCGAGGGGGAGGATCCGAGGTCGGTCTGGTTCGCGGCCTCCACGAAGTCGAGCGAACCGAACACATTCTTCCATCTGGGCGCTCAATACCAGGCTCGGGCCGACCGCCTCGAGGGCGACCTCGCGAAAGGGGGATCGGAGGCGGCGGCGTGCCGTAGGCTCGCGTCGGCGGTGTGGGAAGGAAACCCCCGCTTGGCCGCGCTCCTCTCCGAATGGGACCGGGCAGAGTTCAAGGGAGAGGAGACGAAGGCTCTCCGCGACGGGCTCCTCGACCTGGCGTCCGTCTCCTTCGACCGGACGGTCGCGACGAAGAGGACCCTGATGCCCCACGTCTTCTACCGACTCGGGAAGATCGCCGTCGAGCGCGGGAGGTCGAAGGATGCCCGGGAGGCCTTCGAGAAGGCGCTCGAGGAGAGCCGCAGACACACCTACGAAGCGACCCGGAACGAGTTCGAAGTGCGCTGTGGGTACGCGCTGGGGGTTGTCGCGTGGAGGGAGAGGAAGTACTCAGAAGCCCTCCCCTTGATCCGCTCCGCGGAAGAGGCGCAGCAGAGGTACGGCGGAAACTGGGAGCCCGAGCTCTCGGCCCAACGAAGGCGCCTGGAGGGGATCGCATCGAGGCCCGGGCGCTGAAGGAGAGGACCTTCGGCCTGGGCGAGACCGGCGCGACTCCAGACGAAACGCCGCCGCGGCACCCAGGACCGCGTCGAACGTCGCGTCGTCGAGCGGTTCCGGCCGACCCCCTGGACTTGCGCGGGGAACGGGTGTAGGAAGGGTCGCGCATAGGGTGGATCGTCACGCCGGCGCGGGATGCACGCGCCGGTGAGCAAGGAGAGTTCATGTACCTTCGCATCGCCGTTCTTGCCGGCTTGGCCTCTCTTGCCGCCACTCGGGTCGCCCCCGCGCAGTCCTGTGTGGACCTCCCCGGCGGGTGCCCCGGAAACGGCCTCGCCTCTCCCGACTGTGTGGGCGCGCCCACGATCGGGAACTCCGCCTTCGCCGTCCTCCCGTCGGCGTGCGCCGGAGGGACGTACACGTGGCTCATCCTCGGCACGTGCACGGCCCCGACGCCGCTCCCGCCTCTCGCCCCGATGTACACGGCCGGATGCACGCTGCGGACGACGCTCCTCTTCCTCTTCTCCGGAGCCTCTCCGCTCGGCGCCATCCCGATCCCCATCCCTCCCATCCCGAGCCTGATCGGGGGTCAGGTCTGCACGCAGACCGTGTGCATCGACCTGGGGGCGGGGTGCGTGGTCCTTTCCCCCGCCGAGCAGATCATCGTCGGCTGAGCCTTCCGGGCCCCCTCGCCCTCTGCGGGAAGTCCAATCTCGCGGTCGTAGAGCCGCCGCGGGAGCGCCCTGCTCCTCCTCCCCGAACCGAGCCTCGTTCGGGGTGATCCTCGGGACCTGGCCGGCGCCGCGCCCGGGGTAACCCGGTCGTGGCCACCGGTGTCGATGGTGCCGCGGAGGGTCCTTCCGCCTCCGGGCGCGGAGGCCTGTGGGTCCCCCGGGCTCTCCTCCGGCGGTCCCCGCGTGCCGAGCCCGGTCTCCCGCGGAGCCGGCGAGACAGGGCCTACTTCCGGGCCTTGCCGACCCGACTCCCCGAACGGCGCGTCACGCGCCGCCACCACGGGCCAAGGGGCCCGGCCTCCACGGCGCGATGGAAGTACTCGATCTCGGACTCCGGGGCGAGGTCCCGAATCTCCTCGTAGATCCTCTCCTGCGCGCGGCGCTTGAACTCGACGCAGTCGAACCCCTTCGAAGCCCTAGTCTTCCTCTTCAAAACGGAACTCCTGCGGCGTGACGATCGAGAGCACGCCGAACCCGAGTTCGAAGTTGACGCGATTGTACGCCTTCATCTTGTCCACTCGGACGATGTGCTTGAAACTCCAGGACACGATCGCATCGGCCCGGGCAACGGTTGCGGCGGCGACGTGGGTCGCGTCGTCGGGATAGCGCCGCGGCACGATCCCGGCGGCGAGATAGGCGTCCCGAAGCTCGATGACCTCCGGAGTGAGGTCCACGGGGGCGACGGCGCCGGCCCCGAGCGATTCGAGGACCTGCCGGATCGCCGGCGGCGCTCCCCGCAGCTCCTCGACGACGACGAGGCTCACGAGGAGGACGACCCGACCCTGACGGACGTGGCCGAAGAGCTTCCGGGACGGAGCGGCGAACTCCGGGTCCGCGACGCCGCCGAAGACGGAGGTGTCCGCGTAGACGCGGAGGGGCTTCACGCCTCCGGTCGCGGAGGCGGCGAGGGTCCCCCGGAACCCGCTCCGCCCGCCCCATGCCAGTCCTGGAGCGCGGCAACGCCGAGCGGGCGCTTGCGCATCGCCTCGATCGCCCCGACGAGGGCGGAGGCCCCGGCGAGGGTCGTCACGCAGGGGACCTGGCGCAGGACCGCCTCCGCCCGGATCGCCGCGTCGTCGGAGCGCTCCACCTTGCCGAGGGGGGTGTTGAGGACGAGGTCGACGCCGCGGTTCTTGATGAGGTCGACGACGTGGGGGCGCCCCTCGTGGATCTTGTTGACGCGCTCCGCCTCGATCCCCTGGGACCGGAGGAACCGCCAGGTCCCGTCCGTCGCGAGGACCTCGAAGCCGAGGTCGGCGAGCTTCTTCGCGACGAAGAGGATGCCGCGCTTGTCCTCGTCCTTGACCGAGACGAAGACGCGGCCGCGGAGCGGCAGGCGGTGGCCGGCCGCGAGCATCGCCTTCGCGAAGGCCCGGCCGAAGTCCTCGTCGATCCCCATCACCTCCCCCGTCGAGCGCATCTCGGGGCCGAGGGTCATGTCGATCCCGGGGAATCGGTTGAAGGGGAAGACGGGAGCCTTGACCGAGACGTGGCAGGGGAGGATCTCCGCCGTGAAGCCGAGGTCCTTGAGCTTCATCCCGACCATCGCCTTCGCCGCGAGCTTCGCGAGGGGGACGCCGATCGCCTTCGAGACGAAGGGGACGGTGCGGGAGGCCCGCGGGTTCACCTCGAGGACGTGGAGGCGGTCCCCCTTGACCGCGTACTGGACGTTCATCAGCCCGACGACCTTGAGGTCCCGGGCGAGGCGCACGGTCCATTCGCGGATCTCGTCGAGGAGGGTCGTGCCGAGGGAGAAGGAGGGGATCGCGCAGCAGGAGTCCCCCGAGTGGATCCCCGCCTCCTCGATGTGCTCCATGATCCCGCCGATGACGACGGTCTCCCCGTCCGCGATCGCGTCGACGTCGACCTCGATCGCGTCCTCGAGGAACTTGTCGACGAGGACGGGGCGCTCCTCGGAGGCGTGGACGGCCCGCTCGAGGTAGCGGTCGAGGTCGGCCTCGTCGTAGACGATCTCCATCGCCCGCCCGCCGAGGACGAAGGAGGGGCGGACGAGGACGGGGTAGCCGATCCGCCGCGCGATCCGCTTCGCGGCGGCGGGGGAGGCCGCGATCCCGCCGTCGGGCTGGCGCAGGCCGAGCTTCTTCACGAGACGGTTGAACAGCGCCCGGTCCTCCGCCCGCTCGATCGAGGCGACGCTCGTCCCGATGATCGGCGCGCCCGCCTCGGCGAGCCCCCGCGCGAGGTTGAGCGGGGTCTGCCCCCCGAACTGGACGATCACGCCGTCGGGCCGCAGGCGCTCGAGGAGGTTCGAGACGTCCTCGAGCGTGAGGGGCTCGAAGAAGAGGAGGTCGGAGGTGTCGAAGTCGGTCGATACGGTCTCGGGGTTGCTGTTCACCATGATCGTCTCGCAGCCGAGCTCCTTCAGCGCGAAGGCGGCATGGACGCAGCAGTAGTCGAACTCGATCCCCTGGCCGATCCGGTTGGGGCCGCCGCCGAGGATGACGATCTTCTTCTTCCTCGAGACGCGCGCCTCGTCCTCCTCCTCGCAGGTCGAGTAGAAGTAGGGGGTCCTCGCCTCGAACTCGGCCGCGCAGGTGTCGACGAGCTTGTAGGCGGCGCGCACGCCGAGGCTCGCCCGGCGCGCCCGAACCGCCCCCTCCTCCGCCTTCCACGCCTTCGCCAGCGCCCGGTCGGAGAAGCCCGCCCGCTTCGCCTCGTGCATCGTCGCGGCGGAGACCCGCTCGAGGGGGCCCGCCTGGGGGAGGCGCGCCTCGTGGGCGACCAGGTCCCGCAGTTGGGCGAGGAACCAGGGGTCGATCCGCGTGAGCCCCTGGACCTCCTCGATCCCCCACCCCCGGCGGAACGCCTCGTGGAGCCAGAGGACCCGGTCCTTCGTCGGGACCCGCAGTCCGCGGCGGACCTCCTCGTCCTCCGCCGCCTCGGAGGCGCCGTTGCCGCCGAACCCGGAGAGCCCGGTCTCGAGCCCCCGGAGCGCCTTCTGGAACGCCTCGGAGAAGTTGCGCCCGATCGCCATCACCTCGCCGACCGACTTCATCTGGGTCGTCAGGGTCGGGTCCGCCTTCGGGAACTTCTCGAAGGCGAAGCGGGGGACCTTGACGACGACGTAGTCGATCGTCGGCTCGAAGCAGGCGGGGGTCTCCTTCGTGATGTCGTTCGGGATCTCGTCGAGCGTGTAGCCGACGGCGAGCTTCGCGGCGATCTTCGCGATCGGGAAGCCGGTCGCCTTGCTCGCGAGCGCGGAGGAGCGCGAGACGCGAGGGTTCATCTCGATCGCGACCATCCGGCCGTCGCCCGGGTGGATCGCGAACTGGATGTTGCTCCCCCCCGTCTCGACGCCGACGGCGCGGATGACCGCGGCGGCGGCGTCGCGCATCCGCTGGTACTCGCGGTCGGTGAGCGTCTGCACCGGCGCCACGGTGATCGAGTCCCCCGTGTGGACCCCCATCGGGTCGAGGTTCTCGATCGAGCAGACGACGACGACGTTGTCGAGCCGGTCCCGCATGACCTCGAGCTCGAACTCCTTCCACCCGAGGACCGCCTCCTCGACCAGGACCTGGCCGATCCGGGAGGCGTCCATCCCGCGCGCCGCGATCTCCTCGAACTCCTCCACGTTGTAGGCGATCCCCCCCCCCGTCCCGCCCAGCGTGAAGGCGGGACGGATCACGCAGGGGAGGCCGACGTCCGCGAGGACGCCCCGCGCCTCCTCGAGCGAGCGGGCGAGGCCCGAGCGGGGGACGTCGATCCCGATCTGGCGCATCGTCGCGCGGAAGAGGTCGCGGTCCTCCCCCTTGCGGATCGCCTCGACCTTCGCCCCGATCATCTCGACCTCGAAGCGCTCGAGGACCCCCGACTCGTGGAGCTCGACGCAGGTGTTGAGCCCCGTCTGCCCGCCGAGGGTCGGCAGGACGGCGTCGGGGCGCTCCCGCTCGATCACCTTCGCGACCGTCTCGGCCGTGATCGGCTCGACGTAGGTCCGGTCGGCCGTCTCCGGGTCGGTCATGATCGTCGCGGGGTTGCTGTTCACGAGGACGATGCGGTACCCCTCCTCGCGCAGCGCCTTGCACGCCTGGGTCCCGGAGTAGTCGAACTCGCAGGCCTGCCCGATGACGATCGGGCCCGAGCCGACGATCAGGATGGACTCGAGGTCGTCTCGCCGGGGCATGAAGGGAGCCCGAAGCGGCTGGAACGAGGCGGCCGCCCCCGGGCTCACGCGTATTCGAACATTCGGAGGCCCCCGCCGCAACGCGCGGGGGGGGCCCGGTTCGTTCGGCGTGTCGACGCCGCCGGCATCCAGGACAGGATTCCCAGGATGAAGACGGCGACGATCACCCGGCTCCGTGACCATCTGAGAGGGATCCTCGACGAGGTCCGCAACGGCGAGACGGTGGAGATCCTGCACCGCAGGGTTCCCATCGCCCGCTTGGTCCCCGTCGAGCCGACCCCCGCGGGGGCCGCGGGACGGCTGCCGCCGTGGCTTGACCGCCTTCGAAGGGCCGGGGTCGTGCGGGTGGGCACGCTCAAACCGGTTCCCGAGATCCTGCGCGGCTTCCCCCGGGGAATCCGCCGACGGAAGGGCAACCTCGGCGTTGACGCCGTCCTCGAGGAGCGGAAGCGCGGCCGCTGAGGTCTTGAGACAGTTCGGCCGTCGCGCTGCTCCTCCAGCAGGAGCCGACCTCGAGGATGGTCGACGACTGGCGGTCCCCCGCGGCGCGGGCCCGGCGCCTCCTCGAGGTCCATCCCCTCCCCTTGGCGAAGCGGGCGCCCGGTCCGTAGAAAGGGGCGCTCCGATGAGGTCGATCCTCCCCCTCGCCGCGCTCCTCCTCCTCCCCGCCGGGGGAGGGGACGAGAAGGGGGCGCCCCCCCGTCCGGCGGGGAAGGCCCCCCCTTCCCGCCAAGCCCTCCTCGACGAGGTCCACCGGGGCGTCGTCCTCGGCATGCACAGCAAGGAGCGGGGCTTCGACTACGGCCCGGCTGTCAACGAGATCGCGGACCTCGGGGCGAACTGGATCTCCCTCTCCTTCGTCGCCCTCCTCGACTCGGTGAAGGCGACGGCGATCGACCGGTCCTCGTCCCGGACTCCTTGCGACGAGGACCTCGTCGCGACGATCCGGAAGGCGAAGGCGAAGAACCTCCGGGTCCTCCTCTTCCCGATCGTCCTCCTCCGCAATCCCGGCCCCGACGACTGGCGCGGCGTGCTCGAGCCCTCGGACGTCGAGGAGTGGTTCCGAAACTACAAGGGATTCCTCCTCCACTACGCGCGGATCGGCCGGGACGAGGGGGTCGAGGCGCTCTCGATCGGGTCGGAGTACTGCCGGCAGGAGAAGAAGAACGCCTCGTGGCGGCAGGTCATCCGCGCGGTCCGGGAGGTCTTCCCCGGGCTCCTGACCTACAGCGCGAACTGGGACCACTACGAGGTCCCCGAGTTCTGGGACGACCTCGACTTCATCGGGATGTCCTCCTACCACCGCCTCTCCTACTCGAAGGACCCGACCGTCGACGAGATGGTGAAGAAGTGGGAGGAGGTGCGGGGGAAGGTCGTCGAGGACGCGCGGAAGCTCGGCAAGAAGATCGCCTTCACGGAGGTCGGGTATCCGAGCATCGACGACTGCAGCCAGTACCCTTGGAACTACCTGATGAAGAACGCCCTCGACCTCGACGAGCAGGCCGACTGCTACCGGGCGTTCGCGGCGGCGTGGCCGAGGCAGGAAGGGCTCCAGGGGGTCTACTTCTACGAGTGGTGGGGGGAGGGAGGGCCGGAGGACCGCTCCTACACCCCGCGCGGGAAGCCCGCGGAGAAGGTGCTGCGCGAGTACTTCCGGAAGCTCTCGGGGGAGGAGCCGCAGCCCTCGCGCTGAGGCTCCCCGGCGGCCGTCCCCCCCACGGAGTCGAGTCCGCGCGATTGAAGCCGGGGAGGGCACTCCCTAGCGTTCCCCCTTCCGCCCTGGCCGCCGGCCGGGGCCGATCCCCTGGACCGTGAAAGGATGCTGATCATGCGCTGGAAGCGACCCCTCACCGCCGCCGCCGTCCTCGCCGCGACGTGCGTCACGTTCGGCGCCGGCTACGCCGTCTCCTCCCTCCAGGATCCGGGGAAGAAGGCCCCGCAGGGGGAGGACTTGATGGAGGCCCCCAAGCCCGGCCCCGAGCACGCGGTGCTCGCCAAGCAGGCGGGCAGCTGGGACGCCGAGATCGTGATGGCGGGCTCCCCGGAGATGCCCGGCGGAATGAAGTCCAAGGGCTCCGAGACCTGCCGGCTCCTCCAGGGCGGGCTCTGGCTCCTCAGCGATTTCCAGGGGGAGATGATGGGGATGCCCTTCCACGGGCACGGAATCTCCGGCTACGACCCGGAGAAGAAGAAGACCGTCGGCGCCTGGGTCGACTCGATGGGGACCCACCTCGGGACCTTCGAGGGGGACGCCGACCCGACGGGGAAGAAGCAGACCTCCATGATGATGGCCCCCGGCATGACCGGCGAGATGGTGAAGCACACCATGGTCCACACGTGGATCGACGACGACACCCGCACCTTCAAGATGAGCCTGCCCGGCCCCGACGGGAAGGACTTCGAGGCGATGACGATCACCTACAAGCGCCGGAAGTAGGAGGGCGCCGCGCGAGGACGGGGGGGGCGAGAGCCTTCCCCGCGCTCATTTTCGGGGCCGGACGGGGGAGAGGTGGTGCCCGGGACAGGAGTTGAACCTGCATGCGATCGCGGGCACCACCCCTTGAAACGCGGCCCTGCTGCGCTCGCTGTCGCGCGTAGGGGCGCGTCCCCCAGGGGAGCCCGGGTCGGGACGCGCTTTGAGGCCCGGTCACCGGCTGTCCCGGTGCTCGCCTGGCCAGGTCCGCCCCTCGGTCGACCTCCTCCGCGGGGAGATCGAGCGGGTCGCCGAGTTCCGCTCCGTGCGGATGGCATCGCCTTGCGTGCCCACCGGGGACGGGGGAGGATCGGCTCCCGACGGGCGCAAGGAACGCAGATCCGTGTAGTTCGAGTTGTGCGGAACAGGCGAAGACGATGGATCACAAGCGTTTTGTTCCTGTGTGGCTCAGCACCGACGAGCAGCTCGCGGCACTCTCGGCCGCGTATGGCAGTGCTTCCATCGCGGGGAAGCTACTCGGCAGATTCCAGTTCCCGCCCGGCACGGCCCATCTGCGCGGCCGGGTCATCCCCTGGATGCGGGCGCCCCTGGCGTTCACGGCGACGGGAGAGCTGGATCTGACCGCCGAAGTGCTGGCATTCTCGCCTCGCGCGTACAGAGCGTTTGGCTGCCATGTCCGTGACGTGCGGGGCGACGTTCAGTTCACGCTCTCGCGCGCCGACGTGACGGCGGTGGAGCCCGCCGATATGCGGTCGCCCTTCATCCGCTTCTTCGATCTCCCGTTCACGCGCGTGCGAACGACGCGACAGGGCCTGCTCGGCAATCTGCTCTTCTGCGTGGGCGGCCTGTGGATGGGGCGGATCCGGGCGGGAAGCAGTGAATTGCGCACCGCCCTGGAGCGCTTCGCGGCCGCCCGGTGACCCGCCGGCCCCGGGGCGCGCCCGTAACCCGATCAGCGGCGGCGGCGCGGGGCGCGACCTTCCTCCCCAGGGCCGACTCCGTTCCTCCCCTCCATCGAGCAGAGGACGCACGCAGGGACTCGGCCGGACAGGAAGCCACTTTCCCAGCCTTGTCCGCCGCGGTGGACCGGCGGGCGAAAGCTCCGCCCGCGTCGGGGGTTGAAATGGTGCCCGGGACAGGAGTTGAACCTGCATGTCCTTGCGGACACCAGCCCCTCAAGCTGGCGCGTCTGCCAATTCCGCCACCCGGGCGACGCTCCGTCGGGAGGCCGGCGTCGCGTCGGGCGCCGGCGAGGGAGGGGGGATGCTACCGGGGACCCCCGCCCCTTACCACCGCACGCGCACCCGTGCGCCCGCCTCGATCCGCCTCGGGTCGGTCGAGACGAGGAAGGAGACCGAGGGGATCCCCTCGAGCCACCGGATCCGGTCGAGGTACGTCGAGAGGAGCTTCGGCTCCTGGGTCGACTTCTCCCGGGCGGTGAGCGCCTCCATCTCCGCGTCGACGAGGCGCTCGACCTCGTCCTCGACCTCCTTCGGGAGGTTCTTCCCCACGAACTTCGGGTGGCGCTCCCGGAGGATCCGCGCCTTCGCCTTCGGCCGCTCGACGTCGTAGTCGGGGAGGGAGCCCCCCTCGACCCAGCGCGGCGCGAGCTCGCGGAGGTTCTCCGCCCACAGGGGGCCGTTCGCGTAGACGAAGGCGTTGAGGGCGGCGCCGAGATCGCGCGTGGAGGCCTCGAACTCGGGGTCGTCGAGGAGCTTTCGCCCCGGTTCCCGTCCCACCCACGCCTTGAGGATCTCGTCGAGGAACTTGGGGCTGTTCCCGACGAAGAGAATCTCTCCCGCCGTCAGGACGGCGATCTCCCCCGTGCCGGGGACCTGGGGGGAGTGGAACTCCCAGGCCTGGTGCCCGCCCTCCACGGGGATCGTGAAGGTCTCCTCGACCGCGAAGCGCGTGCGCTGGACGAGGAAGAAGTCGAGGATCTCCCGGGCCTTCTCGCGGTTGCGCATCCAGAAGACGAGCGTCCAGCAGGGGGCGGGGTAGCCGTCGTTCTTCGGATCCCCCCCCTCCCGGACCGAGCCGCCGCGGCGGGGGTAGTCGTTGCGGCGGAGGAGGAAGCCGGCGCGGTCCTTCACGACGCTCGCGAGCTCCTCGAGGAAGGCGGTCGCGTCCGCGAACTTGCCGGTCCCCTTGAACCGGTCGTGGACGAGGCGCTGCTGGTCGCGGTCGAGGGAGGCGAAGCCCGCCTTCAGGAGGTCTCCGACGCTCCCGCGCGCGAAGGCGAGGAGGAAGGTCTTGCGCGGCGCCATCGCCGCTAGGCCCGTCACGTCGCGCGCGAACTCCGCCTTCGGCATCGCGGCGTAGAGCTTCTTCGTGAGGGGCCCGAGGAGGTCGGAGTTGAGGTCGAGGCGCAGGTGGAGCTCGAGGCCTCCCCCCAGCCGGGCGACGCCGGAGGTCTCCCGCACGCTGGCCGCCGAGAAGAAGCTCGCGCCGAGCCTCTCCCCGAGCGATCCGGACGCCGGCGGCCACGCGAAGGGGCGGCCGAGCGCCCGGGAGAGGCCGGAGGCGTCGAGGAAGAACTCGACCTCGTCCGCGTCGGGCGTCCCCGAGCGCCGGACCTCGATCCCGTCGTGGAACTTCGCGGACAGGCCGAGGGATCCCTCCCCCCGCTTCACGACGAGGTCGCGCGCCGCCCGCACGAAGGCGGGGTCGGTCGAGGCGACGAGGAGGTCGCGGTCGCGGGCGAGGTGGAGGTCGCGCCCCCCCGCGGCGCCGGCGAGGACGAGGGTGTTCCCCTCCCCGGTCCGCACGTCGAGCCCGGGGACGACCCGGTCGCGGATCCAGCCGTAGCGGAGCCCTGCCAGGGCGAGCTTCATCCTCCAGGAGACGCGCGCGTAGAAGGCGGCCGAGGCCTGGGCGAGGTCGGGCCCGCGGAAGGTGCCGGCGATCGCCACCTCGCGCCCGACGAGGTCCCGCATCGCGTCGAACTGCGGCACGCGGGCGAGGGCCCCCTCGAGGTTGGCGAGCCGGTCCCGGATCGCGTGGCGGCGCTCGAGGCCGCCGTACTCCTCCGACTCGAGGAAGGCCGGCCAGACGGGATTGCGCTCGAGGTCGCCGAAGCCGCGAGGCCGGGGGAAGCCCTCGAAGTCGCGCGCGAGGTCGGCTTTCCGGACGAAGAAGTCGACGGTGGCCGGCACGACGAACTCGATGCGGCCGAACGTCCCCTCGAACGGGTTGAAGAAGAATGTCGAGAAGGTGAAGTAGGCCGTGAACCCGAGGACGCCGAGGACGAGGAGGAGGATCCTCCCCCGCCGGCGCCGGGGCCGATCGGAAGGAGCACCCCGGACGGGAACGCGCGAGGCGGAGGGAGAGATGGCGGGAGAAGGGCGCGGCATTCTACGCCGCGACGTCCGACGGGCCTGCGCCCACTCCTCTTCCCTCCCCTCGGTCGGCGCGAGGGGCGCCCCCTATAATCCTCCGGCGCCTCCCCCCCGCCTTGCCCCTCCGCATCGCCTCCCGCGCGGCGAACCTCGCCCCCTCGGTCACCCTCGAGATCGACGCCCTCGCCAAGTCCCTCGCCGCGCGCGGCGAGGACCTCGTCGCGTTCGGCGCGGGCGAGCCCGACTTCGACACCCCGACCCCGATCGCCGACGCGGCGGTCACGGCGATCCGGGGCGGAAAGACCCGCTACACGCTCGCCTCGGGGATCCCCGAGCTGCGGGCGGCGATCGCCGAGGACTTCCGCCGCCGCCACGGCGTCGCCTACACGCCCGACCAGATCGTCGTCGGGAACGGCGCGAAGCACGCCATCCACGACGCCTTCCAGGTCCTGATCGATCCCGGCGACGAGGTCCTCCTCCCCTCCCCCTACTGGGTCTCCTACGCCGAGATGGTGCGCCTCTCGGGGGGCGTCCCCGTCGTCGTCCCCTCGGACGGCTCCTGCCGGCCCGCCCTCGAGCGCCTCGCCGCCGCCTGCACGCCCCGAACCCGGGGGATCGTGATCAACTCGCCGAACAACCCGAGCGGCGCGGTCTACACCCGAGCCGAGCTTTCCGGGATCCTCGAGATCGCGCGCGGCAAGGACCTCTGGATCCTCTCCGACGAGGTCTACGAGCGGATCACGCGCCCCGACATCCGCCACGTCTCCCCCGCCTCCCTCGGGGGGGACGCCCCCGAGCGCGTCATCATCGCCTCCTCGGTGTCGAAGACCTTCGCGATGACGGGCTGGCGGATCGGCTACCTCGCCGGGCCTTCACCCGTCGCGAAGGCGGCGGCGGTCCTCCAGAGCCAGACGACGAGCAATCCGAACACCCCGGCCCAGTGGGCCTCGGTCGCCGCGCTCCGCGGCGACTCGCGCCTCTTCCAGGGGATGATCGACGAGTACGACCGCCGCCGCCGCCGGATCGAGGAGGCGATCGCGACGACCCTCCGTCTCGAGTGCCCGCCCCTCCAGGGGACCTTCTTCGCCTTCCCGCGGGTCGAGCCCCTCTTCGGCCGGTCGTTCGAGGGGGAGGTCGTGAAGGACTCCGCGACCCTGGCCTCCCTCCTCCTCAAGAAGGCGAGGGTCGTCACGGTCCCCGGCTCCGCCTTCGGCGCGGAGGGGTACCTCCGGTTCTCCTACGCGACCTCCCTCGAGCGGATCGACGAGGGGATGCGGCGCATCAAGACCCTCCTGACCGCGCTGCGCTAGCCCCTCACCTCGCCGGGCAGACCCGAGCGACGAACCGGTCGACCGCCTCCGTCCACTCCCGGCGGTAGACCAGAAAGAGGTCGTTGTGGCCGCAGTCCTCGAACTCGGCCCACTCCTTCTCCCCCGGGGCTACCTCGAAGAGGCGCCGCGTCTGCCCGAACGGCACGACCTCGTCCCTCCGCGCCGCGAGGAAGAGCTTCGGCGCGGCGACCTTCCCGATCTTGCCGAGGCTGTCGAACATCCGCGGCACGACCCAGCGCAGCGGCGGGAGCGGGATCACCTGGGTCGCCATCTCGGCGATCGAGAGAAACGGCGACTGGAGGATCATCCCCGCGCAGGGCCTCGTCGCCGCCAGGTCGATCGCGAGGGCGCACCCGAGCGATTCGCCGAGCAGGACCAGGCGATCGGGCGCGACGCCGGCCGATCCCGTGAGGTGCGCGTAGGCCGCCTCCGCGTCGAGGTAGAGCCCCGCCTCGCCCGGCTTTCCGGTGCTCCGGCCGTATCCCCGGTAGCCGAGGACGAACGCGTCGAGCCCGATCCCCGCCAGTGTCTCGAGGACGTCGAGCCGGTGCGTCAGGTTCCCGGCGTTGCCGTGGAAGAAGAGGACCGTCGCGCGCGGCTTCTCGAGCCGGAGGAACCAGGAGTCGAGCCGCTCCCCGTCGGTCGTGCCGAGCGTCACCTCCTCGATCCGGTGGCGCGAGCGTCGCGGGGCGTCCCAGTCGCCCGATCTCTCGGGATAGAAGATGAACGAGTCGAGGAACAGAGTCGCGGCCGCCAGAAGGAAGAGGCACGGGAGCGCCGCGGCGAGCCCGGCGCTTCGTAGGAGCCGGAGCCACGGCGCGGTTCGTCCCCTGTCGGAGTCCGAGGGAGAGGTTCGGGGGGCGGGGAGTCTACTCCCGGTTGATCCTCTCGACCGCCTTCGCCGCCGCCTCGCGCTCGGCCCTCGAGGCCCCCTTCTTGATCGTCTCGACGAGGCGCGGGAGCGCCTCCTTCGCCTTCATCGTCCCGAGCGACTCGATCGCGCTCACGCGGATCGGCTCGTTCGGGTCGTCGAGCAGCTCGAGGAGCTTCCGGATCCCCTCGCCAGGATCCGTGCCGCGCCCCTCGTACCAGTCCTCCCAGCGCTTCTTCTCCTCGTGGTAGAAGCGGATCTGGTCCAGGGCCGCCTTCGCCGCGCTTCGAACATTCGTGCGGTCGTCGAGAAGCGCCGCGAGAAGGTCCGGAACGGCTTCCTGGGCGACGAGACTCCCGAGCACCTGGCATGCGATCTGCCGGACGTTGGGAGCTGGATCCTTGAGGAGGCGACGCGCGATCGGCGCCGCCTCCGGCGAATTCCACGCCTGGACGTACTCGAGGACCTCCACGCGGATCCCCCCGTCCGAGTCCTCGGCCGCCGCCGTGATCCTCGCGACGACTTCGGGGCTGAAGGCCCGGATCTGCGCCAGCCGCTCGATGCCGACCCGACGGAGGCCCGCGTCCGGGGTGGCGAGGACCACGTCGAGGAGGAATGCGGTCCATTCCGCGCCTCCCTGATCGGGAACGTTCGACACGACGGCCGCGCGCACACCGTGGTTGGGAGCCTGCTCGAGGATCCGGGTCATCGCCGGAATGGCGACGGGAGATGGGAAGCTCGCCAGGTAGCCCGCAGCCCACTCGAGAGGCGCCGCCCCATGCTGTCCCAGGAGGGTCTCCCGGGAGGTCGTGAACGCCACGATGCACTCCGCCGCCTCGCGGGGCGCCGTCTTTCCCATGGCGAGGAGGGCGGGGCCGACCAAGTCCCAGTTCCGGTTGTTCGGCCGCGTCCGGAGCGCCTCCGCCATGGCAGGGCCGAGGGCCGCCGCGCGGAGTTTCAACGCCACGAACAGGGCCTCCTCGCGGACCAGGGGGTCAGTCTCCGGAGCAAGCGCGCTCCCGAGGAGAGCCGCGACGCGCTTCGCCCCCTCTCCCAGCAGGCCTTCGACCTTACCCTCGAGGACGCGGAGGACGGCGGCCCGGCTCGCATAGTCGGGAACGCGATCGTAGAGGTCGCACAGGTCGGGGACGTCCTCGGGAGTGGCGACGGCAAGGAGAGCCTGCGCGACCGGAGCGCCCGCCGCCGCGAGACCCGGCATGCCGGCGAAGGCCTTCGCGACGACCGGGAAGTCGCCCTTGGCCCCCGAAGCCTGGACCATGGTCGCGAGGAATTGGGCGTACCGGTCGGCGAGTGTGGGTTTTTCCCTCGAGGGATCCCGGAAACCGTGGCGTCGGACGACGGCCGGGGCGATCTCGAGGGCCTTCGGCAGATCCTCGTGACGCAACCCCCCTCTCGGAAGCCGCTCGAGCGCGGACATGGCCCCTTCGAAGACCGCGCTCTGTTCGTCGAGGAGGAGCGGGAGGAGGAGAGGCACCGCGGCCGGCCCGACGAGGTTCTGCGCGGAGCCTGCCAGGGAGCGGCGAACGTCGACGCTCGGGTCCGCGACCAGCGGAGCGAGCGCCGCGCGGATCGCGGAGGGATCGAAGGGCTCGGGGGACGAGGTCTTGGGAAGGGCATCGAGCGCCTGCCGCCGCACGCTCGGATCGGCGTCCCGGAGAAGGCGGAGGGCGACAGGCCTAGAGTCGCTCCATTCGCGCCTCGTCAGCATCTGCGCCATGGTCTGGCGAACTCGCGCGTCGGGGTCGGCGAGGAGGGTCTCCTTCGCCGCCTCGGGCAGTGTCAGGAAGAAGTACTGGACGAGCGTGGACCGCACGCCGGAGTCGGGATCGGCGGCGAGCGCGGCGAGCCGACCCCGGATCGCCTCGGGGAAGTTCCGGAGGCCGCGCAGCGCGAGCTGCCTCGTCAGCGGGTCCCGGTCCCCGAGGTAGCGGCCTGCGACGGCGGTCCAGCGAGCCCCGGAGTACGGGACGGATCCGCCCTCGCGGACCCCCGCGACGAAGGCCTCCATCGCCCGGCGCCGCAGGAGGTCGTCGGGAGAGTCGGCGAGCCGCTCGAGGAGGCCGAGGCTCGCCTCCCCCCCGATCTTTGCGGCTGCCCCGACGAGCGCGTCCCGCGTTGCGGTCGAGATCGACGGATCGTCGATCCAACTCCCGAGGGAGGGGACCGCAGCCTCCCCGATCCAGGTGATCTCCTCGACGACCTCCTTCGCGAGGCCGGGCTCCCGCTCCATCTTCTGCACCGCGTCGCGGACGCGGACGGCGATCGGGGAATCCCCGCCGGGCCGCGGGGAGCCCGGTCCCTTCCCCATCCTCGGCGCGAGCTCCGCGAGGCGCCTGCGCGCCTCGGAAGCGACGGCGGGATCCGGCGCCGAAGATGCCTCCTGAAGGAGCCCCTCGGCGCGCACGAGATCCCCCATCTCGAGGGCGAGCTTCGCGCGGGAGAGGGTCGTCGCGGGATCCGCCGCGGGCCTCGTCGTCTGGCACGCGAGGAAGGACGCGAGGAGGAAGACGATCGTGGTCGGGTTCACGGCGGGTGCTCCTGTCTCGTCGGCGCCCATTGGACCGCCCGGCGCGCGGCCGGTGTTCACCGTCCGACGACGCGCCCGTCAACGAGTTGTCACAGGACGAGCCGGTACCCGACGCGATGCACGGTGAGGAGGTGGGCGGGGCGGTCGGGATCCGCCTCGACCTTCGCACGGAGGCGGTTCATGTGGGTGTCGACGGTGCGCGGGCCGACGAGGACGGAGGCCCCCCAGACCTCGTCGAGGAACTTCTCCCGCGTCACGACGCGCCCCTCGTTCGCCGCGAGGAGGCGGAGCATCGCGGCCTCCTTTCTCGAGAGGGGGAACTCCCGCTTCCCCCGCCGCACCACGAACGCCTCGAAGTCGACGACGCGATCCCCGATCGCGAGGGTCGGCGCGACGGCGTCGACCGGCCGGCGCTTCGCGCGGCGCAGGAGCGCGCCGACGCGGGCGAGGATCTCGCGCAGGGAGAAGGGCTTCGTCACGTAGTCGTCGGCCCCGATCTCGAGGCCGAGGACCCGGTCGACCTCCTCGGAGCGGACCGTGAGGAAGAGGACCGGGAGCTGGAACCCCCGCCGGCGGACCTCGCGACAGACGTCGAACCCGTTCTTCCGCGGCATCGCGACGTCGAGGATCGCGAGGTCGAAGTGCTCCCCGAGGAGGCGGTCGAGCCCCTGCGCGCCGTCGGGCGCCGTCTCGACCCGATACCCCTCGGCGACGAGGGCGTCGGCGAGGCCCTGGCGGAGCGCCGGGTCGTCCTCGACGATGAGGATCTTCGCGCTCACGAGGCGGACTCCTCTGCCGGGAGGGCGAGGGTGAACACGCTCCCCCCTCCCTCGCGCGGTGCGACGGAGAGCGTCCCGCCGTTCGCCTCGACGATTCGCCGCGCGAGGGCGAGCCCGACGCCGAGGCCCTGCCGCGCGTCCGCCACCGCGTCGGAGCCTCGGGCGAAGAGGTCGAAGATCGCCTCGGCCTCCCCCGGCGGAATCCCCGGTCCCCGATCGGCGACCTCGAAGCGGTAGGTCGTCCCGTCGCGGAGGCCGCGGAGGAGGACCTCGGGTTTCTCCCCGCCGTGCTTGATCGCGTTGTCGAGGAGGTCGAGGAGGGCCTGGACGATCCCGCTCGGCTCCGCGCGGACGGAGGCTTCCTCCTCGGCGACCTCGACCTCGAAGCGCGCGCCCGACCGATCGGCGACCGGCCCGAAGGTTTCCGCCGCGGTCCGGAGGATCCCGCCCGCAGCGACGGGGGCGAGGGCGCCGGAAGGACCCCGCCGCTCTCGGCGCCCGAGCGCGAGGACGCGGTCGATCAGGTCCGAAAGCCGCTCCGACTCCCGGCGGATCGCCCCGACCCACTCGCGGCGCTTTCCCTCGGGCGCGCCCTTCCCGTCCTCGAGCATCTCCCCGTAGAGCCGGATCGAAGCGAGGGGGGTCTTCAGCTCGTGGGTGACGGCGGAGAGGAAGTCGGACTTCGCGCGCGCCGCCTCGACCTCCCGCCGCGCGGCGCGGGCCGTGAGGGCCGCGGCCCCCGCGATCGTCCCCCCGAGGAGCACGAGGAGGGCCCCGAGGAGGAAGGGCCTCGCTCCCGTCGCCGGAGCCGCGGGCTCGAATCCTCGAGGGAGGCCGACGCGCAGGAGGCCGCCCGTCCCTGCCACCTCGGCCTCCCCTTCGAGGCTCCCCGGCCCCGCCGAGCCCTGGACCGGGAGACCTTCGACGCGCGCGAGGGCGCCGGAGGCGGGGAAGGCCGCAGCGAGGAATCGCTCGGGGGAGACGAGGAGGCCGGTTCTCCCCCCTGCCGTCCGGGGCGCGAGCACGGCGATCGCCTCGCCGACGGGGGAGCGGCCTCCCGCCGAGAGGAGCGCGTCGGAGGCGCCCGCGAGGCGCTCAAGGAGGCCTCGTCGTCGCGAGGCCTCTCGGATGCGCGAGGCAGCGGCCTCGATCGAGGCTCCCCGCAGGGCGCCCGCCTCGTCGAGTTCCGCGAGGAACGCTCGCGCGTCGGGCACCTCTCGCGCCTCGAGGTCGTCGAGAAGGGCGACGGTCTCCGCCTCCCCACCTCCGAGGTCCCCCGATTCCCGGAGGAGCCGCACGCGCGCGAGTCGGGCGAGGGCACGCGCGCGCGAGGAGGAGGTCGCCTTCGTCTCGAGGACGGGGGCGAGTCGTCCGAGGGCCGCCGAGCGGTCCCCGCGCCGCAGGTCGTGGCAGGCGCGGGCGAGCGCGACGCTCGCCTTCAGGCCCGGGTCGTTCGCCGCCCGATCCGCCTCGTCGAAGGCGCCCTCGGCCCCGAGGGGATCGGCGCGCGCGAACTCGCGGAAGGCCGCCTCCTCGAGCCAGGACTCGACGCGGACGCGCTCCGATTCGGGGGGAGAGTCGACGGGAGCGGTCGCCGGCCCGGTCGGATGGAGGACCTTCCCGGCCGCGTCCAGCGCGAAGGCGAGCTCGACGAAGGGCCGCTCCGCGGTGAAGGCGTCGAGAGCGGCGACTGCGCCGGGATCCGGAGCCCGCGCGCCGAGATCGGCTGCGAGACGGTCGAGATCCCGTGCGAGGGATTCGGCCACGAGCCTCACGGTCTGACGCGCCCGCTCGCGTGCGCGGAGGTGCTCCGCCTCGACGTCGCGCTGGAGCGCGAAGAGCCCATAGGCGGTGAGGGCAAGCGCCCCTCCGGCGACGAGGAGGGGAGCCGTCCGCGCTCGGCGACCCTGGCGCATCCGCAACCGTGACGGGGGACAGGAGATTCTATTCCCCGAGGCGGCGCGGGGCGGGGTCAGCGCCGCCGGGCCTTCTTCGGCCCCTTCCCCGGTCGGGCGGCGGGACGGGCCTTCGCGCTCGGCTTCGACTTCGCGGGCTTCTTCGCCGGGCGGGCCGCCGCGACGACCTTCGCGGTGCCCACGGGCCCGGACTCCTCCCGGATGACGATGCCGCGGGCGCGCAGCTCCTCGATCAGGCGCTTGGCGGGGACGGAGGTCTCCTGGCGCAGCACGCCCGTCTCCTTGATCTCGCCGAAGGCGGACAGTCGGGCGACGGCGGCGGCGGGGAAGGCGGTCGTGCGCCCCATCGCCGAGATCCCCATCTCGGGCTCGCCGTGGTCGACGACCTCGAAGAGGCGGCGGACGCGCCGGCCCTTCTCGGATCCCGTCGCCCAGACGCGGAGGAGGACCGCGTCGCGGCCGACGCCGCCGAGGGTGTTCTCGAGGAGACGCTCGAAGACCGCTCGCGGCGCGACGTCGGCGGAGCCGACGCGCACGGGCTTCCGGGAGGCGAGGCCGAGGTCGAACATCGCCCGCATCAGGGCTGCGTGGCCGGGGTAGCGGATCGTTTTGTCGTCCATCTCCCGCACTTTTCCGGCCATCGTCTCGGGGAGGGTCGAGAGCCCCCCCGAGGTGAGGAACGCCTCGAGCCTCCCGAACGGGGGAGGGAACTCGATCTCCTCGATCTCCGTGAGGGCCGGGAGCCCCTCGACTTTCCCGTCGCGGATCACCATCGCCGGCTCGACGTACTCGTTGACGAGGCCTCCGGCGGAAAAGACGAGCTGGTAGCGCAGCGGACCGTGAGGCTTGAGCGGAAGGCCGCCGCAGCGGACGCGGATCTCCTCGATCGGGTCGAGGCCGGACGCGGCTTCGGCGGCGAGGACGGTACCGAGGCCGGGGACGAGCCCGCAGTCGGGGAGCACGCGGATCCCGGCCGCCTTCGCCTCCCCGTCGAGGGTGTGCTGGCGGCGGACGACCTCGTCGTTGCCGCCGAGGTCGCAGAAATGCGTCTTCGCCTCGATCGCCGCGCGCGTGAGCCCCTCGTTGAAGGAGTAGGGGACCGCCGAGATCGCGGCGTCGACCGTCTTCAGGACGGAGACCGCCGCGGCGCGGTCGGCCGCGTCGAGGCGGACCATCTCGAGGCGAGCGAGGCCGGTGCGCGAGGCGCCGCGGGCCGGCTTCGCCTTCTCCGCGACGGCGAGGGCGTCCTTCGCCCGGGAGAGCTCCTGGTCGGCGACGAAGACCATGTCGACGCCCGGGGAGCGCGCGAGGTCGTAGGCCGCCGCGGCCCCCATGCGCCCCCCGCCGATGACGAGGAACTTCACGACCGCCTCCGCTCCTCCCGTCGGGTCAGGCCCGGGCGAGGAGGGCGCCCCGGCGCTCCTCGATCGCGGCGAGGAGCGAGTCGTAGGACTTCGCGAAGGCGTCGACCCCCTCGTCCTGGAGCTTCCCGCAGACCGCCTCGAGGTCGATCCCGAGGGAGGCGATCCGGGCGAGGAGCGCCCGGGCCTCCTCGAGCCCCTCCCCGACGACGCTCTCCGTCGCGCCGTGGTCGAGGAAGGCGGTGAGCGTCTGCGGGGGCACGGTGTTGACGGTGTCGGGACCGACCAGCTCGTCGACGTACTTCGTGTCGGGATAGCGCGGGTTCTTCGTCCCCGTGCTCCCCCACAGGACGCGCTGGATCGCGGCCCCCTTCGAGGCGAGGGCTCGGAAGGGCTCCCCCGAGAAGAAGGCCCGGAACTCGGCGTAGATCGTCTTCGCGTTCGCCACCGCCGCGCGCCCCTGGAGGGAGGGGTCGGCGAGCTTCCCGTCGAGGGCCGTGTCGACCCGGCTCACGAAGACGCTCGCGACGGAGGCGACCGACCGGAGGTCGCGTCCGCGGCGGGAGCGCTCCGCGAGCCCCTCGACGTAGGCCTTCGCGACTCCCTCGTAGTGACGGCAGGAGAAGATCAGGGTCGCGTTGATGTTCACCCCCTCGGCCGTGGCGCGCCGGATCGCCTCCCACCCCTCGCGGGTGGCCGGGATCTTGATCATCGCGTTCGGGCGTCGCACGAGGGCGAAGAGGCGCGTCGCCTCGGCGAAGGTCGCCTCGGCGTCGCGCGCGAGGGAGGGGCGGACCTCGAGGCTCACGAACCCGTCCCGCCCGCTCGTCGCGTCGTAGGTCGGCCGGAGGACGTCGGCCGCGCGCGCGACGTCCTCGATCATCAGCCGCTCGGCGATCGCCGCGGCGGCGAGCCCCTGGCGGGCGAGCGGGGCGATCCCCGCGTCGTAGGCCGGGGTCGTCCGGATCGCCTTCTCGAAGATCGTCGGGTTGGTCGTCACCCCCGAGACCCCGTCCTGCTCCGTCATCCGGGCGAGCTCCCCGCGGTCGAGGAGGCCGCGGTCGATGTAGTCGAGCCAGAGGCTCTGCCCGATGCGGCGCAGGCGTTCGGCGCGCGGGTTCATGCGGAGAGAGGGTAGCCGGCCCGGAAGGGACGCGCCATCGGGCCTACCTCCCCGAGGGCCCCGAGGGCCCCCAGGAACTTGGCCCCGCGAAGTACTCGGCCCAGGCCGACCAGGGGGCGCGGACGGGGGCGGGCATCTCGGAGTCCCGCCCGAACACGGACTTCCAGAGGATCTCGTTCCACTCGAATTCGGGCACCGCGTCCTCGACGGCGAGGTTCATCCCCTCGATCCGCTCCTGTCCGAAGGCCCCCGCGAGGTTCCTCTCGTCGAGGGGGACGGAGGGGCGGAGCGCCTCGTAGGGGGAGAAGTCCGGCTCGCTCGTGAAGGCGTTCCACATCGGGGTCGCCCCCGCGTCGTACTGCGACATCGGGGCGAGGCCGAGGATCAGCTCGATCGTCCGGAGGACCGAGGAGGTCGAGTAGAGGGTCGAGTCGGTGAACCCCCGCTTCGCCCACGGGGAGGCGACGAGGGAGACCATCCGGTGGGCGTCGACGTGGTCGGGGCCGTTCTGCGCGTCGTCCTCGACGACGAAGACCGCGGTCTCCCGCCAGAACCGCGACCTCGAGACCGCCTCGAGGATCCGCCCGAGAGCGAGGTCGTTGTCGGCGACCATCGCGCGCGGCGTCGGGCTCCCCTTCTTCGTCCCCGCCGTGTGGTCGTTCGGCAGGCGCACGATCTGGAGGCGCGGCATCGACCCCTCCCGTCCGAACCGCGCGAGCTCCTCCAGATAGGCGTCCGCCCGCTTCTGGTCGAGGTAGTCGAGGTCCCATCCGCGGTAGGTCGGGCAGACATGGCCCTCGAGGGCCGGGAGGTTCCCCTCGACGCGCCCGTCGGGTCCCGGCTCCTTCACGAACTCGCCGTAGGAGCGGTAGGAGATCCCCGCCCGCGCGGCCTGGTCCCAGAGGTAGCCGGCCCGCGGGGCGACGAGCGGGTGGCGCCCCCCCTCGAACTCGTACCTGAGGCCCCCCGGGCCGTAGACCGTCGGCCAGGACTTCTCCGTGAAGTCGGTCGCGTAGGCCCCCGTGGACCACTGGTGGCCGTCGGCCGACACCTCCGCGTCCGCGTAGGTGTTGTCGAGGAGCACCCACCGCCTCGCGATCGCGTGGTGGTTGGGGGCGACCTCGGGGCCGAAGAGGACGAGGCGCGGGTCCCCCTCCCCCCGCTCGATCCCGCCGAAGAGCTGGTCGTACGTCCGGTTCTCCTTGATGACGTAGAGGACGTGGCGGATCGGCGTCGGTTCGCCCCGGCGGGCGGGGATCGGGTTCCCCTCCTCGCGGTGCGCCATCTGGAGCCGGTCGTCGCGGTAGGGGGTGTTGCCGAGGGTCCGGCGGGTGAGACCGCGCAGCTCCCCCCTCCCCGGCCGGGGGAAGGCCGAGAGGGTCCCCCTCATCAGGGAGCCGACCCAGAGCTCGGGGTCCCCCGCCTTCCGCAGCGGCGAGGTCGGTCCCGCCGGATTGGGCCCCGAGCCGAGCCCCTTGCCGGACAGGACGAGGAAGCGGTCCGTCTTCGCGAGGTGGGCGACCGCGGTCGGGTACCAGCCGGTCGGGACGAACCCCTCGATCCCCGTCTCCCCCTCCTCTCCGAGATCGAGGAGCGCGAGGTCGTTGTTGTCGGCGTTCGCGACGGCGAGGAGCGGCTCCCCGCCGGGAGCGAGGGCGAGGGCGTTCGGGGTCGTCCCCTCCGGAGCGCCGCGCGTGAGGGAGGTCTTCACGCGCTCGACGACCTTGAGGCTCGCGCCGTCGACGACGCAGACCGTGTCGTCGTTCGCGCAGGCGACGAAGAGGCGGCCGTCGGGCCCCTCGAGGACGGCGTTCGGGTGGGCTCCCACGGCGACCGTCGCGACCGGGGCGAGGCTCGCCCGGTCGAGGACGAGGAGCCGCGCGTCGGCCCAGAGGGTGACGAAGATCCTCGTCCCGTCGCGGGAGACGCGGCAGGTGTAGGGGAGACGTCCGATGTCGGCGGACCGGACGACGATCCGCTCCTTGAGGTCCACCTCGACGAGCCGGCGGCCGAGCTGGAGGACGGCGTAGGCGAGTCGCCTCCCCTCGCGCTCGAAGACGTCGATCCCGCCGACGAACGCCTCCTTCCCCAGGTCGGCCACCGCGATCTCCCCGTCCCGGCCGAGCCTCCCGGTCGAGCGGTCGACCGAGAAGAGCCGCAGGACGTTGTCGGCGGCGCCCGAGAGGACGAACCGCTTCCCCCCATCGAAGAAGGCCCCGCCGAGCCAGGCCCGCTTCACCTTCGCGCGGTCGGCCACGGCCCACCGCTCGAGGTCGACGATCGCCACGCCCTGCTCGCGCGCGCCCGACAGGACGACGGCGGCGAACCGCTCCTCCGTGTCGACGGCGACCGACATCGGGAAGTCCCCCACCTCGAGGTGCCGGCCGTGCGGCGAGAGCGCCCAGCCGTTGGGGAGATAGGTGACCCCCTCGAGGGTCACGCCGGGACGCCGGTCCGGGGGGAGGTCGCCGGCCGCGCGGGACACGCACGCGGGAACGAGACCGAGGGCCAGGACTCGGAAGAGGGGATTCACTCGCGTCGCGAGCGGAGCGTGCGGGATCTCGAGAGCCCTCCCCGGATTCGGCGGGCGCGGATGATGAAGCCCTGGCCCCCGGAACACAATCGCCCCCGCGGGCGGGGCGGCGGGCCGGGGAGACTGGCCTCCCCACCCCGGTTCAGGAGCCGCGAGGAGGCCGGAGGAGTCGCGAGACCGGCATCCCTTGAGGCAGGAGCCGCCCGTCGCGCCGGAGCCTGCGGATCTCCAAGAGCCGGGTCCGCCAGTGCGCGGAGTCCCGCGCCTGATGCCAGGCGATCTCGCGCGAGATCGCACGCCGGCAGGCTCCATCCGAGGAGCGCCCGCCGAGCCGGCGAAGGAGCGGCAGCCGATCCTCGACGCGGAACGCGTGCCGCGCGGCCCATCGGAGAAGACGACGCGTCGGTCTCTCCTCCTCCGCCAGCCGGATCTGCACGAGCCTCGAGATGACGTCGTAGTCGGCGAGCCGGCGGGTCCTCTTCAGGGCGACGAGATCCTCGATCGCGACGACCGGGACCTCCCCCCACGGTGTGCGGGAGGGCCGCGCGCGCCGGCGCGCCTCTTCGAAGGAACGGACGCGAGGGGGACACGCCATCACGTCGAGATAGACGGGGAGCGGGCGCCCGGGGATCCAGAAGTGGAACCCGTGGCCGCGGCGAGCGAACCGGGACGTGACCGGAGGGGTGAGCTTGTGGACCCGGGCCCGGCACCTCGCCAGCGCCCGGAGGAGCCGCCGCAGGTTCGGCCCCGTCGGGCGCACCCAGATGTCGAGGTCTTCCGAGGAGAGCGCGGCGCCGTAGAGGACGGAGGCCTGGCCGCTGATCAGGAGGTACTCGACGCCGGAGCGCTCAAGGCTCCGGAAGATACTTCGCATCGTGGAAGGCCTGGAGGTCCTTGATCCGGGTGCGGAGGCGCCAGGACCGGCGCAGGCGCTCCTCGGGCGTGAGGCCCCGCCACCACTCGTAGTAGAGGTCGAGCTCGGGAAGGGGATCTTCCGCCGCGACGCGACGGCGGCTCCGCCGGGGTTTCCGTCGCTTCACCGGAGCCTTAGATAGCGCCCCGGACCTCCAGGGAACAAGCGCGCTATCATCGCAGCCGCCCCTCGGGGCACGCCGTGACCACCGAGTGCCGCCTCCTCGACCTCGGCTTCCTCGGCTACGCCGAGGCGCTCGCCCTCCAGACCGATCTCGTCGAGCGGCGGGCGCGCGGCGAGGCCCCGGACACCCTCCTCCTCGTCGAGCATCCCCCCGTCGTCACCCTCGGCCGCCGCGCGAAGCGCGAGGACCTGGCCGATCCGGGTTGCCCCGTCTTCGAGATCGCGCGCGGCGGGGAGGCGACCTACCACGGACCGGGTCAGCTCGTCGGCTACCCGATCCTGAAGCTCGACGAACGACGGATCGGCCTCCACGGCTACCTCCGCGCCCTCGAGGAGACCCTGATCCGCACCCTCGCGGACTTCGGGATCGAGGGGTCTCGCCGCGAGGGGCTCACCGGCGCCTGGGTCGGCCCGCGGAAGATCGCCTCGATCGGCGTCGCCGTGCGCCGCTGGGTCTCCTACCACGGCTTCGGGCTCAACGTGAAGACGGAGCCCGCCGCCTTCTCCCGGATCCGGCCCTGCGGCCTCGACCCCTGCGTCATGACCTCGATGACGGCGCAGGCGGGTCGCGAGGTCTGCATGGCGGACGTGAAGGCCCGGGTCGCTGCGCGCTTCGCCGAGGTCCTCGGCCTCGATCTCGTCCCGGGCGCCGCCCCCGCCGCCCCCGTCCCCTCGACACCGTGAGCGCGGGGGGCCGCGGCCCCCTGCCGCGCGCAGCCGCTACAGGATCACGATCGGCACCGCGGGTCCCAGGTCGACCGCCCCCGCTCCCGGGACCAGCGTGGCTGGCTGGAGGAAGAGGACCAGGGTCGAGAAGAGCGGATCCGGGGCCACCGCCGCCGAGATCGAGGCCGTCCCCGTGGCGTCGAGCGTTCCCGACGCGAACAGGACGAGAGAGCCGGGATCGAGCAGGAGCGCCCCGCCGACCCCTGGGATCGGGAGGAATCCGGGGGCCCCCGACACCCCGAGGGCGAAGACGCTCGACGCCGCTCCCTTCACCTCGAGGGAGAACGACCCTCCGGGGCTCGAGAGGGGCGGGTTGAGTCCCAGCGAGGGAAGGGGGGCGGAGGCGGTCGAGACGCCCGATCCGCTGATCGCTTGGCCGGGGAGCACGGGGCACGACGGGCTATAACCCGGCAAGCCGGGGATCAGTGCGAGGCCGGGAGCGAGCAGGACGGTCGACGCCGAGGAGGTCACGGCATGCCCTCCGTCCCCGCCTTCGCAGCAGCCCATCAGGGGGACGAAACCGTATCCGTCCCCGCCCTCCCCTCCCGCGATCGCGACCGGTGAGCCGCCGGCGACGCGCACGACCGCCCCGCTCGCCACCGAGAGCCCGTGACCGGCGTCCAATCCCCTCCACTTTGGAACGGGGCTGCCAAAGCTCGGACAGGCGATCGAGATGGCGTCCGAGCCCGTGAGGTTGGTGCGAGCGAGAATGGACTGGGAAGCGCCGTCGATCTGCAGGGCCGTCGAACTCGTGACCCCCTGGATGGACGAGTCGTTGACGGACAGGTTCGTGCCGGAGGCCGATATGCCCGCCCGAGCGCACGCAGCGTTGTAGTTGTCGCAGAACAGGGAACATCCCGACACCTGCGACCCCGAGACAGCGACGTGGTCGAGGAGGACGAGCGTCGAAGCGGTTGCGCTCAGCCCGTGGAAGTAGTACCCCGGCTCGAGTTGGAGGTTGGAGAGGAAGAGCGGGCCGATGCAATTCGCGACCGAGAGGGCGGAGGCCGAGGGCCAGCCGGAGCAGGGACAACTCAGGCAGAACGCTGGGGGGTAGACGGTGCTGATCTGCACCTTCATCCCCGCGATCAGGGCGAAGCTTCCCGCGGGGATTCCCGTGACCTGCACGGCGGCCGGCGCGGGCGGCGGGGAGGAGATCGCCGCCATGGAGACGGTCACGAGTCCGGGACCCACGCCGAGCACCCGGAGGGCCTTGTCCAGGACGAAGGGCGGGTAGGTCCCGGCGACCACGAGGACCGTGTCGCCCGGTGAGGCGGCGTTCACGGCGGACTGGATGTCGTTGAACTGGCCGCCGCCCCCGGGAGGGGAGACCGTCCAGACGGTCGCGAGGGTGAGTCGCGGAAGGAGGAGCGCCGAGAGAGCGGTCGCCACGGTCCGGAGTCGGCGGCGTGCGTCCATCGGGGAACCTCCGCGCCTGCGAATCCCCCCCCATCCCCGCCGGGCCGGGCACGGGGAGGCGAGCAGCGAGCGCCACTCTACTCCCGATTCCTGGAGTCCTCACCCGGATGGTCCTACCGGCCCACTCGAGGCCTCGAGACCATGCCCCGGCTACCCGACTCCGGGCGGCACGTTACGATTCCTCCTTAGCCTTGCGCACCGAGCAGGAACGAAGGATCGCGCATCTCTACCGGCGGGCCGGGTTCGGACTCTCTCCCGCCGAGCTCCCGGCGGCGGTCGCCCGAGGCTTCGAGGCCTGCGTCGAGGAGCTCCTCCACCCCGAGAAGGTGGAGGACCCGATGGGCGAGGCCCTCGAGCGCCTCGAGGGGGAGATCTTCGACCTGACGAACCTCGAGGACGCCCAGTCCTGGTGGCTGTATCGGATGGTCCACACGGCCCGGCCGCTCGAGGAGAAGATCGCCCTCTTCTGGCACGGCCACTTCGCGACCGGGGCGGGGAAGGTCGACAACGTCGCGCTCCTCGTGCGCCAGAGCGAGCTCTTCCGCGCGAAGGGGCTCGGGCGGTTCGCCGACCTCCTCGGCGCGGTCTCGCGCGACGCGGCGATGCTCCTCTACCTCGACGGGGCGCGCTCGACGAAGCGGAAGCCGAACGAGAACTTCGCCCGGGAGCTGCTCGAGCTCTTCACCCTCGGCCGGGGGAACTACACGGAGGGGGACATCCGCGAGCTCTCCCGCGTCTTCACCGGCTGGAAGGTCCGCGAGGGGGAGGCGGTCGCCGAGCCGAAGGAGCACGACAACGGTCCGAAGACCCTCTTCGGCGAGACGAAGCCCTGGAAGCCCGAGGAGATCTGCGAGCGCCTCGCCGCCTCGGAGGCGACGGCAGCCCGGCTCGCCGGGAAGCTCGTCCGGTTCTTCGTCTCCGATGCGGGCGTTCCGGATCTCGAGGCGGAGGTCGCCCGGGGCTGGCTCGCGTCGGGCGGGGACATCCGGGGGGCGCTCGGGACGATCCTCCGCTCTCCCGCATTCGTCTCCGAGCCGGCGCTCCGCGCGAAGGTGAAGAGCCCCGCCGAGTTCGTCGTCGGCGCGATCCGGGAGCTCGGCATCGGCGTGCCCGTGCGCCGCCTGCCGGGTCCGATGGCGAAGATGGGACAGGCGCTCTTCAACCCTCCGAGCGTGAAGGGGTGGGACGGGGGCCTCGCCTGGATCAACACGGCGACCCTCTTCGAGCGCGCGAACTTCGCGAACACCCTCGTCACCTACCGCGTCCGGAAGGCCGACGGCCGCCCGTTCGACCCGGAGACGTGGGTCGGGGCCGACGCGGACGGGCCCGCCGTCGTCGGGACGTTCCTCGACGCGCTCCTCGACGGGCACGCTCCCCCGGCGACGCGGGAGGCGCTCGAGAACTACCTCCGGATGAAGGGGGAGAAGGGGATCCTCGGGCCGTTCCGCCGGACGAAGCGGGGCCTCGACGAGAAGGTCCGCGGGCTCGCGCGGCTCATCCTCTCGAGCCCGGAGTACCAGCTCGCATGAAGCGGGGCATCGACCGTCGCGAGTTCCTCCGCGGCGCGTTCGCCGCCGTCGGCGTCGGGGCGGCGGTCCCCTCGGTCTTCGCCCGGGCGCTGCGCTTCCAGGAGACGCGCTCGGCGACCGATCCCTCCGGCCGGATCCTCGTCGTCGTCCAGCTCACGGGGGGCAACGACGGCCTGAACACGGTCGTCCCGTTCGCCGACGACCTCTACCACAAGGCGCGCCCGAACCTCCGGATCGAGACGAAGGACGTGCTGCGGCTCGACGACCGCGTCGGCCTCCACCCCGCCCTCGCGCCCCTCAAGGGCCGCTTCGACAAGGGGGAATTCGCGATCGTCCAGGGGGTCGGCTACCCGAATCCCGACCGGTCCCATTTCCGCTCGATGGAGATCTGGCACTCCGCCCGCGTGGAGGGCCCTCTCCCCCGCGCGGGATGGCTCGGTCGCGTCGCCGACGGCGCGGGCGCGCCCCCGACCCTCCTCGTCCACCTCGGAACGCCCCTCCCCTTCGCCCTCGAGCGCGAGGCGGGGAGCGTGCTCGCCTTCGACGGAGTCGACGCCTTCTCGATGGCGGGCGACCGCAACTTCCCCCAGGACCGCGACGCGCAGCTCGAGGCCTTCCGGAAGATCTGCGAGTGCCGGTCGCCGGGGCCCGGCTCCTACGCCGAGGTCGTCCGCGCCACGGCCTCCTCGGCGCTGGCGAGCGCGGAGGAGGTGAAGGCCTGCCTCGGCCGCGGGCAGAACAAGGCGACCTACCCCTCCGGCCAGCGCCTCGCCCTGGTCGCCCGGATGATCGCGGGCGGGATGAAGACGCGCCTCTACTACGCCTCGGTCTCCGGCTTCGACCACCACGCGAACCAGAAGGGGGCGCACAGCAACCTCCTCGGCCAAGGCGCCTCCTCCATCGACGCCTTCTTCCAGGACCTCGAGGCGGCCGGCCGCGCCAAGGACGTGGTCGTGATGGCCTTCTCCGAGTTCGGCCGCCGCGTCGAGGAGAACGGGAGCGGCGGCACCGACCACGGGACGTCCGGGCCGGTCTTCCTCTTCGGCCCCGGCGTGAAGGGGGGACTGCACGGCGCGCCGCCGAACCTCGGCGACCTCGCCGACGGCGACCTCAAGTTCGCGATCGACTTCCGGTCGGTCTACGCGGCGGTGCTGCGCGATTGGCTCGGCGCCGATCCGGCGGCGGCGCTCGGAGGGGAGTTCGCGCCCGTCCCCGTGTTCGCCGCGAGCTAGGGCCCATCCGGGGCGCGGGTCCGCAGCCGTTCTCCCCCGCTGGGCTCCCTACTGGATCGTGAAGGACTCCCCGGTGAGCACGCAACCGATTCCGAGCGGCCCGGCCAGGTCGTAGACGACGCCACTCGCCTTGATCTCGTAGCCTTGCAGCGCCGGGTTCGAAGGGATCGGCACCGTCAGCGCGGCCCGCCCCGTGGCGTCGAGCACGCCCCCAATCCCCAGCGCCGCCGTCTGAAGGACCAACGCGTCGGGGAGGAGAGGGAAGACGAACGGTCCCAGCGGGACCCCCGGCACCTGCCCCTCGAGCGAGAAGACGACCTGGAACGCCCTCCCCGGCCGCTTCGGGACCAGAAGGTCGAACTGCGCGCTCCCTCCGACCATCGTCGGCCCCGTGACCTCGAAGTTCCTCGCGGTGTACACCCAGGCTTCCCGCGCTCCCGGAGGCCCCGGCGGCCACGTCCATCCCCAGGTCAGGTCCTGCGCGGTCCACGGGGGAAGAGGGAATGTCGGGCCGGTCACGGTGGTTACACCGATGTCTCCTAGGCCGTCTCCATTCACGTCCCCGAGAGACACTCCGCTCACGGCCGTGGGGTAGACCGTCGTGCTCCAGCTCCCGAGCTCGAAGATCAACGATCCAGTGGCCCCTGAAATGACCCTCTGGACAGGGCCAGAAGAAGCCAGGACATCGTCGACCCCATCTCCGTCCGCGTCGAGGAGTCGGACGATGGCGGAACCGGCGGCCGCGTTAGGGTACACGGGTGACCAGGATCCCACGGTTCTGACGACGAGCGGGCCAGCTGGCGCGGGCAGGTATTCGAAGGAGGCGACCTCCGGGATGCCGTCGCCGTTGACGTCCCCGAGGCCCGTCACGGATTGGCCGACCTGCTGGCCGAGCACCGTCCCCGTCATGCTCGTCAAGAATGCACCCGTCGGACCGGAGTAGACCCCCATCCAGCCGGCGACCGAGAACGGATTGCTCCAGAAGGGCGCGCCGACGAGGAAGTCCGAGTTCCCGTCTCCGTCGAAGTCCTCGACGCGTGTGACCGAATTGCCGAACTGCACGCCGAACACAGGACCGATGGTGTAGAGCGGACTCAGGGAGGGCCCCGACACCACGGCTACCTCCCGCCCCACCGTTGACTGGCCGCCTACGATCGCCACCTCCGGGTAGCCATCGCCGTCGAGGTCTCCAAGTGCGGCAATGTTGATCCCGATCAGGCCCCCCGATCCCCATCCGAACGTGGAGGAGGTCAGCGATCCGATCACGGAACCGTCGCTCCCCGAGCGAAACCCGATGTGAGGGTACGTCCCCTGAGTCGCCAGCATGATGTCCGCGTGACCGTCGAGGTCGACGTCCCCAGCTCCCCCTCCCAGGACCGGACCGATGGTCGACGGAGGCGTCGGCGCCCAGTCGTAGAGCAGTGCTCCATTCAAGCCCGACCGCACGCGCGCATGCGCGCCCGGATTCGTGGGAAAGTTCGGAGGGAGCCAGGAAACCAAGAGATCGTCGTAGCCGTCCCCGTCGACGTCGCCGGGGGCGGACACGCCAAAGAGCCCCTCGTCTGGAGCAAGCACAAGGTAGCGGTGGAACCGATCTCCCGCCCTCGCGCGCTCGCTCAGCGCCAGGGATAGGAGGACGAGGGAGATCAGGGGCGACGAGTTCGCGGAAACCCTCACGGGGTAGTCGTCTGCTTCTCCAGCGCTCCCATGTCTGGAAGGACCTGGGGGGCGCTGCAAAGGACCTGGATCGGCCTCGGACGTCCAAGGGCGTCCAAGCCCGGAATTGAGGCGAGGGTGATCTGCGTTCCGGCCGCCTGGTCCCCAACCGACGTCCCGGCGAGCGCCGCTGCGTCGACGGCCTCCGACTGCGAGCAGTCTCCGATCAACTGCGCGTTGGCGCAGCTGCCAGCCGGCGCGCAAGTCAGTTCGAAGTCTCCCGCCGCGGGGTTGGCGAAGTACGGATTCGACGAGATGCAGCCGTCCGAACCAGCAGCTCCCGGAATGGCGGTCGGCTGAGTCCCGCAGATCACAGCTGGGACCAGCAATTGGAAAGGTCCCCCGCAGAAGTTGCTGAAGGCGACGCGGCCCCCGACCGGAAGCGTGTTCGAGAACCCGAAGTTGTTCAGGTCCCCGTTCCCCGCGTTGTTTCCCCAGACGTTCGAGTTCCAGAGCTGCGGCGCGCTCGTCGTGAACGCGTTGTTCACCCCGAACCCGGGGTGACCCCAGACGTCGAGGAGGACGAACAGGGGCGCGACGGCGCCCCCCGATCCCCCCAAGGCGCCGTCGTAGATGAGCACGCCCTCCTGTCCCGCCGCCGCGACCGTCCCGTTCGACCAGATCCGTTCGTTCTGAAGCCGCGGGGCGAGCGAAACCGGCGAGGGGCCGCCGAATACCGGGGTCCGCGTCGCGACGAGGAACCCTCGCCCCTGGTTCCCGCTTACCTCGTTCGAATCGAACACGACCGAGGAGTCGATCGCCGCGCCGTTTTCGGCGGAGATCAAGACTCCTGTCCCGGCGTAGTTCAGGGCTGGAGTCGAGCTGAGATAGTTGAGCATCGAAGCGAAAACCTGCCCCTGAATCCGGTTTCGGCTTA
>JAKEFM010000148.1 GCA_022616055.1 Planctomycetota bacterium
CTCGCAGCACGAGGTGGAAGGGAGGACCCTCGCGTCCCGAGGTCGAGAGGGGCTCGTCCGCGATCTTCGCGGGGAGAAGCCCTCCCCCGTCGGGACGGCGGAGGCGCGCGTGGTAGTAGGACGCCACGACCCGATCCCCCAGCCACAGGAGGAGCGCCCCGCCCCCGGTGACCCAGGGCTCGAGCCGCTCGACGATCCGGTCCGAGAGGCTCTCGAGGTTCGGCAGGACGACGACGTCGTAGTCGGCGAGGTTCTCCTGGTCCGCGTTGAACCGGCTGCGGTCGACGACGGTCGGCAGGAAGGGGGGGGAATCGCCCGATTCCTCCTCCTCGGGAGGCCGGAGCGCGGTCATGAGCGGGCCCGTCTCCCAGAGGTCGGGGTCCTCCGTCATCTCCGACTCGACGAGGAGGACGCGGATCGGGGGCCGGACGAGGAGGCCGTAGCCGCGCCGGTCGTCGGGCTGCAGGCCGTCGGCCTCCAGCACGACCTCCACCCCATGTCCCCCCGGGTCCGTGAAGACCTCGGCGGGGAAGGAGACGGGGACCTCCGCGCCCGCCGGGACGTCGACCCGGGCCGCCCCCTTCTTGATCCCGTCCACGAGGAGGTGCGCGAGCACGCCCGTGCGCGCCTCGCGCCCGTGGTTGCGGACCGTCGCCTGGAGGGTGAGGGGCGCCCCGGCGAAGAACCCCGCGTCCTCGGGGTCGGGCCGGAGCGAGGTGACGCCGAGGTTCGGAGGGTCGGCCTCCGACGGGCCGACCGGCCGGACCCGCAGGCGGGCTCCCCGGCCGGCGATCGACCTCAGGAGCGGGGAGATCTCCTCGGAGCCTCCCGCGGCCGGAGCGCTCTCCGTTCCCGGGGCGGCGTGGACAGGGCGGGTGGCGGGGGTCTGCGGCGGGGAGAAGGCCTTCCGCTGGAGGTCGGTGACGAAGGTGACCGTCGAGGAGCCTCCGGCGCCGAACCCCTCGAGGACGCGATCGACTAGGCCGAGCGTCGCGCGGAAGTCGCTCCCCTCCTGGGGTGGCCCCTCCTCGGCGAGGCGCGCGAGCTCCCGGCGCAGCTCCTCGCGCCCCGAGGCCCGGATCTCCTCGGGACGGGCCTTCGCGAGGAGGAGGGCGACGCGGTCGCCCCGCTCCGGGCGCGCCCGGTCGAGGATCTCCCGCGCCGCCTCGATGGCGCGCTCCCACGGCGTCGAGCCGGCCTGCCCCCGGTACCCCATGCTGTAGGAGGCGTCGAGGACGACGACCTCGTCGCGCCGGCTCTCCGCGAGCGCGGCGACCGGCCCCTCGACGCCGGCGTGGGGGCGGGCGATCGCGAGGGCGAGGAGCGCGACCGCCGCGGTCCGCGCGAGGAGGAGGAGGAAGTTCTCCATCCGCATCCGCCGCCGCGTCCGGCGGTAGGCCGCGAGAAGGAAGGCGCTCGCGGCCCAGGCGAGCCGGCGGTAGCGGCGGCGGTTGAGGAGGTGGATGAGGATCGGGACGCCCGCCGCGAGGAGTCCCCACAGGAGCGCGGGGTGGACGAACCCGAGGAAGCTCACGCCGTGCGCCTCCCCCGCGTCGCCCGGGCGCGCTTGCCGAGATAGGTGACGAGGGCGACGTCGAGGGGGACGTCGGTGCTCGCGAGCACCCAGTCGATGCGGTGGGAGAGGCAGCCCGCGCGGATGCGGTCGAGGTACGACTTGACCTCCGCGAGGTACGCCTCCCGCAGCGCCCGCGGGTCGACGAGGAGGCGTGGCCCCATCTCGAGCCCCTCGAAGAGGGTCATCCGCTCGTAGGGGAAGTTGACCTCGGCCGGGTCGAGGGTGTGGAACACGAGCACCTCGTGCCCGCGCTGGCGCAGCCCCCTCAGCCCCGCGAGGACCTCCTCGGGGTCGTCGAAGAGGTCGGAGATGACGACGACGATCCCGCGCCGGCGCAGCCGCTCTCCCGTCTCGCGCAGGACGCGCCCCGTCGCGGTCTTGCGGGAGGGGCTCGCCGCCTCGAGGGCGCGCAGCACCTCCCGGACCTGCCCCTCCCCGGTCGTCGCCTGGAGCGTCTTGCCGATCCCCTCGTCGTAGAGGGAGAGCCCGACGCCGTCCCGCTGACGGAGGCAGAGGTAGGCGAGCGCGGCGGCGATCGTGCGGGCGTACTCGAACTTCGTCTGCCCCGCCGAGGCGAAGCCCATCGACTCGCTCGTGTCGAGGAAGAGGTGGCAGTTGAGGTTCGTCTCCTCCTCGTACTCCTTGATGACGAACCGGTCGGACTTGCCGAAGACCTTCCAGTCGAGGAACCGCGGGTCGTCCCCCGGCACGTACTCCCTGTGCTCGCGGAACTCGACCGAGACCCCCTTGTAGGGGGAGCGGTGGAGGCCGGCGAGGAACCCCTCGACGAGGAGGCGCGCGCGCAGCTCGAGCCGGCCGACCTTGTCGAGGACCTTCGGGTCGAGGATCGGCCCCCCCGGCCCCGGACCGGCGGTCTCCGCCACGGGGGGCTAGTTCCGCACGAGGCTTCCGAGCGAGGAGCGCTCGAGCCCCTCGCTCCCGTGGCGCGGCAGGTCCTGGAGCAGCCGGTCGACGACCTGGTCCGTCGAGATCCCCTCCGCCTGCGCGCTGTAGTTCGGGATGATCCGGTGGCGCAGCACCGGCTTCGCGACGGAGACGATGTCCTCGATCGCGACGTAGGGGCGCCCGGAGAGGACCGCGCGCGCCTTCCCCCCGACGACGAGGTGCTGGGAGGCGCGCGGCCCCGCGCCCCAGGTCACCCAGTCGCGGACGTAGGCGGGCGCGTCGGCCTCCACCGGGCGCGTCCGCCGCGCGAGCTTCAGGGCGAAGTCGAGGACGTGGTCCGCGATCGGGACGCGCCGGACCATCTCCTGCAATGTGAGGATCTCCGGGCCCGTGAGCACCGGCTTCAGCTCCGGGATCGCGGCCTGGGTCGTCAGCCGCACGATCTCCCGCTCCTCCTCGAGGCTCGGGTACTCGACCCTCACCATGAACATGAACCGGTCGAGCTGCGCCTCCGGCAGGGGGTAGGTCCCCTCCTGCTCGATCGGGTTCTGGGTCGCGAGCACGAAGAAGGGCTTCTCGAGGGCGTGCTTCTTCCCCGCCGCCGTCACCTGCGTCTCCTGCATCGCCTCCAGGAGCGCCGCCTGGGTCTTCGGCGGCGTGCGGTTGATCTCGTCGGCGAGGATGACGTTCGCGAAGATCGGGCCCGGCAGGAAGCGGAAGGCCCGCGTCCCGGTCGTCCGGTCCTCCTGGAGCACCTCCGTCCCGGTGATGTCGGAGGGCATCAGGTCGGGGGTGAACTGGATCCGCTTGAAGGAGAGGTCGAGGATCCGGGCGACGGAGGAGACGAGGAGGGTCTTCGCGAGGCCCGGCACCCCGACGAGGAGGCAGTGGCCGCGTGAGAAGAGGGCGAGGAAGAGCTCGTCGATCACGGCGTCGAGGCCGACGAGGGTCTTGCGGAGCTCCTGCTTCATCGTCGCGTACGCGGAGCGGAGCTTCTCGACCGCGGCGAGGTCCTCGGGGCCGGTCGTGGGATCGGGCATGAGAGTCCTTTCGGGGTCGCGCCGGCCGGAGGCCCGCGCCTGTTCCGTATACCCGCCGTCCTGCGGGGCGCCTACCGGAAAACGTACGAGATGCGTCTCCGTTGGAGGGAGCCCGCGCCCGTCCTCTTCCCCGCGCGCCTTGACACCCTCCGGGCCGATCCGGAGCCTAGCCCGCCTCGTTGATCCCCGGCGAGCGAGCGACCTCGGCGCGAGCCCGCGCCTTCCTCCTCCTCTCCCCACTCCTCGCCGGCGCCCTCCTCCTCGCCGTCTACCGAGCTCCCGCCGGCTCCTCGATCGCCTTCCTCTCCGACTCCTTCTACTACTACGGACCGCTGCGCTCCCTCGCGTTCGACGGCGACCTCGACCTCCGGAACGAGGCCGCCTCCGCCTCGTACCTCGAGACGACGCGCGACACGATTCTCTCGACGCCCCCGGAGGAGGTCGAGTTCCTCAAGCGGGAGTCGGTCAGGTTGGGGATCCCCGAGGAGGAGTTCGAGCGCCGGAAGCGGGCGTGGCTGGAGGAACTGCGGGCCCTCACGCCGGAGACCTGGGCGGCCTGGGTCCGCGCGTCCTTCCCGGAGCGCCTCCCGAACGACTTCCCGCCGGGCTGGGCGGTCCTCGCGGCTCCCTTCTACTTCGTGGTCCGCGCGATCGCACCCGCTCCGGACGGCGGCGAGGAGCTCCCCGGCTACGAGCGGCGCTACCGGCTCTCCACCCACGTCGCGACGGCGGTCCAGGCGTTCCTCGGCCTCTGCGCGGCCTATGCCTTCCTCCGCCGTTCGTTCGACGAGCGGACCTCCCTCCTCTCGGTCTGGATCGTCGCGCTCGGCACGAACCTCGCCTACTTCCTCGGCGGGATCTCCTCCCACGTCGCGAGCTTCCTCGCCGTCTCGGTCTTCCTCTGGCTGTGGGGGAGGCTCGAGGACCGGCCCGACCGGCTCTCCCGGTGGGCCCTCCTCGGCGCGGCGGCGGGGGGGATGGCGATCTGCCGCTGGCAGGAGGCGATCTTCCTCCTCCTCCCGGCCGCGACCATTCTCCGCCTCCATCGCCGTCCGGAGCCGGGAGAGGGAACCCCGACCCGCGGGCGCCTTTGGGCCGGGGTCGCGTGCGCGGCGGCCGCGGCGGCCCTCGCGTTCGTCCCCCAGCTGATCTACTGGAAGGCCTACTTCGGGACCTGGCTCCACTGGCCCCACGGGTCGGACTACGTCGACCTCGGCCGGGTTCCCTCCCTGATCCTTCCCTCCCTATTGGGGAGGAACGGCCTCGTCTCGACCCATCCGGTCTCCGGAGTCGCGCTCCTCGGCCTCGCCGCGTTCGCGCGCCGCCATCGGCCCGCGGGGGTCCTCCTCCTCGTCGCCGTCCTGCTCGAGACCGTGGTCAACGCCTCGGTCGCCGACTGGTACGGCGGACATGCCCCCGCGCCGATCGGAAACCGTCGATTCGCCGCCTGCGTGCCCGCCTTCGCGTGGGGGATCGCGGCGATCCTGGAGGCGGCGAGGGGCAGGCGGTTCCTCCGTCCCCTCCTCACGGCGGCACTCCTCGGCTGGGGGATCTACGAGCAGGCCGCTTTGTCCCTCCGATAGGAGGGCGCTCCGGCCTTCCGTCTCCATCCCCGCGAGACCCCCCCTCCTGAAGGTCCCTTCAACAGGCCTCGGCGACGGACCCGCCCCTACAGGATCGTTGCGACTAGCCGCCGCGTCGTCACGCCAGGGAACGGTCCGGGGCCGGGATCCGCCACGTACCACTGAAACGCGATCGACCCCCCCACGAGGGCGGAGTCCGGAGGGATCGCCAGGGGCAGGGTCGTCCCGCCGATCCCGGAGCCCGGCAGGGGTCCGGTGAACGCGCCAATCGTCCCGGAGAGCGGCACGGCGAGGCTGCACCCCGGGAGCCCCAGGATGCCGAGATCGAACGGCAGGGGGATCCCGCCCCAGTTGCTGGCGGGAAACCCGAACATCAGGAGTGCCGGCGCGGCCGGTGAGACCCGGGAGAGGTTGATCGACGCGCTCGAGCCGAGCGTGGGGGAGCCGGTGAAGCCGATCACGGGGCGGACCCCGCCGGTGCCGGGGCACGCGGTCCCGTCGATCGATACGCCGAGGGGGACGAGGCTCCAGATCTCCACGCGTCCCCAGTTCCACACGGCGACGTCGGCAAGCCCGTCGCCGTTCACGTCCCGAGCACCGCGGACTCGGTGCCCCATCCCTCCGTTCATGTAGGTGCCGTTGACCTGCTGGAGGGCGTTCCCGGTCGCCCCCGAGACGACGACGAACGCCCCGTAGAAGAGCAGCCCTCCGGCCGGGGGCACCGAGGCGTCCGCCCCGACGACGATGTCCTCGAAGCCGTCTCCGTCGACATCGCCGGCGGAGTCGATCTGGAGCCCGAAATTCAGCAGGTTCGAGACGGGCGGCACCGCGTACGTGAGGATGGGAGCCCCCCAGGAGAACACGGTGACCGACTGGAGGCCTCCGGTCGCCGATCGCGTGACGAGCTCGCTCGCACCGTCGAAGTCGAGGTCCCCGATGGCCGCCATCGGCCAGAAGTACTGCCCGAGACTGGGAACGGAGTACAGAGGCAGCCCTGTTCCTCCAGAGACGACGACCGTCTCCCAGGAAGGCACCAAGTGGTCGATGGCGAACTCGTCCTTTCCGTCCGCGTCGAGATCTCCCAAGGCGGCGAAGCGACTTCCGACCGCGTCGCCCACGGCCCCGCCTGGGAGGTAGAGGAGGGGAGACCCGCTGAACACACTGAATGCGCGCGCCTCACCGGCGAACGTGAGCCCTCCAGGGTCGGCGGTAGGCGCCCCCACCAAGGGGTCGGGCACGCCGTCGCCGTCGACGTCGGTGGAACCGCCGAGGCCCAGGCCGAACAGATCCGCGGGCTCCGAGCCCGTGAGCAACAGGACCAGACTCATTGCTACTGGTGACATGACGACCGCTACCCCGGGAGCCGGGACAGCCCCACTCGACGTGATCCCAGCGAGGAACTCGGGAATCCCGTCACCGGTGACGTCCCCGAGCGTCTCCAGGGTCGTCCCGAGCCCGCCCACGCTGGTCACGCCGAGAGAGGCGGAGGTCCTCTCGCCGAGGAGCGTGCCGGTCCCCCCGGCGTAGACGCGCACGACGCCGCCGGTCCCCGGCAGGTAGGGGTGCCCCGTCGCGAAGTCGGGGATGGCGTCCCCGTTGACGTCGCCGAGCACGCAGAATCGCTCGACGCCCTGGTTCGTCCCGAGGACGGAGTAGGAGGGGATCGTCTGGAGGAGGCTCTGGCCCCGGGTCGAGGGGACGGCGCAGAGGACGCCGGCAGCCCCGAGGAGGAGGCGCGGGCTCTTCGCCTGCGCGAAGAGCGAAGAGCCCGCGGATTTCCAGTCGGCTCGGTGGACGTTCACAATGGGGCCGCTAGTTCGTGAACCCGACCAGGACCCCGTTCCCCTCCGTACCTACGAGGAGACGCTGCGACCCCTCGAAGAAGGAGAGCCGAAGGGGCCCACACCGCGAGTTGATGAGGCCGTCGCTGTAGCCCGTCCAGGTCGACCCGTCGTTGGAGGTCCGCAGGACTCCTCCCCGTGTCGACGCATAGACGACGTCCGTTCCTCCGAGTGTCGCGGCTGCGAACCCGAAGACCCTTTTCAAGCTCCCCGTCAGCGTCGAGGGGAGGCTCCAGGTCTGCCCCTGGTCGGTCGAGACGAAAATCCCGTTGAGGTTCCCTTCTCCGGACCCCGCGAACAGGACCTGCCCCCCCTCGTGTCCGATGATCGTGAGGCCGGGATTCGCCGGCAGACCCGCGTTCATGGCGGGCGACCAGGCAGCCCCGTCGCTCGGGTCGAGGGAGCGGAAGAACCCGCCCGTCGCCCCCTGAACGGCGGCGAATACGGAGTGGCTCGCCGCTGCCGTGTAGTTCCGGTCGAAAGTGAAGTTGACGACGTTCACCGGTGGGGTGGGGGGGGAGAACGTCGCCCCCCCATTAACCGAGCGGTAGACGCCGACTGTCGTCCCTACGAGGAGAGTGGCGTTCGCCTGTCCCGCCGCGATTTGGGGAGCCACCGCGATCTCCGTGACCTCCCCGCCGAACGTCTGGCCGATCAGGACCCAGTTCGCGCCGTCATCCATGCTGAACCGGACCCGAGTCCCGTCCGCCACGTACAAGCGGTTCGGAGCCGCCTGGTCGTCGAAGGCGACGGAGGTCATCGCGTGCCAGCCCCATCCACCCGCGCCAGCCGGGAGGATCGGAACGTTTCGAGCCACCCAGGGGGTCGGCTGGCCAGGCGGCGGGTTCGGGTTCCGGAACCACACGGTCCTCGAGTCCCCGCCCGCGAAAACCCGCGCCGTCTGGCCGCCGCCCAGGATCGTCGGCTGCGCCGCGAGTTCCCGGATCTCCGTCCCGATGAGCGGCTCGCTCCCTGCGGGAGCGCCTGCGAAAAGGGAAGATGCTTATCCACTCAGCTCAGGAGTCGGCAACTCCTTGTAGGTCGGGCCCCTTCGGGACTCGGCCAGATAGCGCTGGCCGCCTGGAGAGTGGCGAAG
>JAKEFM010000149.1 GCA_022616055.1 Planctomycetota bacterium
AGACGTCGGTGGTCCCCGTCCCCGCGTCCGGCAGATTCACGAGAGCCGATCGACCGTCCGGGGAGAGGGCGACCTCCTCGCTGTAGTCCGCCGGATCGCCCAGCGCCGCCACCTCTTCACCCGTCGGACCGAGCCAGGCCAGGCGGCTCCCCGAGGTGACGCTCCCCGCCTGATACACGAGGACGCCGTTTTCCGAGGCCGAGTAGATCCCCCGCGACGCGCCCGAGATGGCTCCCACCTCGCTGGCGAGAGGGATCGGATCCCCCGTGAACTCGACGCGATCCGGATCGAAGGGGCGGGCGAGGAGGGTTCCGTCCTGTACGTACAGGAGATGACCCGATGCATATGAAGCATGGAAGGTCGCGGGCACGAGGATCTTCGTCTCCTCCTTCCCGATCTCGCCGGCGCGTATCGCGCTCCCTCCCCGAGGCGCTCGCGCGAAGTAGATGAAGTGCCTGCCGTCCGGGAGGATCTGCGGGAACCGGTGCGAGTTCTCCCCGCGCTCCGCGTCGAGCCCCGTCACGGCCACCGCCTCCCCTCCCGAGGCGGAGATCCGTTGGAGGGGTGAGTTGAAGGCCGGCGCGAAGAGGATGGTGCCGTCGGGCCCCCAGCTTCCTCCCTTTCCCGTCGGGGAGTCGCCGAGCAGTATCGCGGGACCACCGGTGGCGTCGATCCTCTTGAGCTGCCCCCCGGCGAAGAAGCCGATCGAGCGGTTGTCGGGAGACCAGAAGGGATAGGAGGCTCCCTCCGTCCCCTTGAGCATCACGGCTTCTCCCGTCTCGAGCGAGCGAACCCAGAGCTGTACCGATCCTCCGGCGTCCCGGCCCACGAAGGCGAGCCACCTCCCGTCGGGGGAGATCGAGGCGGGGCCGGGCTGGATTCCACCGAGGTTGAACTCGATTCCGGGTGGAGCGTTGATCGAGGCCCTCAGGATCGGCTCCTCGCGCGCGGCGAGGCGGATCGTCGCGATCCCGAGACCGACCCCGGCCGCCAGACCCACCGCCGCCGCGCCCCATGCCAGCCTCTCGCGGGATCGGCGACGGGCCGCGATGGGGGCAGGGACGCCGGCCAGCGATCCTCCTTCGGCGATCCAGCGCAGCTGGAGCAGCACGTCGTGCATCGTCTGCCAGCGTTCTTCGGGATCCTTCGCGAGGCAGGTCGAGACGAGCCTCTCCAGTGCCGGCGGGGTCGCCGGCTGCCATTCGGTGAGCGCGCGGGGCTGCTCCTTGAGGACGGAGGCGGCCAGGCTCGCCTGTGTCTTCCCTTCGAACGCCCGCCTCCCCGAGAGCATCTCGTAGAGCACGACGCCGAAGGCGAAGACGTCGCTGCGTGCGTCGGCCTCGCCGCCTTCGAG
>JAKEFM010000150.1 GCA_022616055.1 Planctomycetota bacterium
AGCGGACCGATCGGGCCGGTCGCGCCGAGCGGTCCCATCGGACCCATCGGACCCACCGGCCCCTCTGCACCCACCGGCCCGATCGGACCAGGAACGCCCTGGGGACCCGCGGGACCCACCGGACCAACCGGACCCGTAACTCCGATCGGACCGATCGGACCCGTCGCGCCGAGCGGTCCCATCGGGCCCACAGGCCCCGGAGGTCCGACCGGCCCGATCGGACCGACGACTCCCTGAGGACCCGTCGCGCCCGTCAGTCCGATCGGGCCGATCGGGCCAACGGGACCCGGAGGTCCAACCGGACCGGTGTACCCGAGCGGTCCGATCGGGCCCATGGGCCCCACGGGGCCGACGGGACCCGCCGGACCGACGAGTCCGATGGGCCCGACGGGCCCGACCTCACCCTGGGGTCCGACAGGCCCGACCGGCCCCGCAGGACCGACGGGACCGGTGGCCCCGAGCGGACCCATGGGACCCGTGGGGCCCGCAACTCCCTGGATCCCCTGAGGACCCGGCGGACCGACAGGGCCGATGGGCCCGATGTCGCCGACGGGCCCGATGGGCCCGACCGGCCCCGCAGGACCGACGGGACCCGTGAACCCGATCGGACCCATGGGACCCACGGGTCCGGCAACGCCCTGGATCCCCTGAGGACCCGGAGGACCGACAGGGCCGATGGGCCCGATGTCGCCGACGGGCCCGACGGGCCCGACCGGCCCCGCAGGACCGACGGGACCGGTGAACCCGATCGGCCCCATGGGACCGATCGGGCCGGTGAGCCCGGTCGGACCCGCGGGACCCACAGGACCCGTGGATCCGATCGGCCCGACAGGCCCGATCGGACCCACGTCGCCCGCGGGGCCCACCGGACCCGCAGGTCCCACGGGACCCGCAGGACCGACGAGGCCCGTGGGCGAACCGACCCACTGGCCGAGCGAATCGATGACGGGGATCCCGTTCACCGAAACGGTGTGCGGATGGATGTCCGCGCCGGCGACGTCGCGCGCCTGGAGCGCGTAGGGGACGGAAGCGAGCCGCCGACGCGGGCTCATCTCCGCGTCGGGCGCGACGGTGATCCCGAGGTAGCGCTCGGAGCCGTCGAACAGGTTGGCGGGAAGCGGGTTCACGCTCCCGACGAGGAGGCTCGCCACGCCGTTCGTCACGGAGACGACGTGCGTCTCCGAGAACAGCGGGGACCCACCCGACAGCGTCGGATAGATCGCCACGTTGACGACCTGGACGCCGACCAGGGGGACGCCGCCGGAGTCGGTCAGGCGCGCCTGGTAGGCGACCAAGAGGGGCGGAGACTGCGCAGCGGCGGCGGCCGCCAGGACCGCCGGCACGAGCGCCATCCGGATCGAACGGAAGAGCATATTGGGGTTCCCACTCACTCCCCTCGCCCCGCTCGCGAGCGGGGACAACGCCTCGAGGACGCCGCTCCCGCCGAGGGGGCAACTGGAGCGGCGGCGGGGTCGATGGCGACCGGGGAGTCCCGGAGCGGGGACGGTCTCGCGAGGCCGATCCGTCCGCGTCGGCGAACGGAAACGGCCCCATCGCGAGGCCGCGGCTGGGGACGGCGGTCTTCCTCCGAGGGAAAGGACTAGACCCTTTCCTCTCTCGACCTACGCCGAGGACAAACGTGCCCCAATGTCAGGCGATCGTCAAACCGCGTCGAAGAATCTCGACGCGGCGGCGCCCGCGCGGAGGCCCGAGGGATCGCGAGGCGAGCGAGGGCCATAGGAACGCGGTCGTCGCGAGGTTGCCGAACTCGGGGACGTCCGGCGGGAGGAGGAGCGGCTGCCGGCAGACCTTGGCCCCGGAGAGGGAGGCGCTCGCGGGAGTCGGGGACTGGAACGAGCGGTCCGGGAGGAAGGCCGAGGACCGGACGAAGACGGGGCGGAGGAGGTTCGCCCGGCAGGCGACGACCTCCCGGGGGGCGACGGTCCCGGATCCTCGCGCGGGCGGGCGCGCTAGCCCGTCGTGATCGTGGCCTTCTTGATCTCGAGCTTCTCGCTCGTCGCCCCGCTCCCGCTCCCCTTCGCCTCGAGCGCCTTCAGGGTCTTCATCCCCTCCTCGCCGACCACCTCGCCGAAGATCGTGTGCTTCATGTCGAGGTGCGGGGTCGGGACGAAGGTGAGGAAGAACTGGGAGCCGTCCGACCGGGGCCGACCCGTGTTCGCCATCGAGAGGAGGCCCGGCCGGTCGTGCTTCACCTCGGCCTTGCACTCCCCGTCGAAGCTGTAGCCAGGGCTCCCCGTCCCCGAGCCGAGGGGGCAGCCCCCCTGGGCCATGAACCCCGGGATCACGCGGTGGAAGCCGAGCCCGTCGAAGTACCCGAGCTCGGTCAGGTAGATGAAGTTCGTCACGTGGTTGGGCGCGACGTCCGGCATCAGCCTCACCTGGATCGGCCCCTTGTTCGTCTCGAGGTTCCAGGAGTACTTCGCCCCCTTCGCGTAGGTCACGGCGGGGAACTGCGGGAGCCGCGAGCGCCACTGCGCCTGGCTCTTGTCGATCTTCTTCGCCGCGATCTTGTCGGCGATGTCCTTGCGGACGGCCTCGATCGCGGGATCGACGGCCGTGGCGGGCGGCGCGGCGGTCTTCTCGGGCATGGGGGGAGCGTCCTGGAGGAGGGGGAGGAGGAAGGCGATGAAGGGCAGCATGGGGCGGATCCCTGCGGAACGGAGGGACGGGCAGGATCCCCTCGGAGGATGCGCGAATCAAGCGAGCGTTCACCCGGCTCCCCTCCCCAGCCGAAGAGGGCGCATGCTCGCCTCCCTCGTCCCGCTCGTCCTCTCGGCTCAGGTCCAGGCGGTCCGCATCGTGGGGAAGGTCGAGTACGCGGGGACGGCGACAGGACCGATCTTGCTCCGCGCCTGGACGCGGGAAGGGAAGGACGCCGTCGGACCGGTCACCCTCGAGGCGCCGGGCCCCTTCTCGATCGAGGCCTCGTCGACCGCCGAGCCCCAGGAGTTCGCCGCCTTCCTCGACGCCGACGGCGACGGGAGCTGGGACCTCGGGGAACCCTCCGGCCTCGGCCGTCGCCGCGTCCTCGAGGGGGGGAGGGAGGAGATCGAGATCTCGCTCCTGGATTCACCGGCCGGCGCCGAAGCCACCGAAGGCTCCCCGCCGGGCGAGATCTCGATCGACGCGCGGAAGGGCGGCGCCGCGATCACGATCGACGCGGTCCTCGTCGGCCGCGGCTTCCCCGTCCCCTGGGTCCAGGGGAAGAGCGCCCGGGTCGCCGCCATCGCCGACCTCCTCCCCGGGGCAGCGGGCCCCACCGCCGAGGTCCGCGTGCGGGCCGAGGGAGGCGCCCACCTCCTCGGTACGGCCTCCGAGGACCCGGCCGTCGCGACCTTCCCCGACCTCGACTCGGCGCGAATGGCGGCCCTCCTCGAGGGGGACTTCCGGATCGAGCGACGAACGGTCGGAGGCGTCCTCCTCGGGATCGCCATCGAGCGCGACGCCGGTCTCCCGGAGGACGAGATTCTCCGCGCGGCCGACGGATCGGCGGCCTTCCTCGTCGAGTCCTTCCCTTCGCGCCCCTCCTTCCTCTCGATCGTCCTGCTCGGCGGCTCCGGCGAGATCTCCTCGAACCACGGCGCCCCGATCGCTCGGCTCGACCCTGCGGCCCCGCACCGCGCGGTCGCCCGCGCCCTCGCCGAGGCCTGGATCCGGACGTACGTCCCGGACGCGGCGAGCGACGAGCGCCTGCGGGGGGCGGCCGAGTACCTCGGCCTCCTCTCCCAGAGGGCCTCCGGGAATCTCGCGGTGGATGAATTCCTCGCCCCGTTCGAGCCGGGGAGCGCTCCCACCCTCGCCTTCCTCCTCGACGCGACGATCCGCGACGCTCTCGACGGGGAGAGGACGCTCGCCACCTTCCTCGGCTCCCTCGGTCCGGCGGCCCGGCGCGGCGGAGGGATGCCGGTCCCGAGCGACTGGGACTCGACCCTCGACTTCCACGCCGGCTTCGACATCTCCGCGACCTGGCGCCGCGTGCTGGAGGGGCCCCGGGGTCCGCTCGCCGACTTCCTCCTCGGCCGGGGCGGATTCCGGTTCCTCGCAGGGAAGGACGGCCGCCGGGCCCTCGTGCGGCACCCCTCCGCCTCGAGCCGCGCCGCCGCGCTTCGAGAGACCCTGCTGCGGGAGGGGAAGGATGTATCCATCCCTCTCACCCCGGGGGCCTCCTGGTTCGCGGACCTCGCGGGGACGTTCGAGGGGACGATCGCCGCGAGCCGGGCGGGTGGAGAGCCCGTCCCGTCGACCCGGATCCGACTGAGCCTGCGGCCGGGAGAGCGCGGTCCGGAGGGCTTCACCGTGGCCCTCGCTCCGGACGGCAGCCCCCTCCTCGGAACCCTCGCCGCCGTCCGGTTCGAGGCGGCGGGAGACCGCATCGCCCTCGTCGAGCGCCTCCCGTCCGGCGAGGAGCGCCGCGCGGAGGGGGGACGGACCGCCGGGGTGCTCCACCTCGCCGAGCGCGACGGGGAGGGAGCCCTCGCCCGGTGGGAGCGCTGGCGGATCCTCTTCGAGGAGATCCGCCTCGAGCGCTGGTCCCACGAGCGCTCCGAGCCCCTCCTCGAGACCGCGAGACTCCGGCGCCGCTAGCGCCGGGGCCGGGACCTCACCTCGTCCCGGAGGTCCCCTCGCCGACCGTCACCTTGCCGGCCCGGGCGCGCTCGAAGCGGTGGATCGCCTTCCCCGCCTGGTCGACGAAGACGACCTGCGCCTTCTCGGGGGTGAACTGGAGGTGGACGAAGCCGTGGACGCTCCGCGCGAACGACGCGCGGTCCCCCTCGATCTCGTAGAGGTCGTACCCGCCGCCGCCCGAGACGACGAACGACGTCGTCCAACCCGGGATCAGCAGGTGCTCGAGGGCGTGGTCGTGGCCCGCGAGGTAGAAGTCGACCTCGTTCTTCTTGAACGCCGGCCCCCACGCCTCCTGCAGGTCATCCTCGTCGCCGTGCGCGGAGTCGCTGAACAAGGGGTGGTGCGCGAAGCAGACGGTCCAGGGCACCTCCCCCGCCTTCGTCAGCTCCGCCTCCAGCCAGCGCGTCTGCTCCGGCCAATTCTCCTTGCCGACCCTCCCGCGATTGCTGTCGAGGGCGATCAGCGCGACCAGGGGGCGCTCCCCCGGGAGGTCGGCGCGGTACCACCGGGCGGGCATCTTGAACCTCGAGCCGGGATTGCGCTTGGCGTAGTCGAGCTGGATCTGCGCCTTGCCGTCCGAGTAGTCGTGGTTCCCGAGGACGGCGTAGAAGGGGACGTCGAGACCCTTGCCGTCGTACCTCCGCTCGAACAGCTCCTTCCAGGCGGGGTCCTCGACCCCCTTCTCGAGATCGACGTAGAAGTTGTCCCCGAGGAGGAGGACCGCGTCGAGCGCGATCCCGTTCTTCTCGACGTACCCCTTCATCGCGGTGGCGACCGCCGCCTGGGCGGGGGTGTCGATCCCCCAGTCCCCGAGGGCGAGGAGGTCGACCCGCTCGTCGGCCCCGTGACCGACCGAGGGGAAGAAGCAGAGGGCGAGGACGCAGAGCGCCGCGACGCCCCGGAACCGATTCCCGGTGCGATTCATCGGGGAAAGACTAGCACCAGGAATTGTTCAGGACTTCGCCCATCCCCCCCGCGCCGGGAACGATGTAGTCGTGGTCGTCGAGGCCCCGCTCCTCGGACCAGCGCTCGCCCGGCGTCCGTCGCAGCACCTCGGGCGGCGAGAGCCCCCGGTCGAGGCGAGCCGTGTAGACGACCGCGTTGCTCACCTCGTCCAGCACCCGCCGGATGTACTCCGGCGTCGCGATCATCGGCATGCAGACGGTCTTCTCCGCCGCGCCATGCCGCCGGCGGTAGTGCTTCACCACCTCGCAGGTCGTCGAGCCGGTCGCCCCCATCGGATCGGGCAGGAGCAGGATCGAGCCCTCGACCGTCCCGCCGATCTTGCTCCCGTCGAGGGACACGCCGCTCACCCGTCCCCGCCGGTCCGTCCTCCGCCCCATGTGAAGGTGGTCGAGCCGGACGTTCGCGGGGTCGAGGACCCCGTTCAGCATGTCGAAGCAGACCTGGGAGGGGATGATCCCCGCGCGGATCACGCTGACGACGACCACCCGCGTGTCGCGGTCGAGGATCTCGCCCCGGTAGACCCCCGCCTCGGTCTTCTCGATCATCCGGGTCGGGACGACTCCGCCGACCGTCGGAAGCTCCCGCCCCGCGACCGTCACCGTCATCGCCCGGTACACCACCCTCAGCAATTCGTTGATCTCGGGGTGGCGGACCTGGGTCCCGCCCAGCCGCGCGAGCACGGAGTGAAGGAACCTGTTGTTGAGGATGTGGACCTGGGGGCCGTAGCGGTGCGCGATCTCCCACCCGCCCGTGAAGCTGCCGAGCCTCCGCTCGCTCCCCCTCGCCTTTAGCGTCGCCCGGGCCTTCGTCACGCTCACCTCCCGCTCCCCCCGCCCGCCGGGACGGTCCCCACCCTCTTCAGCCCGCGGGGATCGGAGCAGTCGCGGATGAATCCGCACTTCGGGCAGACGAGCTTGCAGTGGCGCTCGATCATCCGAGCCCCGCAGAGATCGCAGGAATAGCCCCTCGCCGGCCCGGTCACGGCCGGAATTGTCGGGTCCTGCGCCACGGCTACAATCCCCCCCCTCAATCGTCCCCCCCCTACACTCCCCCCCCTTCCCGACCGCCCTTCCCGCGGTCCGAAACGATGCCGGCCCGAACGATCCCCGAGTTCCGCAACGAGCCCGCCACCGACTTCTCCAAGCCGGAGAACCGCACGGCGATGGAGGGCGCCCTCCGCAAGGTCGAGTCGGCCCTCGGCCGGACCTACCCGATCGTCGTCGACGGTCAACGCCTGACCTCGACCAAGACGATCCGCTCCCTCAACCCCTCCGATCCCGACCAGGTCGTCGGGACTTTCGCCTCCGCGACCGCGGAGCAGGCGGAGGGGGCGATCCGCGCCGCGGACGCGGCCTTCCCGGCCTGGAGCGCGACCCCTCCCGACCAGCGCTCCGACATCCTCTTCCGCGCCGCCTCGAAGATGCGCGAGCGGAAGCACGAGTTCTCCGCCTGGATGGTCTTCGAGGTGGGGAAGTCCTGGGCGGAGGCCGACGCCGACACGGCCGAGGCGATCGACTTCCTCGAGTTCTACGCTCGCGAGAACCTCCGCTGGTCGCAGCCCCAGCCGACCACCCCCGTCCCGGGCGAGCGCAACGAGCTGGTCTACATCCCCCTCGGCGTCGGCGCCGTCATCCCTCCCTGGAACTTCCCCCTCGCGATCCTCGTCGGGATGTCGTCCGCCGCGATCGTCACGGGGAACACGGTCGTCCTCAAGCCCTCGAGCGACTCCCCGGCGATCGCCTTCCAGTTCTTCTCCCTCCTCGAGGAGGCCGGGCTCCCGAAGGGGGTCTTCCACTTCGTCCCGGGCTCCGGCTCCGTCGTCGGCGAGACGTTCGTCCGCCACCCCCGTACCCGCTTCATCGCCTTCACCGGATCGAAGGAGGTGGGCCTCGGCATCTCCGAGCGCTCCTCGGGCGCCGCGCCGGGGCAGATCTGGATCAAGCGCACGATCCTCGAGATGGGCGGGAAGGACGCGATCGTCGTCGACCGGGACGCCGACCTCGACGCCGCGGTCGAGGGGGTGGCCGTCTCCGCCTTCGGCTTCCAGGGCCAGAAGTGCTCGGCCTGCTCCCGAGCGATCGTCGACGAGAAGGTCTACGACGCCTTCGTCGAGAAACTCCGCGCCCGCGTCGCGAAGATCCGGGTCGGGAACCCGCGCGAGGCCGACACCTGGATGGGGCCGGTCGTGAACGAGGGCGCCCTGAAATCCATCTCCGAGTACATCGCCATCGGCCAGAAGGAGGGCCGCCTGATCTCCGGCGGCAACCGGATCGACCGGAAGGGCTACTTCCTCGAGCCGACGGTCATCGCGGACCTCTCCCCCAAGGCGCGCCTCTCCCAGGAGGAGATCTTCGGGCCCGTCCTCGCCGTCATCCGCGCGAAGGACTACGACGACGCCCTCGCGATCGCCAACGGCACCGAGTTCGGGCTGACCGGCGCCGTCTACACGAAGGACCCCGCCAAGATCGAGAAGGCCGCGCGCACCTTCCACGTCGGGAACCTCTACATCAACCGCAAGTGCACGGGCGCGCTCGTCGGGGCCCACCCCTTCGGCGGCTTCAACATGTCGGGGACCGACAGCAAGGCCGGCGGCCGCGACTACCTGGGCCTGTTCCTCCAGGCGAAGTCGATCGCCCGCAAGCTCTAGGGAAGCCGACCCCCGGAACACGGGCTACGATCGGGCCGTGTTCCTGGAGGCGGCCCGCTTCCCGTTCGTCCGGGTCCTCGAGAGCCGGTTCGAGACGATCCGGCGGGAAGCCAAGGCGCTCCAGCGCGAGGACTACGTCTCCTGGCCGGAGAAGGAGGCCTTCCTCGGGTCCTGGCTCGTCCACCCCCTCATCGTCGAGAGCTACCGGGAGTTCCTCGGCGTCGACCTCACTCCGTTCCGACGCCGGTGTCCCGAGACCACGGCGATCCTCGAGGCCCTGGGCGGCGTCGCGATCGGAGGCTTCTCGCGCCTCGAGCCGGGGGCGCACATCTTGCCGCACGTCGACGGGCAGGGCCGCGGCATCGTGCGCTGCCACCTCGGGCTCCGCGTCCCTCCGCAGTGCTTCCTCCGGGTGGCCGGGGAGGTCCGGACCTGGAAGGAAGGAGAATGCCTCGTCTTCGACGTGAACGTCCAGCACGACGCGGCGAATCTCGGGACCGAGCCGCGCACCGTGCTGCTCGCCGACTTCCGGATCCCGTCCGACCCATGGGGGACCGGGACCGCCGCACCACCGCCGTAGGCATCCGGAGGGGAGCCGCTACCCCTTCTCCGCGGATCGGTCTCCTCCCCGCGCGCGGTCGACCGCGCGAGGAGGGTTGCCCGGGCAATCGGCGCCGCCCCGCGGCGCCTAGATCGGCACTCAGTCGGTCCACGTCCGGCCGTCGTCGCACTGCCACTTCGTGCAGAGGTGGGGGACACCGTGGATCGTCTCGACCCACTGCTGCACGATCTCGCAGTCCTCGAGGGGCGCTCCCGAGATCGAGGCGATACCCGAAGGGGACCGCCCCTCGAGGACCGGGCCGACCTGAAGGGGGACCGATCTCGGGGCGGCCACGGGAGAGCCCTCCGTAGAGTCCCCCTGTGAGGTCCCCGCCACGTCCGCCTCCCGGGGATTCGGAGGGGCTTCGGTCGCGATCGCGAGGGGGAGAGCCGCAAGGAGGGGGAGGGAACCAACGAGCAGACTGCGCGCGCGCCGCATGGAACACTCCTTTGCATCGTTCCGGTCGCAGCCTCTTCAGCCGGAGCGAGCGCAGGACCGAACGCGCGCGGAGCGTCATCCTGGAAGGAAGGCCAGGGCCCTCCGGGGCGAAGCCCTTCTCCCTCCCGGCCGGGATCCTCTGGTTCAGGAAGGGAGGGCTCGGATCGAGGCGCCTGTCGAGTGGAGAGGAAACACCCGTAGGGCAGGCTCACCCCTGCCTCCGGGCAGCGCGACCATGGTCACGCAGGCTCGCTCAGCCGGGGCTAGCCGGCGATCGGAGGGATCAGGGCCGCACGGACTTCGCGCATCGAAACCCTCTGTGCGAGGTTGCGGACGGAGGATCCGCGGGCGCCCGATTGAGACAGCTTCCAGGACGATTGCACTCGCCTCCTCGGACCACGCGCATCGAAGGATTCCCGCGGGCCAGGAAGGCATCGGGACGCACCGTCCACCGATCCCAGACCCACTCCTCGACGTTGCCGATCATGTCGAGCAGGCCGCCCCGTGTCGCGCCCCCCGGAAAACTGCCCACCGGGAGTACCTTTCGCGTCCCCATGTTGATTCCCGGCTCCATCCTGGCGGGCGAGTTCGCGAGACTTTCGTCGGGATCTTCCCCCCACGGATATCGGTGGCTCTCCGTCCCACGGCAGGCCGCCTCCCATTCCTCCTCGGTCGGGAGTCGCTTCCCCGCCCATTCGGCGAACGCGAGAACCTCGAACCAGTCGACGAGGGTGACCGGCTCCTCGGGCTTGGAGGGTCGAAGCGACCCGTGCTTGGTCGCCCACCGCTCCGGAGGGAGAGTCTTGGTTTCCCGGAGGTACTCGAGGTAGGCAGCGTTCGTCACCTCGGTCTTGTCGAGGTAGAAGCCCTCGAACTCGACCTCTCGGGGGGGATCGGCAGACCCTTCCGGGGATGAATCGCCGAGCGCGTAGCGTCCTCCCTCGATTCGGACCATGTCTCGGATCACTTCCACCGTGGGTCGAATCGTCTCCGAGACGTCGAAGCGGTCCGGGCCTCTGCTCACGAAGAGCGTCTTCTCGGCGTACCCGAATCCCTGGATCTCGACCAACAGCCGATAGGTCCCGAGCGGGAAGTCCCTCTCCGGGAGGGGGGTCACTCCGAGGACCTCTTCCTCGTCGAGCCCGCCGGTCTCCCCGTCGATCCGGTACTTGATCACCCGCGCCCCGGCGGGGTGGGAGTCGATCCTCACCGGAAAGATCCCCCGGGCTTTCTTCACGAGGGCTTGGATCTCCGGAGTCGGCTCCAGGGACACGGCTTCCTGGAGGAGGGAAGCGGCCGTCGCGAAGTCCGACTCCCCCCCCCGGGCCATCAGGCCCTTCGCCTCCGTCACGAGTTGGGTGACCCTTTCCCGGATGCGGGCCGCGACGCGCTCGCGTCCCGCCGCTGCGCGGAAGTCGTCCGGGTGGTCGCCGAGGAACGCGGAGTAGCAGTCACGGGCCGCCCGGAGGTCTCCCCCCTCCTCCGCGATTGCGCACCGATCGAGCTGGTCGTCGAGCATCGCTCCCCGCACCCCGGCAAAAGCCCCGACGCCCACGAGCAGGATCGCCGCCGCTCCCACCGGGATCGGATGGCGTCGGACCCATCGCGCCGCCCGTCGAAGCGGACCGGGGAGGCGCCGGCTGATCGGCTCGAAGCGGAGGAACCGCCGCAGATCCTCCGCCATCTCCGCCGCGCTGCCGTAGCGGCGGTCGGGCCGCTTCTCCATCGCCGCGAGGGCGATCGCGGCGAGCGGCGTGGGGATCGCGGGGTTGAGCCGGCGCGGGTCGGGGGGATCCTGGAAGGCGATCTCCTGGAGGACCTTCGGGGCGGAATCGCCCTGGAATGGGACGGCGAGGGTGATCGCCTCGTAGAGGGTCACGCCGAGGGAGTAGACGTCGGCCCGCGGCGTGACGGGGATACGCCCCGACATCGCCTGCTCGGGGGAGAGATAGTGGTAGGTCCCGACGAGATCCCCCGAGCGCGTGAGGCTCGCGGCCGTGACGTCCTTCGCCAGGCCGAAGTCGGCGAGGAGGGGATGGAGGTCGCGACGCAGGAGGATGTTCCCGGGCTTGACGTCGCGGTGGATCACGTCCTGCCCGTGCGCGTACTCGAGGGCGTCGGCGATCTGGGCGAAGAGCCGGGCGATCGCTCCGAAGTAGCCGGAGTGGCGGCCCGAGGGGACGTCGACGCCGGGGACAGGCGCGTCGCCGAGGAGTTCCCCGACCACCGAGGCGAGGACGACGCGCGGGAGGCCCTTGGTCCCCTTCTTCTGGAGGGCGGCGACGACCTGCGCCAGGTTCGTTCCCTCGACGTACTCCATCGCGAAGAAGACCTGCCCACCGGATTCGCCGGCCTCGAGGGTCGGCACGATGTTCGAGTGACGGAGCCGGGTCGTGATCTGCGCCTCGCGGTGGAAGCGATCGAGGTTGCGGATCGACTCCGAAAGGCCCGGGGAGAGGACCTTTAGGGCGACCCGTTCCCCCGTCGCGACCTTCTCCGCGAGGTAGACGACTCCCATCCCTCCCCCGCCGATCTTCTTCCGGAGGAGGTAGCCGCCGATGGTCCGGCCCGGCTTCGAGGTGCCGTCCTTCCCCGCCAGGAAGTCGAGGGAAGCGAGCGTCGAGAAGTGGGCCTCGAGCGCCTCGCGGTGGGAGGGGTGGCGGACGAGGTACTCGGGCAGGCTCGGCTCCTCCCCCCGCGCGCGACGGTCGTAGATCTCGGCGAGGATCGCCTCGAGTTCGGCTTCAGGTTCCAGCGTTCCCTCCGGGGGATTCCTTGCCGGGGCCGAGGAACTTGCGGCAGGCCGCGTAGGCGCGGGAGATGGCCTTGCGGACCGCCTCCTCGCCCTTGCCGGTGCGGGCGGCGATCTGCGCCTGCGTGAGGCCCTCGAAGTAGGACATCCGGAGGTACTCGCGATCCTCGGGAGAGAGCTTCCCGAGGAGCGCCGGGATGCCGTCGATCTCCTCCCGCCTGGCGGCCTCCTTCGAAGGGGTCGGCTGGGATCCGGGGATGACGTCGCGGAGCCAGCCCGGGGCGCTCCCTCCCCCGGGCACGGTCTTCTCGAGGGACTTGGGATCGATGCCCCGCTTGTCACCGAATTCCCTGCGCTCGTGGTCGATCAGGCGGTTGTGGACCAGCTCGTCGACCCAGCCCCGGAAGGCGCGGGGGTTCTCGAACCGGGCCTTCGGCGCCTCCCCGTAGACGGTCATCTGGATCTCCTGCGCGACGTCCTCGGGAGGGACGCGCTTCCGGAGGCGCTGGCCGATCTGCTTCTCGACGGAGCGGCGGATCATCGCCTGGCAGTGGGAGAAGAGCCGGTCGTACTCCGCCCGGTCGCCGCGCCGCCCAGCGGCGAGCCAAGGCTCGAACCAGGAGGACCGGTCCTCTTCCACTCTCCCGCGCCTCCCACCCGGCGGAGAGAGGCGCCCGCCTCCCGCTCCGCGCCGGGACGGAACGGGGGGGGTTCTGCCGCCTCTCCCTGGGGCGCGGGGCGATTCTACCCTGCCGCCGGGGGGCTGGATCGATCCTTGCCAGGAGGGGGAAAGAAGCGAGGCGGGAAGGCATCGCCTTCCCGCCCCAGAGAACTACCTCCTCGCGCGTCCCCCTCGCCGGATCCATGGAGCCGGCGAAGCCGTCTGATTGGACGGAGGAAGCGTCGCGCCTCTCGACCGCGGTCGGATGCGGCCCCGGCGCGACGCCCCCCCTACTTCCTCAAACGCAAGACAGGTCGGGACCGGACAGACTTTTTTGCAGGTCTTTGCCGGTCCCTGCGGGGCAGGGGGATGCGGCGCCCTACTCGTGCCGGAGGGCCTCGATCGGGTGGAGCCGGGCGGCCCGGACGGCGGGGTAGAGGCCGAAGAGGATCCCGACCGCGCAGGAGATCCCCAGGGCGAGGACGACGGAGGCGGGGGTGACGATGGTGCGCCACTGGGTGGCGGACTCGATCCCGGCCACCCCCCCGAAGCTCACGAGGCAGCCGAGCACCCCGCCGAGGGTCGCGATCGCGAGGGTCTCCATCAGGAACTGCTCGACGATGTGGCGGCGCTTCGCCCCGAGGGCCCGGCGGATCCCGATCTCCCGGGTCCGCTCGGCGACGGTGGCGAGCATGATGTTCACGATCCCGATCCCCCCGACGAGGAGGGAGATCCCGGCGGTGAGGATCATGACGACGGAGAAGACCCGCTGGGTCTCCCGCCGCTGGCGGAGCATCTCGAGGGGGACGAGGATCTCGAAGTCGCGCTTCTCGTGGAACTTCGCGAGGACCGTCTCGAGCATCCGGGCCGTGTCCGCGACGTCGTCCTCGGACCGGACGCGGACGAGGATCTGGTCGAGCTCGATGCGGGTCTGCTCGTAGGAGCCCGCCTGGGAGGAGGTGGACATGAGGCCGTAGGTCTTGAGGACGGTGCGGAAGGGGACGTAGACCTCGGAGGAGCGAGTGTCGATCGAGAGGGCCTTCTGGGTCGGGGAGTCGTACTCCTCGTCCGCCAGGACCCCGACGACGCGGAAGTAGACGGTCCCGAGGCGCAGGTCGAGCCGGAGGGGGTCCTCGACGATGCCGAGGTCGTTCAGGAGCCGGCGGCGCACCACGCAGACGCGCTCGGCCTTCTCCACGTCGAGGGGGGAGAGGATCCGGCCGACCTCGGGACGGAGGTTGAGCGTCTCGAAGTGCTCCGGGAGGACCCCGAAGATCTTCGCGTCGATTCGCTTGCTCCCCCGCCAGATCCCCTTCTTCACCGTGTGGACGGGGAGCGCCCGCTCGACGGTCGGCACGGTCTCGCGGATCCGGTCGAGATCGTCGAAGGTGAGGCCGAACTGCCCGAGCCACTCCTCCTCCTGCCCCGTCGGCTTCTGCGTGCGGGGGGGGCGGACGGAGTTGCAGATGACGTTGCGGACGCCGAGGTGCCGCATCTGGCGCAGGATCTCCGCCCGGGCGCCGGCGCCGACGGCCATCATCGCGATGACGGAGGAGATCCCGAAGACGATGCCGAGGGTGGTGAGGAAGGAGCGCAGCTTGTAGCGGCGGAGGTTGCGCAGCCCGAGGCCGAACTCCTCGGCGAGGTGGGCGAGCACGGCCTAGACCGACCCGTCGTCCGAGACGACGCGCCCGTCGCGGAACTCGACCCGCCGGTCCGCCGCCTGGGCGACCTCGGGGTTGTGGGTGACGAGGAGGATCGTCCGCCCGCTCGCGTGGAGGTCGCGGAAGAGGCCGAGGATCGAGGCGCCGGAGGAGGAGTCGAGGTTCCCCGTCGGCTCGTCGGCGAGGAGGAGGGCGGGCTCGTTCACGAGGGCGCGGGCGAGGGCGGCGCGCTGGCACTCCCCGCCCGAGAGCATGCTCGGGAGGTGATCGAGGCGGGCACCGAGGCCGACGCGCTCGAGGAGGGCGCGGGCCGCCTCGCGCCGGGCCTTCCGGGTCGCCCCCGCGTAGTACGCCGGGACCTCCACGTTCTCGAGGATCGAGAGGTGGGGGATCAGCTGGAAGGACTGGAAGACGAACCCGATCCGGCGGTTGCGGACCTCCGCCAGCTCGTCGTCGGGGAGCCCGGCGAGGTCCCGCCCCTCGAGGAAGACGGAGCCCTGCGTCGGGCGGTCGAGGCCCCCGACGAGGTTGAGCAACGTCGACTTCCCCGAGCCCGAGGCCCCGATGATCGCGGCGAACTCCCCCTCGCGGAAGGAGAGGTCGACGTCGCGCAGGACCGCGAGCCTCGCCTCCCCCTCGCCGTACTCCTTACGCGCCCGCTCGAGGCGGACCAGAGGCTGCATCCGGCTCCTTCTTCCCCTCCTCCTCCTTCGCCTCGGGCCCCGCGGTCGCGGAGTCCGGGTTGTAGAGGAAGACGGTCTCCCCCTCCTTCAGCCCCTCGCAGATCTCGACGTGGGTGTCGTTCTGTCGGCCGGGCTTCACCTCGCGGCGCTCGGGGCGCTCCGCCCCGTTCGAGAGGAAGACGAACGACTTCCCCTCCTTCGGGAAGACCGCCTGGATCGGGATCGAGAGGATGTCGGGGACCTCCTCGACGAGGATCTCGACCTTCGCGCTCGTCGAGGGCTTCAGGCCCGGGCTCTTCTCCTCGATCGTCACCTCGACGCCGAAGCGCTTCACCTCGTCGTCCCACCCCCATCGCGAGCCCGCGATCTGCGCCACCTTCGTCACGGTCGCCGGGAGGTGGCGCGTCGGATCGGCCTCCGGGGTGATGACCGCCTTCTGGCCGACCTTGAGCTTCCCGATGTCGGTCTCGTGGATCTGGAGGAGGACCTGGAGGACCTCGAGGTTCGGGATCGTGAGGATCGTCCGGTTCTGCCAGACGCTCATCCCGACCTTCACCTCCTGGCGGTTCCACGGCTCCTCGGGGTTGCCGTACACGACGATCCCCGGCTGCGCCGCCTTGATCGTGCACTTGTCGAGGTTCTTCTTCGTCCGCTCGTGCTGCTCCTTCGTCGAGATCCGCGTCCGCTCCTTCTGCTTGGAGGCCGCCTCCTTCTGCCGCAGGTGGCTCTCGGCGGTCTTCTTCGCCCGCTCGAGCTCGCTCTTCGCCTCCTCGGCGGAGGCCTCCCGCTGCCGCAGCGTCATCGGGTGGGTGTACTTGTTGAAGAGCTCGAGGGCCAGGTCGGCCGACTCCTTCTGGACCTTCAGGGTCTCGTACTTGATCCGCTCCTGCTCGACCTGGTAGGGGGTGAAGAACCCCTCCTTCTCGAGCGTCTGGGCGTCCTCGTAGGTCTTCTCCGCCCGCTTCAGCTCCGAGACGGCCTTGTCGACCTCGAGGATGAGCTTGCGGCGCTGGTCGGGCGCCTCCCCCTCCCGGTACTTCTCGAGCTCCTTCTCCGCGACCTCGACCTTGAGCGCCGCCTTCTTGAGGTCGCTCTCGTTCGTCGCCTTCTGGATCTCGAGGTCGGTCTGCGCGGCGGAGTACTCCGTCTCCACCTGCGCGACCTGGAGCTCGAGCTGGTCGAAGCTCTTCTGGAGGTCCTTCTTGTCGAGCTCGACGAGGAGGTCCCCCTCCTTCACGTCCTTCCCCTCCTCGATGATCCAGGTGACCTCCGAGCGGTTCTCGATCTCGGAGTGGACCGACTTCGACTCCTTCGACTTGACCGACCCCGTCGAGACGACGGCGATCTTGAGCTTCCCGCGCGAGGCGACGGCGGTCCCGGTCGTCCCGTTCGCCGCTTGACCGCGGGAGGAGACGAGCGCCTTCGCGCCGGCGAGGAGGCCGACGAGGAGGGGGGCGCCGAGCCCGGCGAGGATCAGTCCTTTTCGACCCATAGGCCTTCCGGATCGAGCACCAGCGTACCCAGGATGCGGCGCAGTTGCAGGCGCGCGATCTCGTAGTCCACCCGGTCCTGGATCTCCGCGTTCCTCGCGTCGAGGAGGCCCTGCTCCGCCTCGACGAGGTCGCGGTTCTGGACGTTCCCCGCCCGGAACTGGATCGTCGTGATCCGCACGGTCCGCTCCTCCGTCTCGATCTTGCGCCGCTGGATGTCGAGGGTCGTGCGCACGCGCTGGAGGTCGCGCAGGTTGCGGCGGACCTCGAGGGCGAGGTTGTCGCGGGCGAGGTCGTAGGCGCGCCGGGC
>JAKEFM010000013.1 GCA_022616055.1 Planctomycetota bacterium
ATTGAGAATGATTCCGTTCCCCGCCGTGGCGGGGCCCGGGTTGCAGAGGATGGGGACGGTGCATCCGCCGAGGACCGGGATCGAGTGCACTTCGGCGACCGCAGGGCTCACCGCCACGATCCCCGGACCGGGTGAACCGGGGAGGGGGACCGGCCAGCCGGTGGGCAGGGCCGCTCCCCCGCGGATGAGCGAGGTCGAATCTCCCGAGACGCGGATGAAGCCGACGGTGGCGGCGACCCCGGCGCCCCCGTTCCCGCAGACAGCGAGGGGCGGTGGACAGCAGGTCGCCCAACCTCCCTCGACGTCCGAATCGGCGATCCACGTCGAATCGCCCCCGAAGAAACCCAATCCTCCGCTGGGCGCCACGAAGAGACCCCCGCAATTCGCAACGCCGTTGCCCCCTTGACGAAGCATCCGGCGAGGTGGATTCGAGCCCCGACGCTGGTGAGCGCGGAACCGCCTTGGGGAGTCACGTAGGTCGCGGAGCCATTCCCCCCGACAAGGGTCGAGCGGAAGGCATGCACCTCCCCGTCGTAAACCTCCATCGCCGGCCAGTTGACGTACCCGAGGATCGTCACGTCCGCCAGCGCAGCCCGCGTGGTCGATCCGAGTACCCTCAACGTCGTGTCGAAGATGCCGCTCGGCAGGAACTGCATCCGGTCGACGTAGACGACGGAGGCGGGCGGGACGGGGCCGATCTCGGTCCGGAATACGCCCGGCAATCCGATCGTCGGGTTGACGATCGTCGTGTTCGCGGCCCCCGCTCCGAGGATCCGCAGCCCCTTCCCGCTCAGGACGAAGTGAGAGTACGTCCCGGGCTGGACGAGGAGGACGTCGCCGTCGGAGGCCGCGGCGATCGCGGGGGGGATGTCCGTGAAGTTGACGCCGGGTCCGCCGTTGTCGTCGACGACCCAGATGTTCTGGAGGAGGAGCGCCGGCAGGGCCAACCAACTCATGAGCGACTCCTTGAGCCCCCGCCGAGGGGCGCGGGGTCCAGTCTACGCGGGTAGGAGCCGCCGTCCATCTCCCCTGCGGGCGCTCGTGGGGACCTCGGCCACCCGTCGCGCGAAGGTCTCGAAGGGGAGCGGGAGCGGGCCGACCTCCTTCCTCCCCTCCTCGAAGGCGCGCCGGAGCGCGGACTCGTGCACCTTCCACCCTCCCTCGCGCGAATCGTCGCGAGGCGCGGCGCGGTGGGGGGAGGGTTCTCCCTTGCCAAGCGATCACGACCCGGCGCGGGCTCCCGCGGGGCGGTGCTCCGGTGGATGGACCGATCGAGTCCAGCCGAGGTCGGAGGCCCGGCGCGGTCCGGAGGGGCCCGAGCCGGGCCCGCGCAAATCCCGGCGCCCCGCGGCAACCCCCTCTTGCGGAACCGATGCCCGTGCCCCGCGTGCGGCCCGCCCGCGGTGGGAGCTATTGCCCGGGGCAGGGTCGCGAGCGATCCTTCGAGGGCCGCCTCGGCGGGCCCAAGGTGCAACGATGATCGGACCCTTCTCGTGCCGGGTTGGAGCGCTTCTCCTCTCGACCCCTCTCCTCCTGCCCGACCTCGCAGCGGGCCAGACCTATCCCGTCTTGACCTTCGACGGCGTTGCTCCGGGCCAGGTGGGCAGGTCCGTCGCGAACGCGGGGGATGTCGACGGAGATGGCGTCCCCGACTACGTCCTGGGCGGGAGCCAGATCGCGAGGGTTCACTCGGGCGCGTCGGGCGCGCTCGTTCATTCCCTCGGCCCCCCTTCGCCCGTCGTCGGTGGGTACGGGACCTCGGTCGCGGGAGTGGGCGACCTCGACGGGGACGGCCGCTCGGAATTCGTGGTCGGGGCCCCGATGTCCAACAGCGTCTCCCTGGTGAACGGGGAGGCGTTCGTCTATTCGGGGTCGACCGCCGCGATCCTCTTCACGTTCGCCGGCAGGGGGGGCCAGCAGCTCGGCAGGTCGGTCGCCGGGCCGGGGGATGTGAACCTGGACGGGGTTCCGGACGTGCTCGCGGCCGGCAGCGGTCTCGTGCGCCTCTTCTCCGGTGCGAACGGCTCGATCCTCGTTTCGCTGTCGGGGCTCTCGTCGCAGGCGCTCGCCACGGGGGTCGGAGACTTCAACGCAGATGGCGTCCCCGACTTCGCGGTCGGACAGCCCGGATCCCCGGGATTCCCCTCTCTCGCCGCAGGTCCCGTCACCCTGCGCTCGGGGACGGACGGGGGAGTCCTCCTGACGATCCCCCTGCCCTCGTCCCCGAGCACGGCGGACTTCGGGGCCGCGCTCGCGGCCGCGGGAGACGTGAACGGCGACGGCGTTGGCGACCTGATCGTGGGCCAAACCGACGTCCCCCTGTTCGGCAGCCCCGGCGGACCGGGGATCGCCCGCGTCTACTCCGGGGCGACGGCCGCGCTCCTCTTCACCTTCTCCGGATCCGCGACCGGCGACGCGTTCGGCGGCTCGGTCGCCGGTCCTGGGGACCTCGATGGCGACGGGATCCCCGACATCCTCGTCGGGGCACGCCAGGGAGCGTCGCTGCCGGGCTACGCGAGGGCGTTCTCCGGCGCGACGGGTTCCTTGATCCTGACGACGAGCGGGGTCGCTGCGGGCGACGGGTTCGGAATCGCCGTCGGGCCGGCCGGGGACCCGAACGGGGACGGGGTGCCCGATTTCATCGTCGGCGCGTTCGGCGCCGACCCGGGCGGGGTGACCAACGCCGGTCAGGTCCGCGTCCTCTCCTTCGTCGGAATCCCGCCGACGGGGACGGTCCTGGGGACGGGCTGCCCCGGGACGGGGGGCTTGGTCCCGCGGATCTCGATCTCGGGGGGGACGCCAAGCAGCGCGGGCAAACCGGCCATCGCGGTCCACCTGTCGAGCGCGCTCGGCGGGACGGTCGCCGCTTTGATCGTGGGGTTCAACGCCACGTCCTGGCTGGGGATCCCCCTCCCTGCCGACCTCGGGATCCTCGGGCTCCCGGGCTGCTCGCTGCGGGTGTCGGCCGATGTGCTCCTCGTGACGACGACGAACGGAGCGGGGCGGGCCGTCTTCCCCCATCCGACGCCCGCCGATCCGGCGCTGTCGGGGGCGACGGTGTACTACCAGTGGTTCGTGGTCGACCCCGGTCCGGCCCTCCTCCCGGGCGCGCTAACCGCCGGACTCCAGCTCGGGGTTCTCTGACTCCGTCGTCCGGACGCTTCTGCCGCGGGGTCCTTCCGCGCCCCGGCGAGGGGGAGGATCAGGCGAGGCCGGCGCCGAGGATCGTCCCCACGATCTTCCGGGCGTCGAAGTAGGTCTCCGCGAGCGCGCGCGCGGCGCGGCAGTGGCGCTCGTAGTCGGCGTTGACCGACTCGAGGGCCGAGGCTGCCTCCTCGATCGTGGAGAAGCGGAACATCCCCTCCCCGTTCGGGAGGAACGTGCTTCGCCCGGTGTGCTGGACGACGGCGGGCTTCCCGCTCGCGAGGTAGCAGACCGTGCGGTCGCTGACCCAGGCGTTCTGGGACCGGATCGTCGAGGGCTTGGCGCAGGAGAACTCCCCGCGGGAGCCCTGGATGTAGGTCCGGTACATGTCGGGGGTCCGGGCGACCTCGCGGGAGTGGCGGATGTGCCAGCCCCGCCCCTCGTAGGACCTCCGCTCCTCGCCATCGCCGTCGGCGAGGTAGACGGCGAGCTCGAGGGGCTGGGAGGTCCGGCGCGGGAGATCCGCGAAGTCGAGGAACGCGACCCTCTTGGTGTTCTCCCAGAGGACCTCCTTCCCGTTCGCCTTCTCCCTCACCCACTTGCCCGACCACCAGCCGGCCACCGTCGTGAACCTCGGGGCGCCGGGGTCGTGGACGTAGGGCCACCAGTCGAGGCAGACCGGAGGGCGGATGTGGATCCAATCGAGGCCGCAGTCCGGGAAGGTCGCGGTCGGGGTGCCCACGGTCTCGCCGATGGTGAAGGCGAGGTCGTGCCGGGGGACCCGGAGTTGCCCGGTGCTGATCCAGAGCTGGAGCAGGCCCGGGTCGATGTCGACCAGGGCGGTGCGCCGGAAGCGGGCGAAGAGGGCGGGGTCGATCGCGTAGTGGAAGTTCAGGAGGAGATCCGCCCGGCGGAAGACCTCCTCCGCCTCCGGGGCCGTCGGATGGAGGAACTCGAGCGGGCCTCCGCCCCCTCCCTCCTCCTCTCCGCCGCAGTAGAGGATGAACTTCCCCTCGAAGCCGAAGCGCTGCGCGCGCTCGAGGAAGGTCGAGAGGATGACCGGGTCCTTCGAGCGGTCGCGCTTGTGCTTGAGATGCTCGAGCCAGTAGACGTCGCAGCCGGCCTGGCGCAGGCCGAGCAGGTACTGGAGGTAGACCCAGAAGTGCCCGCCCCCCTCGGGGAACCCCGCGACGTTGTGCGCGGAGAGGACGACGGTCGTCATCGGGATTCCGACGGGAGGTCGCGGAAGCCGAGGAGCTGGATCCCCCGCTCCGCGAGGGCCTGTCGGACGGCGGGATCGCAGAGGGTGCGGAGCTCGATCTCGCGCTCGGAGGAGTAGCTCGACTTCAGGTCTGGGCCGGCGTACCCCGGATGGCAGCACAGCTCGGTCACGCCCTCGCGGGCCTCCGCATCGAGTAGCCGGAGCAGGCCCTCGACGCCGATCTGCTCCGGATGGGACTCGCCGCCCCAGCGACCGTAGAAGCTCGACACGCACCGGGCCTGCGACCGCCAGCGCAGGGGGCGGCCGCAGCGGGCGGCCGCCTCGAGGAAGGAGGGGAGGAATCGCGGATCGCGGTGGACGTTGTGGTGCGAGTCGAGGTGCGTCGGGGGGTGGCCGACCAGCTCCTCGAAGCGGCGCAGCTGGCGGAGGACCTCGGCGAGGCAGTCCCCGGCGGCGGGGGTCGGGCCCTTCCCCTCGCCGTCGATCTGCACGTGGAGGCCGACGCTGAGGTCCGGCGCGATCCGATCGAGCGCGGCGGCCCGCCCGCTCCAAGGGGTGTCGACCATCACGCTCGTGCTGGTCAGGATCCCGCAGCGGTTCGCCTCGAGGATCCCGCGGTTGACTCCGGGGCTCGCGCCGAAGTCGTCCCCGTTGACGATCAGGTACTTCAACGCAACAGTCCCGTGCGGCTCACTCGGGAAGGGCGGGCTTTAGAGCCTCGAACCACCCGTCCACCTCCGCCAGCTCCCCGAACCCCCAGCGGGCGCCGTCCCCGTGCAGGAGGGCGAGGGCGGGCCAGATCGCGCGATTGGCGTACCTCGCCCTCTCCGCGGTGTCGAAGAGGAGGTTGAGGGCCCGGACGTCGGGGAGGCGCCCTCCGGCCTTCTCCACGGCCCTGCGGTAGAGATCGAGGAGCCCCGGTCTCGCGTCGGCGGGGAACCGGTAGAGAAACGTCGAGAGATCGTAGCCGAAGCGCCCGACTCCGGCGTGGTCCCAGTCGATCAGGCACGCCCGCAGCCCCTCGGGGCTCGGGAGGGTGAAGGTGTTGATCGTCCAGAGGTCTCCGTGGAGGAGCATCTCCGGTCCCCCGGCCTCCACCATGACCTGGACGCGCTCGGGCAGCTCGTCGGAGAGCGCGCGCAGCCGCCCGAGCAGCCGGTCGCGGAGGTCCCGCTCATCCGGCGACATCTCGACCCAGGGGGGCCGGAGGGCCTCGAGCGCCCGGAGGGCGTCGCGGAGGTTCGAGGTGAAGGAGTGGATTCCGAGGTCCCCTCCGTGGAGGCGGCACTCCGCGAGGAGGGGATGCTCGGCCGAGCGGACGTGGAGGCGTGCGATCAGCTCGACGATGGCCTCGAGGCGGCGGGGGTCCCGGTCCCCGGGCTCGAGCCTCCCCTCGCCGAGATCCTCGTAGACATGCCAGACGCGGCGACCCGTTCGTTCCGCGGCGACGCCGAGCAAGGGGGCGCAGCCGTCGGCGAGGCCCATGGCCGGGAGCCACCGCCGGGCTACCAGCTCGTTGCGACGGGCCGCGGCGGCGTCCATCCGCTTGAGGATCAGCGATCGCACGCGGCCCTCCCCCTCGACGACGAGTCGGTGGACGCGCGGCTTCAGTCGGTGGAGGACGAACTCGGAGTCGGCGGGGGAACTCTCGCCGAGGATCTCCCGGAGCACGCCTCGGAGCTCGGGCAAGCCCTCTTCCCCGATCGCTTCGAGCGGCAGCGCGAAGGCATCCGTCCCCTCGGGCGCTTTCCGGAGAGAGGGCCCGGACTCCCGGGGGCGACCGTCGCGTCCTCCGTCCCCCGGTTTCATCGCGCCAGTCCCGACGCCTCGACCGACTTCGAGAGGGAGCCGAGGAACTCCATCAGGTTCTCCATGGGCTCGAGCAGGTGGCGACGATCGAGGTGCGCCAACTGAGGGGTGTCGTAGCTGATCGCCGCGAGGCACCGGAACACCTCCCCGACGATGGCGATCCGCGCCACCGCGGAGGTGCCGAGGTCGGGGCTGCCCTCCCGGAGGGCGGCCTCGTAGGCCGCGACGTCCACGCGCGCGAGGTCGGCGGCGCGCAGCCCCCAGCCGGCCGTCTCCCAGTCGAAGGGGAACAGCTCGGGTCCGGTCGGACCGTCCCGGACATAGGCGTTCTTCGGCTGGAAGTCGTTGTGCACGAGCGTAGGCGGCAGCCCCTCGCAGGCCGCCTCAACCCGGTTCCAGTTGGCTTCCAGGTGGTCTCCCAGCCGGAGGATCTCCCGGAGCGCGTCGAACTCCTCGGCCGTGAGGAAGGGATTGTCGAGGTTCGCGAGGATGTCGCGGCGGCCCATGCGCAGGCGCTCGAGGAAGCGGCTCGGGCCCCCCTCCGGCAGGTGCTCCGGCAGGCGCGAGGCCCGGGCCAGCCGCGTCGCGGCGGCATGCATCCGACCCAGCCACCGGCCGGCGAGCGCCATGTGCTCCGGATTGGTCCGGGAGTACTTCTGGAGGCCGACGTCCTCGAGGAAGAGCCAGCGGTACTCCGCCCCGTCCCCGTCCGGGACGGACCCGTAGTAGCGGGGCGCGGTCACCGGAAGGTGCGGGAGGGCCTCCTCGTAGACCGTCCTCTCGATCGCCGCCCGGGAGGCGCGTCCCCGCTTGGCGATGACGGGGGAGCCGTCGATGCCGACGCCGGGCAGGCGGTAGAGGTTCGACTTCCTCCGCTCCCGCAGGACGTGGACGCAGTCCGGCTCCACCTGGGCGGGCCGGAGCTCCCTCCAGGCCCGCACGGCGGGATGGTCCCCAACGTCGTGCTGCAGGATCGCGATCGGAGCCCTCTTCATGGACGGGGTCGATTCGGGTGTCGGGCCTCGGGTTCCCTCTCAGCCGGCATGGGAGAGGGAGGGGTTGCCTCGCCGCGACACGGGGACGAGCTTCCCTTCCTCGATCCGGACGACGATGTCGCACAGCTCGAGAGCGCTCGCCCGGTGGGAGATGACGAAGGTCGTCCTCCCGCGCATGAGGACCTCGAGCGCCGCCAGGATCGCGGCCTCCGTGCCGACGTCGACGGAGCTCGTCGGCTCGTCGAGGATGAGGATCGGCGCGTCCTTCAGGAACGCCCGCGCGAGGGAGATCCGCTGGCGCTCGCCTCCGGAGAGCCGCATGCCGCGCTCCCCGACGTTCGACTCGTACCCCTGGCGCAGCCGGGCGATGAACTCCGCGGAGCCCGCGGCCCTCGCGGCCGCGACGATCTGCTCGCGGGGGGCCCCGGGGCGGCCGTAGGCGATGTTCTCGGCGACGCTCGTCGAGAAGAGGACGGGCTCCTGGAGGACGATGGCGAACTGGTCCCGCAGATCGGCGAGGCGGTAGTCGCGCAGATCGACGCCGTCGAGGAGGATGCGCCCCCCCGTCGGGTCGTAGAACCGGGAGAGGAGGCTGACGAGGGTCGTCTTCCCCGCGCCGGTCGTCCCGACGATCCCGACGCGCGTGCCCGCGGGGATCTCGAGGGACACGTCCTCGAGGACGGGGTGGTCGTCCCCGTAGGCGAAGCCGACCTGCCGGAACTCGATCCTCCCCTCGGCGCGGGGGAGCCGCCGCGCTCCCGGCCGGTCGAGCACGTCGGGCGGCTCGTCGAGCAGCTCGAAGGCGCGCTCGACGCTGGCGAGGTTGTTCTGGAGCCGCGCCACCTTCCCGCTGAGCGTCCGGAGGGGGGAGTAGAGCTGGGCGAGGTAGCCGAGGACGAGCATCAGGTCCCCGAGGGTGATCCGGCCGGACTGGACGTGCCGGACCCCGGTGTAGAGGACGGCGGCCGTCCCCCCGGCGGTGATCAGCGCGAGGAGGACGCCGAACCCTCCCCCGCCGATCACGAGGCCGAGCCGCCCCCGCATCCCCTCGCGGGAGCGCTCGACGAACCGGCGGCGCTCGCGCTCCTCCTGCCCGAAGGCCTTGACGACCCGGATCGCCGAGAGGACCTCCTGGACGACCGAGAGGGCCCCGCTCTCGAGCTTCTTCACCTGGCGCGAGCGCCGGCGCAGGCGCTTGCGCACGACGGCGAGGGAGAGCATCAGGCAGGGGCAGACCGCGAGCGCCACCGCGGCGAGGACCCAGTCGATGCGGGCCGTGACGTAGACCATCGCCACGACCATCGCACCCTCCGTGACGAAGGGGAGGACCCCCCCGATCGCGACCGACTCGATCGCGGGGGCGTCGTGCTGGATCCGGTAGATCGCGTCCGCCGAGCCGCGGCTGTCCGAGTAGGCGAACGACAGCCGCTGGACGTGTCCGAACAGCGCCGCGCGGAGGTCGAGGACGAGCCTCTCCCCGGTGTAGGAGCGGAGGAAAGAGCCCGCGAGTTCGCGGAGCTGGCCGACGAGCGTCACGGCGAGGAGGAGACCCACGGCGAGGGCGAGGAGGGTCTGGCCCGTCGCTCCCTCCGGGACGAGGCCCTGGAGGAACCCGGGGAGAGGGTGGTCCCCGAGGACGCTGTCGACGGCGATCTTGATCGGGACCGGCGTCAGCAGCGCGAGCGGGCTCGAGAGGAGCCCGATCAGGAGGATCCCGGCGATGTGGGGCCAGAAGGCGCGGGCCCGCCGGAAGATCTTGAGGAGAAGGCCCAGGTCCTCGGATCGGAACCTCCCCATCCCCTCACCCGGCTTCCTGGATCGACTCGAGGGAGAGGGCGACCCGGCCGATCCCCTCCTCGACCGCGCCCTGCGCGGCCGCCTGGGCCGACGCCGCCTCCTGCGCCGCCCCGAGGCCGAAGAACAGGCCGAGCGCGCCGAGGATGGACGCCGCGGTCCAGGCGTGGCTCGCGGCCGCCGTCGCGGCGAGGGCCAGCGGAGGGAGGGCCAGGGCGAGACCCCAGGTCGACCATCGGGGACTCGTGCGGACGCGGACGAGCTGCCTGCCCGCGCCATGCTCCTCGACGGCGACGAGGAGGCGGACGGAGCCGGACATCCCGCCGCGGACCTCGAGGTCGAAGCGGTCGAAGTCCCCTCCGCGCACCGCCGTCGCGCCCCTCTCGAGGAGGGCGCCCTCGATCGAGCGGACCCAGAGGTCGTGCGGCAGCCAGCGCTCCGACCAGTACGCGGCGCGCCGGGGACGCGGGAACGCCCGCCCCGCCGGTCCCTTGCGGCGCCAGGGGGTGAGCCCCGCCTCGAGGCGCCCGCGCAGACGCGCGAGCGGCTGGAGGAGGTGGAGGAAGGCGGTCAGACCGACCCGGCGCAAGCGCTCGAGGAGCCCGCGGGCGGGGCGGTCGAATCGGGCCCTGCGGGCCCCGCGCAGGGCCTGCAGGAGGGAGGCGGAGAAGGCGATCCCGGCGAGGGGCGCGGCGAGGAGGAGCGGCGGCCAGAGGATTCCGAGGAGGGCGAGCGCGGCGAGGGCCCCCATCAGCAGGAACCACTCCGGCATCAGCGGGAGCGCCGCGAAGAGCGTGGGGGCGGGCTCGTAGAGCGACTGGAAGGGGGCGGTCCCCCAGACCCCGTGGTAGACCCTCGCACGGCGGGAGAGGAGCGGCACCAGCGGCCGGCCGTAGACCCGCCCTCCCCAGGTGGCGTGTCCGGCGGCGTTGTACTTCTGCGGCCACTTCGCCTCGAGGAGGGCCTCGGCCCTCCCGTATCCGACCTGCTGCTTCCAGAACGCGCGGACCGAGGAGCGCGGCAGGTGCCAGACCATCGCGGCGGGGCTGAAGCCCAGGCTCGATCCCGCCTCCCGCAGTCGCCAGCACACGTCGACGTCGTCGCCCGCGGCCCAGAAGCGGGTGTCGAATCCGCCGATCGCGAGGAGGGAGGAGCGACGGAACGCCATGTTGCAGCCCGGGACGTGCTCCGCCTCCTGATCGTCCACGAGCACGTGCACGGGGTTGCCCGGCGAGTTCGCCACGCACCGGCCCACGAACCCGTTCCCGGGAGGGGCGATGTTGGGCCCCCCGAGGGCGGCGTACGGCGTCTCGGAGAACGCGTGAGCGAGGTAGGCGAGCCAGTGCGGGTCGGGCGAAGCGTCGTCGTCGATGTAGGCGACGATCTCGCCCGTGGCCGCGGCGAGGCCGACGTTGCGGGCGTTGCTCAAGCCCCCGTGGGGGATGCGGAGGAGCCGGACCGGGAACTCCCGGGCGATCGCCGCGGTCGAATCGCTCGACCCGTCGTCCACGACGATCGCCTCGAAGTCGGGGTACTCGAGCCGGCCGATCCCCTCGAGGCACGCGCGGATCGTGCGCCCCCCGTTGTGGCTGCAGACGACCACGGAGATCCGCGGGGAGGTCCCGTTCATCCGGAAGGGGGCCTCCTCGAAGACCGCGCGCACGGCGGCGAGGGCGGGCTTCGGGCTGCGATCGCGCCGGACCAGTCCGAAGTCCCAGTCGCGGATCTCGCCCGCCCCGGTGTGCCACTCGTCGGTCCAGGCGTAGACGAAGGCGCCGGCGCAGCCCGACTCGAACGCGGTCCGCACCTGTCCCTCGATCGACCTCGCCTGCGCCTCCTCGCCGTTGCGCCGGCTGTCGAGGCCGACCTCCGCCAGGAGGAGCGGGCGGTTGCCGGCGAGGTTGTGGAGGCGGGCGAGGTAGGAGGCGAGGGTCTCGCGCGACTCGAGGAAGACGTTGAAGCAGAGGAGGTCGAGGAAGTCGAGGCGGAGGTACTCCGTCGAGGGGTAGTTCGCGTAGGTGACGAGGGCCTCGGGATCCGCGCGCCGGACCGCATCGCAGAGGCGGGCGAGGAAGCGCTCGATCGTCCGCTGGCCGTGCCAGCGGACGATCGACGCCGGAATCTCGTTTGCAATCGCGTACGCGAGCACGGCGGGGTGCCCCGCGCAGTCCCCGACCCCCTCGCGGGCGATCCGCTCGAAGTCGGGGGCCTCGCGCCGGTCGGAGAGGTAGCCGACGGAGCGCTCCAGGGCGAGCCCCACGAGGATCCGCAGGCCGTGGCGCTCCGCCGCGTCGAGGAGCCACCGCGGCGGGACCGTGTAGGTCCGCACGGCGTTGACGCCGGACTCCGCCATGGCGGCGAAGTCCCGCTCGACGACCGGTGGCGGGGGGAACTCCGCCCCCTCCGGAGAGGGGGCGAAGGTGCCGTAAGTCACGCCTCGGACGTAGAGCTTGGACTCGCCTGCGTAGAGGAACTTGCCGTGAGCCTTCGGCCGCTCACCGCGAGGGCCTCGCATCGGTCGCCCCGACCCACCGCCGCGTCACCGTTCGCACGCACCACGGCCGGACCCGAGCTCCGGCCGTCCCGACGCCGTGTCCGCGCTTCGACGCGGACCGGCGGCACCCTGAGGAATCTCCTTGCGGACCCCTCCCGCGCCTTAGACCAGAAGTATGCACGGCCGATCTTTCCTTTGCAAACTCCTTGCAAGGGGCGGTCCGGCCCGCCGGGAGGGTCCGCCGGGGCCCCGCCGCCGGGATCGGGGGGCCCCGCGCCTCCCTAGAATCCCGCCCCTCGATGACGGGAGGCCCCCTCACCCGGCGGCCCTGGCTCGTCGGCCTCGCCGCCTCCTGCGCGCTCTACGCCCCGGCGCTCCTGGCGCCGAGCTCCGTCCTCCTGCCGCTCGACCACTACGGCGCCGCCCAGCCCTGGCTCGGGGACCGCGCCGCGTCGCCGCCCGCGAACCCGATCCTCTCCGACCAGCCCTTCGACTTCTTCGCCTGGCACGAGTTCCTCCTCCGCGGGCTCGCCCGCGGGTCGCTCCCCCTCTGGAACCCGCACCAGGCGCTCGGCGAGCCCTTCGCGGGGAACGTCCAGGCGCGGCTCCTCGACCCGGCGACGTGGTTCGTCGCGGCGGTGAACGCCGCGACCGGCTCCCTCTACGGCTGGACCTTGAGCGCGGTCCTCCGCGCGGCGCTGTCCTTCTTCTTCGTCGCGAGGCTCGTCCGGCTCCTCGGAGGAGGGGGCCTCGGGGCCCTCCTCGGCGCAGCGGCCTACGCCTTCTGCGGATTCTCCGTCCTCTACGTCAATCATCCGATGGGTCACGTCGCGCCCTGGGTGGCCGCCGGCGCGTACGCCGCGGCGCGCCTGCGCCGGGACCCGGGGGGCCGGGAGGTCGCCGGCGTCGCCGCGGCCGTGGCCCTGTCGATCGGCGGAGGACACCCCGAGTCGACGCTCGTCGGCCTCGTCGCGATCGCGTCGGTCTTCCTCCTCTCGGGATCCCTGGAGCGGCGCTCGCTCGGCCGTCTCCTCCTCGCCCTCGCCCTCGGGTGCTCGCTCGCCGCTCCGGTCCTCCTCCCCTTCGTCGAGTACCTCGCCAACGGAGGGGTCGGACCGGAGCGGGCCGGCGCTCGCCGCCTCGCGGCCGCGGCGGACGCGCCCCTCGCCTCCGTCCCGTGGACGGCTCTCGGCGCTCTCCTCCTCCTCCTCGCGCGGCGGGCGGGAGGGCGGTCGAAGTCCCCCCTCCGGCGGGCCGCCGTCCTCCCCTGCGTCGCGGCCGCCCTCCTCTGCGTGTTCCACTTCGGAACGCGGGCCTCGGGAGGGGAGAGCCTCCTCGTCCTCCTGTGGCCCGCTGCGGCCCCGGCCCACCCGACGGAGGAGTTCCTCCACCTCCCGATGCATGTCCGCACGGCCTCGTTCGTGGGACTCCCGGCGCTCCTCCTCGTCCTCGGGGCCCTCGCCGACGCCGCGCGCGGAGCGCGGCGCGAACCGTTCGCGTGGCTCTGGCTCCTCGCGCTCGCCGATTTCCTCGAGGAACCGGCCTGCCGGCTCCTGCTGCACGGTGCGTGGCCGGGCCTCCTCCTGCACACCCACTATGCGAGCCTCGCTGCGGTCTTCTGGGCCGCGCTCGTCGCGGGACGCGGGGCGAGGTTCGAGACGGCGGCCGAGGCGCGGGAGACCGCAGGTCGGCTAGCGCGCGGCGGCGTGGTCGCGGCGCTCCTCGCCCTCGGCGTCTTCGTCGAGGACCGCGCCGGCCCCTGGTTCGGGGAAGGCTCGGTCGAGGAGGGGCCCGCCCAGGCGGGACGCGCGGAGGCGGTCTTCGCCTTTCCCGCCCCGGGCGCCTCCGTCGGGCGGCGTCTCGTCGCGCAGGGAGTCGTCGCCACGCCCGAGCCGATCGCCTCCCTCGACCTCGAGCTCCTGTCCGCGCGCGGGGAGTCGTTCCGCCGCGCGTGCGACCGGTTCGAGGAGCGGCCGGGAGCCCCCCCCGGGGGCCAGGCCTATGCGTGGTTCGTCTTCGGCTGGAACACGGCGGGCCTCCCGCGGGGCACCTACCGGCTCGCGATCCGGGCCTTCGGCGCCGGGGGGAAGGAGTGGCGGACGCAGCCGCTCGAGCCGATCCGACTCGAGCGCTTCCACTTCCTCTCCGGAGGTCGCTTCGCGGCGATCCTCGCGATCGGAGGCGCCGCCCTCGCGGCGGCGTGGCTCGGGCGGCCGAAGGGGAGGGCCCTCGGCGGAGTCCTCCTCGCGGCCGCGGCGGGAGACCTCGCCGCGGCCGGATTCGGATTCAACGGGACCTGTCCGGCGGGCCTCCGGGAGCAGGCGGTCCGCGACCCCCTGATCGTGGAGGTCCGCGAGCGGGTCGGCCACGACCGGGTCCTGACGGACGGGAAGCTCCTCCCTCCGGAGTCGGCGACGCTCGTCGGCCTGCGCGACGTCTGGAACTACGACGCGATCCACCCCGCGCGGACGCTCGCGCTCCTCCGCGAGATCGTCTCGGGCTCCGGGGCCTCCCCCCAGCGATGGGGGTCGATCGGACTCGATCATCCCAAGCTTCCCCTCCTCGGTCTCGGCGGGCTGATCGGGTTCTCGGGTGGCGCTCCTCCGGGATCGTGGCGGCTCGTTCGCGAGCGCGGTCCGGTCCGCTTCCTCGCGCGCGAGGGCAACGGCGGGAGGGCGTTCCTGGCCGCTCCCGATGCGCCCCTCGACAACCCGGCCCCGGCCCCGGACCTCGGAAGGATCGCCTTCGTCGAGGACGGTCCGGACCGCGTGCGCCTGGAGGTGGAGGCGAGCCGTCCGGCCCTCCTCGTCCTCGCCGACACCTTCTTCCCGGGATGGCGGGCGAGGGTCGACGGGAAGCCGGTCGAGATCCTTCCGGTCGCCGGGGCGGTCCGCGGACTGCGGCTTCCCGCGGACGCTCGCGAGGTCGAGTTCCTCTACGTGCCCCTCTCGTTCTCGGCCGGCCTCCTCCTCTCCGCCCTCGCCGGCGGCGTCCTCGGCCTCCTTTGGATGTCCGGCCGCGACGGCCCCGTCAGGGCGACTCGACCTCGAGCCAGGTCGTCTCCGCCTCCACGACCGTGACCGGGCGCCGGATTTCCTTCCCTCCGCACACCTCCATCCGGAACCCGTAGTCCCCCGGCGGCGCGACGAGCCACAGGAGGCAGGAGCCGTCCCTCCGCGGGCGAAGGCGCTTCGTCTCCTCGACGACGGGGAGACCCGCGGCCGTCGCGAGGCTCGCGGAGCACTCGACGAGACCGTCCCCCCCGACGGTCCCGTCGCGCGGCCGGAACCGGACGAGGAGTCGCCGGGGCTTGCGGAGCGGGAATCGACGCTCGACCTCGGTGCCGGCGGACAGGCCGATCCGCAGGAGATTCCCCGCCAGGACGAGATACCCCTCGCCGGGGGGAAGCCCGCGGACGAGGAGGCTCGCGGGTTCCTCGCCTCCACCCGCCTCGATTCCCGTGCGCACCTCGGCGCCGCGGCTGTCCCGATAGCGGACCTGCCGGCTCCCCGGTTCCGGGAGCCAGCCGTCGACGGGATCGAGGAACAGGCGGACAGTCGAAGGGGAGTCGAGGCTCAACCTCGCGTCGGTCGTCCCCCCGTCCCGGACCTCGACCCGTGTGGCGGCCGCGGCGAATCCGGGCGCCCGCGCCTCGAGGTCGTAGATCCCCGCGGGAGCGGTGGAGGAGAAGCGCCCCGCGGGAAAGACCCTCGTCAATCGGGCGAGTTCGTCCGCGACGCCGGGGACCCGCACGACGGCGACGGTCGCGGGAGGGGTCGCGCCGGTACGAGCGTCGAGGACCTGCGCTTCGAACCGTCCTTGGAACCGGCTCGAGGCGTCGACGAAGAGGACGACCTCCGGATCGCCGTCGCGCCAGGGCTGGCTCGCGAGGATTCGAGCCGAGGAGATCGCCGTCACGATCCGCTCGGCGTGGAGGGGGACCTCGATCTCGAAGGAGGAGGTCTCGGGGTGGATCACGGCCGCCTCCCCGCGCACGCCGCTCGCGCCCGCCCACGCGCAGTAGGGGTCGGTGAGCGCATGGATCCAGGAGAGGGCCGACGCGGTGCGTCCGCCGATCCTGGCCGCCCGCGCGTCCGCCCCGGGGAAGAGCGCCTCCACGACCCAGGGATTCAGGGGCGCCCCTTCCGGGGACAAGAGGCGGCCGCGGATGACCGAGATCGGGAGGGGGATGAGCTGGAAGTCGATCTTCTGCCGAGTGGCCACGTCGGGGATCTCGACGCGCTCGCTCGCGGGCTCGAACCGCCTCGCCTCGACGCGCACGATGCCGGAGCCCGTCCGCTTGGGCGAGAGCGAGTACTGCCCCTTCGCGTCCGTCCGCGTCGAGTCGAAGGCCTCGAAGGCGGGTTCGAGGGCGACCCCGTCCTCGTCGGTTCCCCCGACCTCGAGACCGAGGGCGACGTACGCGCCGGCCACGGCCCTCCCCGAGGTGTCGAGCACCCGGCCGGAGATCTCCCCGGGGAAAGCCGGCGGGCCGATCTCCGCTCCCGCCCGGCGAGCGACCGGGGCCGAAGCCTCCGCTTGCCGCGACGGCGCGGGCTCCGCCTCGCGGCTGGCGGGCGGTTCCCTTCGAGGTGGGAGCGGCGGGGTCGCCGGGTCCGCGGCGGCGGGGCTCGTCTCCTCGGGGAGTCGCGCGAGGAAAACCGGCGCCGAGGACCCGAGCGTGAGGACGCAGACCAGAGCGCTGGCGGCGAGGAGGAGGAGGGCTCCGAACGCCAAGCCTCGCGCTCTCATCTTTCCGCCTGCGAATCCGGGATGCGGGCGAGGATATCCCGGCCTGCCTCGACGGGCTGGGGGGGAAGGACGACTCCCCTTTCGCCCGGTCGCCGAGGCGGGACTCCATGGGTCCCTCGCCCGGAAGTTCCTCCTCGCCGAGCGGGAGACCCTCGCCAAGGTCAAGGCGCAGCGATACCCACGACCGGACCCCGCCGCGACCGGCGCGTGAGTCGCCCACCCCGCCCGCTACCATTCTTCCCCCCCGTGCGCCTCCTCTCCTGGAACGTCCACAAGGGCATCGGGGGGATCGACCGCCGCTACGAGCTCTGGAGGATCGCGGCCGTCATCCTCCACCACGACCCGGACGTCCTCCTCCTTCAGGAGGTCGACGACCGCGTCCCGCGCACGCGCGGCCACCGCCAGATGGACATGCTCGGGGAACTCCTCGGCTATCCCCACCGGGCCTTCCACCCGACCGTGCACCTCGGGGAGGGGCGGCGGGGGAACGCGACGCTGTCGCGCTTCCCGATCTCCCAGGAGGTCCAGATCGACCTCACCTTCCCGATGAAGAAGGCGCGAGGCGCCCTCCTGACGGACCTCCTGGTCCCCGTGCGGGAGCACCGCTACCTCGTCCACGTCGTGAACCTCCACCTCGGACTCTCGGGGGTGGAGCGGCGCTGGCAGGTCCGCCGCCTCCTTCGTTCCCCCGCCGTCGCCTCCCTCGACGGCCGGAGCCGGGTCGTGATCGCGGGGGACACGAACGACTGGGCCGGCGCCCTGCCGCGGGGGGCGCTCCGGGAGGCGGGCTTCCGCTGCGTGACGGGGACAGGAGTGCGGGCCCTGCGGACGTTCCCCGCGTGGGGGCCGATCGGCTCCCTCGACCGCGTCTTCGTGCGCGGGGGGATCCGGTGGGCACACGCCTATCCCTCCCGCCTCTCTCTCGTCCGGATCGCCTCCGACCATCGCCCGCTCCTCGTCGACCTCCGCCTCCATCAGCCGTGAAGAGCGGAGGCCGGCTCCGGAGGGCCCGCTGGCTACTCTTCGAGCCGTGCGACGGCAACTCGGTCGAGCTCCTCGCCGGGGGGGAGCGGTTCTTCGGGGCCCTTCGCGAGGCGATCGAGGGGGCGAAGCGGGAGGTCCTCCTCTGCTCGTACCTCTGGTGGCCCGACTCGACGGGCCTCGCCTTCCTGGAGGCGGCCGCCGCGTGCGCGCGGCGCGGCCTCGCGGTGCGCGTCCTCATGGACGGGGTCGGCGCCCACGGGATCCCGGGGAAGCGGCTGCGGGAGGTCGAGGGGGCGGGAGCGCGGGTCGGGATCCACCATCCCGTCCGTCTCCCCGGGCTCTTCTCCCGCCTGCTCCGGCGCAACCACCGCAAGGTCGCCGTGGTCGACGGGGAGGTGGCGTTCGTCGGGGGCTTCGGATTCGCGGACCCGTGGGTCGTTCCGCCGCCGGAGGGGTGGTGGGACCTCGGCGCGAGAGTCGCGGGCCCGGTCGTCTCGCAGTTCCGCCGCCTCTTCGGCTACGACTGGCAGCGGAGCGGGGGAGAGCCCCTCCCGGATCCGCTCGCGGAGGAACCTCCCTCCCGCGGCGGCGAACGTCTCCGGGTGCTCGCGGGCCGCCGAGGCCGCCCGGAGCTCCTCCGCCAGCTTCTCTGGGCGATCCACGACGCGCGGCGTCGCGTCCTCGTGGCCACTCCCTACTTCATCCCCGGGTTCCGCCTCCGCCACCGCCTCCGGGTCGCCGCCCGGCGCGGCCTCGACGTCCGGCTCCTCCTCCCCGGTCCCCGCACGGACCATCTCGCGATCCGCCTCGCCGGCCGCCGGCACTACGGCTCGCTCCTCGGCTCGGGGGTGCGGATCTTCGAGTACCGGCGCGGCTTCCTCCACTCGAAGTACGCGCTCGTCGACCTCGCCTGGGGCGCCGTCGGCTCCTCGAACCTCGACTCCTGGAGCGCCCGGTTCAACCTCGAGGCGGACCTCGAGGTCCTCTCGCCCGGGGGACTGCGCGGGCTCGAGGCGCGCTTCCTCGAGGACCTCGGCGCCGCCCGGGAGATCGGGCTCGCGGACTGGGCGAGGAGGCCGCTGCGCAGCCGGATCCTCGAGCGCGTCTTCGGATGGTTCGACCCGGTGCTGTGAGCGGCGGATGGACCGGGGGAGGCCCCCTCCCTATCTTCCCGCCACCCCGCCTCCCCCGGTGACGCCGTGACGAAGTCCCGCGCGATCCTCCGGTCCCTCCCCCTCGCTCTCCTCGTCGCCTGCCGCACGGGGGACGGAGGGGATGCCCGGACCTTCCGGAAGGAGGGGGTCGACTGGTCGAGGTACTCGATCGTCTTCGTCGAGCCTCCCGTCGTGACCACGAGCGCCGAGCGCAACGAGAAGGTCGACGCGATCCTGGACGAGATCCAGGCGATCGCGGAGGCCTCGCTCCTCGCCTCTCTCCAGCAGGCCCGGAGGTTCGAGAACGTGACGCGGAGGGGCGTCGAGCAGGTCACGGGAAGGACCCTCGTCTGCCGGTGCGCGATCGACGTGAACTTCGGGAGCACGGCCCTGCGGATGACGGTCGGCTTCGGCGCGGGGCGGAGCGGCCTCGCCATGACGCCGGCCCTCCACGACGCCGACACGGGAGAGCTCCTCCTCTCCTATCGGGGGTGGGGGGGCGCGATCAGCGGATGGGGAAGCGAGGTCGTCGCGAAGATGCGCGTCGACGCGACGCGGGTGGCGAACTACTTCGTCACGCTCCTCCCCCGGCCGGCGGGCGGCTGAGCCGCCGGTTCCGCGGGGGGGATGGGCGCTCCCCTGGCGACTTCCCGGTCGCGGAACGCGGACAGCCCTTCGAGCATCCCCGGCGCGTCGAGGTCGTAGCGGCAGACCTCGAGGAGATAGCGGCGGAGAATCGCGGGATCGGCTCCCCGTTCGCGGGCCGCCTCGTCCGCGAGGCGGGCGCGGCGCGCGAGCCCGCGCTCGGCGGCCCGGTGGAGCGGCGGCGCGAGGAGGTCGGGGGACGCGCCCGGGCGCACGATCCAGAGCGCGAAGACGAAGGGGAGGCCCGTGAGGTCCTTCCAGGCGCCGGCGAGGTCGATCGCCTCGAACCCCTCGGGCGTCGGGCCGAAGAGGGCGGCGTCCCCGATGCGCAGGAACGCGTCGACCCCGAGCGCGGCACCGTCGACGCCGCCGGGAAGGTCGCGCTCCTCGACGGGATGGGGGTTCCACTCGTCGAGGAGGATCCGGACCAGCGCGGCGGCGGAACGACTGGAGGTGTCGAGCGCGACCGACCGGATCTCCCCCCAGGATCGACGCGCGTGGAGGATCACGCTCCCGACCTCGCCGTCCGCCCCGATGCAGAGCCTGGGAATGTACGTGGTCCCCGGCCGCCGGAAGAGTTCGACGGAGGAGGCGAGGGCGACGTCGAGCGAACCGTCCCGGAGCCCCCGCACGAGCCGGGAGGGGACGTCGAGGACGAGCCGGACGCCCGGCTCCTCGTCGAGGCCGTCGATCAGCGGGCGCGCGACGAGGTAGGGGGGCGCCCCGACCCGCAGGATCGGGCTCACGCGTCGATCCGGACGACGTCGTAGAGCGTGTCGCGCTCGACCGGGATCCGTCCCGCGTCGCGGCACAGACGGAGGAGCTCCTCGCGCGTGAGACGCTGCGGCGTCGTCGCGCCCGCCTCGTGGTAGATCTTCTCCTCGACGACGGTGCCGTCGATGTCGTCGGCCCCGAAGGAGAGCCCCATCTGGGCGACCGGGATCCCGAGCATGATCCAGTAGGCCTTGACGTGGGGGACGTTGTCGAGGAGGAGGCGCGAGACGGCGAGGGCGCGGAGGTCGTCGACCCCGGTCGGCGCCTTCACGTCGGCCATCTCCGTGTTCTCGGGGTGGAAGGCGAGGGGGATGAAGGTCTGGAACCCCCCCGTCTCGTCCTGGAGCGCCCGCAGGCGCAGGAGGTGGTCGACCCGCTCCTCGACCGTCTCGATGTGGCCGTAGAGCATCGTGCAGTTGCTGCGCAGCCCCGCGCGGTGGGCCTCGCGGGCGATCTCGAGCCACCGGTCGGCGCCGATCTTGAGTCGGAACATCTCCCGGTGGACGCGCTCGGCGAAGATCTCGGCGCCGCCGCCGGGGAGGGAGCCGAGGCCGGCCGCCTTCAGGTCCGCGAAGACCTCGGGGAGGGGCTTCCTCGCCACCTTCTGGATCTGCTCGATCTCGACCATCGTGAAGGCCTTGATGTGGATCGAGGGGCGCGCCGCCTTCACCGCGCGGAGGAGGTCGAGGTAGTAGGCGTAGGGGAGGCGCGGGTCGATCCCGGCGACCATGTGGACCTCGGTCACCGGCTCGTCGAGGTGCTCCCGGATCTTCTCCGCGGCTTCCTCCGGGGAGAAGACGTAGGCGCCCGCCTCGTTCGGGAGCCGCTGGAAGGCGCAGAACCGGCAGAGCTTGTTGCAGACGTTCGTGTAGTTGACGTGCTGGTTGACGTTGAAGAACGCGGCGTTCCCCCACAGGCGCTCGCGGGCGAGGTTCGCGAGCGCGCCGACCGCGAGGAGGTCGGCCCGGTAGAGGGTGACCCCCTCGCCGAAGGAGAGGCGCTCCCCGCGCACGACACGCTCGGCGATCTCGCCGATCCCGGCCCGCCCCGCGAGGCGGCGGGCGAGCCCGGGGTCGGGCGCCTCGAAGCGGGGGAGGCGTGCGCGGGTCGCGAGCGCCGCCTCGGTCGCGCTCGCGCTCACGCGGCGGCTCCGGCGGGGGCGGGGAGGGGTCGGTCGTCCACGATCCGGTAGAAGAAGTCGCGCCGTCGCGGGACGAACGCCGCCGCCTCGATCGCGCGCTCGATCTCCTGGATCTCGGTGAGGTGGAGGCACCCGGCGGCGGAGACGACGTTCTCCTCCATCATCGTCCCGCCGAAGTCGTTGACGCCGTAGCGCAAGGAGAGCTGCGCGGCCTTGATCCCCTGCGTGACGTAGGAGGCCTGGAGGTTCTCGAAGTTGTGGAGGAAGACCCGCGCCGTCGCGATGAGGCGGAAGTACTCGGCGGGGGTCGTCTTCCGGTTCCCGAGCCTCTCCCCGAGGGGGGTGCCGTGGGGCTGGAAGTTCCAGGCGGCGAACATCGTGAAGCCCCCGGTCTCCGCCTGCAGGTCCCGCAGGAGGGAGAGATGGAGGATCCGCTCCTCGTCCGTCTCGACCGTCCCGTACATCATCGTCGCGGTCGTGCGCAGGCCGAGGGAATGGGCCTCCCGCATCACCTCGAGCCACTCGGCGGAGGAGCACTTCTTGGGCGAGATCTCCCGGCGGACCCGGTCGACGAGGATCTCGGCGCCTCCGCCCGGGATCGAGTCGAGGCCGGCCGGCTTCAGGCGCTCGATCACGGAGCGCACGCTCGACTTGTCGAGGCGCGAGAGGTGGTGGATCTCGGGAGGGGAGAGGCCGTGGATGTGGAGCCCCGGAAACCTCGACTTCAGGTCGCGGAAGAGTTCCGCGTACCAGTCGGTCCTCAGGTGTGGGTGATGTCCCCCCTGCATCAGGACGAGGTTCCCCCCGAGGGCGCGGAGCTCCTCCACCTTGCCGTAGAGGACCTCGCGGGGCAGGACGTAGGCCTCGCCGTCCCCGGACCTGCGGTAGAAGGCGCAGAAGGAGCAGTCGGTCACGCAGACGTTCGTCGGGTTGACGTTCCGGTCGAGGATGTAGGTGACGACCGGGGCGGGATGGAGCCGGGACCGCACCCCGTCGGCGAGGGCGCCGAGGCTCGCGAGATCGGCGCGCCGGTAGAGGAGGAGCGCCTCCTCGGGAGAGAGGGGGAGGCCCTCCTCCGCTCGCGCCGCGATCGCCTGGAGGGAACGGTCCACGGAGGGGCGGGGTTCCGGATTCCGGAATTCCGGATCGGGGGGGAAGGAGTATAGAGTCCGCCCCCCTCCGTTCGAGCCATGCCGGAAGCCGCCTCCCTGATGGACAAGGTCGTCTCGCTCTGCAAGCGCCGGGGGTACGTCTACCCCGCGAGCGAGATCTACGGCGGCCTCAACTCCTGCTGGGACTACGGGCCCCTCGGCGTCGAGCTCAAGCGCCGCGTGAAGGAGGCGTGGTGGCGCTCGATGGTCCACGACCGCGACGACGTCGTCGGCCTCGACTCGGCGATCCTCCAGAGCCCGCTCGTCTGGAAGGCCTCCGGCCACATCGAGGGGTTCACCGACCCGATGGTCGACTGCAGGGCGTGCAAGCACCGCTTCCGGGCGGACCACGTCGAGGGGAGCCGCTGCCCCGACTGCGGCGGGGAGCTCACCGAGCCGAGGAAGTTCAACCTGATGTTCAAGACCTTCCTCGGCGCCGTCGAGGACGACGCCTCCGTCGTCTACCTGCGGCCCGAGACGGCGCAGGGGATCTTCGTCAACTTCCTCAACGTCCTGGCGAGCTCGCGGAAGCGCCCCCCCTTCGGGATCGCGCAGATCGGGAAGTCGTTCCGCAACGAGATCACGCCCGGCAACTTCGTCTTCCGGACGCGCGAGTTCGAGCAGATGGAGATGGAGTACTTCACGCCGCCGGAGCAGGCGACGCGCTGGTTCGAGTACTGGAGGAAGGAGCGTTTCGACTGGTACGCGCGCCTCGGGGTGCGGCCGGAGAGGCTCCGGATGCGCGACCACCGGAAGGACGAGCTCGCCCACTACGCGCGCGCCTGCACGGACGTCGAGTACGAGTTCCCCTTCGGGTGGTCCGAGCTGGAGGGGATCGCGGACCGCGGCTCCTTCGATCTCGAGCGGCACAGCGAGGCGAGCGGGGAGAACCTGAAGGTGTTCGTCGAGGAGACGAAGACCCACTACACCCCCTTCGTGATCGAGCCCGCCGCCGGGGTCGACCGCGCGGCCCTCACCTTCCTCGTCGACGCCTACGACGAGGACGTCGCCCAGGGGGAGACGCGCGTCGTCCTGCGGTTCCACCCGCGGCTCGCCCCGATCACGGTCGCGATCCTCCCCCTCGTGAAGAAGGAGGGGATGCCGGAGAAGGCCCGCGAGATCGAGCGGGAGCTGCGGCGGCGCTTCACGACCTTCTACGACGAGTCGGCGGCGATCGGCCGGCGCTACCGCCGGCAGGACGAGGTCGGGACTCCCTACTGCGTCACGGTGGACGGGGAGACGATGAAGGAGGACACCGTCACCCTGCGGGAGCGCGACTCGATGGCGCAGGAGCGCATCCCGGTGCGCGACCTCGTCGGCTCGGTCGAGGGGCGGATCGAGGGGTGGCGGCGCGCCGGCGCCCGCGGCTAGCCCGGAGGGGGCTTGCGGATCGACTTGAGGCGGTGGATCGCGTCGAGGATCCCGTGCCCGCCGGTGGCGGGGGCGGGCGGCGGGACCGGAGCGGCGGGGGCCCTCCCGTGGTCGGGGGCGGCGGGAGCGGGGGGCGGGTAGTAGGCCTCGTTCTTCCGCCCTTCCCAGGAGGGGACCGGATCCCGGCCGAAGGGAGGCGCGGCGGGGGGGAACGTCTGCGCCGGAGGCATCGGAGCCTGGGGGGCTGCCGTCGGAGGGAGATCGCGCACCGCGGAGAGGATCCGGTCGATCCCCGCCTTCAGCTCCCGCGTGTCGCCCGACGTCCGCGCGATCGCGGCGACGCTCTCGGAGATCGCCCCCATCTGCTCGGCGACGAGGGTGACGAGGCGCTCCATCTCGCCCGCGACGGCGCGGGAGGCGTCTCGCTCCTCGACCACCGCGCGCGAGAGCGCCTCGATCCTCTCGCGCAGGCGGGGGAGTTCCTCCGACTTGCCCGAGTTCTTCGCGAGGCCCTCGACCTGGGTGCGCACGCCGCCGAGCGCCTGCTCGATGGCGGCGCGGACCTTCGCCAGGTCGTCGGGCCCGACGAACCCGGCCTCCGTCTTCAGGCGGCCGAGCCGCTCCTTCAGGGACTCCGCGGACCGGTAGGTCGCCTCGACGCCGTCCGTCACCTTCCGCGCGACGATGTCGACCTGGGCGAGGGAGGAGCGGAGGGACTCGATCCCCCGGCCCAGGGCCTCGAGCCGCTCGACGACCTCCTGCGAGGGACGGAGGGACTGGACGGCGCGCGCGATCGACTCGAGCCGCTCGACGACCTCGGGCGGCGCGCCGGCGGCCGGCGCGAGGTTCACCGCCGCCGACTCCACGTCCTCGCCGAGGCGGTCCTCGGCGCGGCGGGAATCGAGGACGAGGAAGGCGAGCGCGATGAGCCCCGCGCCGAAGAGGAGGAGGGTCGAGGGGCCCACTCCGGCCCGCGCCAGCCGGTCGGCGAGGGTCGGCTCCTTCGGGAGGAAGGTGAGCACGAGCGCCGCCCCGAGCAGGAGGAGCCCGAAGCCGAGGAAGGTGTAGGGGAGGCGACGGCTTCGGAGGGCGCGCGGGCGGACGCTCTCCACCTCGCCGATGTCCTCGACGACGGTCTCCTCGGAGGTCGCTTCGGATTCCAGGGATTCCGTGGCTTGGGTCACGGGGGGGAACCTGCGGGGTTCGCTTATCGGACCCGCCCGGGCGGCGGGTTGAACGCCCCACCATGCGGGCGCGCCCCGGCCGAGGTCCGTCCCGTCCGCCGCGCATGCCTCTCGACCCGGTCCGCCGGGGTCCGGTCGAAGTCCCCGGAGTGGGGTGCGAATCCCGCGTCCCCCCGCTCCCGGGGAGTCCCGCCCCTCTCGCCGCGAACCTCTTCGCGCAAGCGCCGGCGGCTGACCCGGTTGCGATGGATCACCTCGCGGCCTCCCGGGGGCCTGAGAAGACGCTTTTCGAAAGCCTCGGCCTTCCTTAACGGAGGTTCATTGCGGCGAGGGCCCCCCGCGGCTATCTTGCGGCGCAGTCCGCCGCGGCGCCCCCTGGGGCGAGAGTCGTCGCGGCGCTAAGCGTTCGTAATCAGTCCATAAGCCCTCCGCTTGCGGAGCCCGTCCTCGGTCGCCCATGGCCGGTCGCCTCTTGAAGGGGATCCCGGTTTCTCCCGGGATCGCCATCGGATCCCTCTTCCCGCTCGACGGAGGCGACTCGGCGGGCGGACCCGCTCGCGTCCTGGCCTCGGGGGAGGAGGAGGTCGAGGTGGCGAGACTGCGCGCCGCCGTGGAGCTCGCCGAGGCGGAGCTGGACCGGCTCCGGGGCGCCCTCGCCGCGCGCGGCGCGGATCGCGAGGGGCAGATCTTCCGCGCCCAGCGGGCCGTCCTCCACGACCCTTCCGCGCGGGAGGAGATCGAGCGGGAGGTGCGCGGCCGCCGGCTGAACGCCGAGGCCGCGATCCACGCGTTCCTCGAGCGGTACGGCCGCGTGCTCGCCGAGGTGAGCGACCCCCTCTCCCGGGAGCGGCTCGCCGACTTCCGGGACCCCTGGCTGATGGTCGTCGCGGCGCTGCGCCGCGGGGAGAGGGAGAGGCTCCTCGAGGGGGGGGACCGGGTCGTCCTCTTCGCGGAGGACCTCACCCCCTCGCTCGCCGCGTTCGTCGAGGAGGGGAGGGCCCTCGCCCTCGTGACGGCCCGGGGGGGGCGGTTCTCCCACGGGGCGGTGCTCGCGCGCTCCCTGGGCATCCCCGCGGTCGCCGGGATCTCCGACCGGCGCCTGCGGGGCGGCGCGACGGTCGTCGTCAACGGGGACGAGGGATCCGTGCTCGTGGAGCCCTCCCCGGAGGAGCTGGCCGCGAGCGAGCGGCGCCGGGCCGACCGCGTCGCGCTGCGGGAGAGGCTGCGCGGCCTCGCGCGCGAGGGCGGGGTCACGGCCGACGGGGAGCGGGTCGAGATCGGCGCGAACGTCGAGGGGCTCCGCGACATCGAGGAGTTCGACCGCTCGACCGTCGACGGGGTCGGGCTCTTCCGCACGGAGTTCGTCTACATGGAGCGGCGGGAGTTCCCCTCCGAGGAGGAGCAGTTCGGGATCTACCGCCGGGCGCTCGCGGCGATGGAGGGGAAGCCGATCGTCTTCCGCACGCTCGACATCGGGGGGGACAAGCCCCTCCCGTACTTCACGACGCCGGCGGAGCGCAACCCGGTCCTCGGCTGGAGGGGGCTGCGCATCTCGCTGCAGTGGCGCGACCTCTTCCTCGTGCAGCTGCGCGCGATCCTCCGCGCGAGCGTGCACGGGCCCTCCCGGATCCTCCTCCCGATGGTGACGAACCTCGAGGAGGTCCGGCTCGCGCGCCGCCTCCTCGCCGAGGTGAAGGGGGACCTCGCCCGGCGGGGGGTCCCCTTCGCGCCGGAGGTCCCCCTCGGCGTGATGGTCGAGGTTCCCGCGACGGCGCTGGCGCTCCCGCATCTCGTCGCCGAGGTGGACTTCGTCAGTCTCGGGACGAACGACCTCGTCCAGTACGCGCTCGCCGTGGACCGCGACAACGCCTGGGTCGCCTCCCTCTACGAGCCCTTCGACCCGGGGGTCCTCGCGCTCCTCGACGGGGCCGCGAAGGCGGCGCTCGCCGCTGGGCGCCCGATCTCCGTGTGCGGGGAGATGGCGGGGGACCCGGTCGCCGTCCTCCCCCTCCTCGGGATGGGGATCCGGTCGTTCTCGATGTCCCCCGTCTTCGTGGCCGAGGTGAAGACGGTGCTCCGCGGGGTCCGCTCGGAGGAGGCGGAACGGATGCGCGACGAGGCGCTCCGCCTCCCGACCGCCGCGGAGGTCCGGGCGTTCCTCGTCGCCAAGGAACGTGAAGTCTGGGCACGAGAGACGGCCCCGCTCCGCGGGGCCGGCCGGGCGGGTCTCGATCCAGAGGCAGCGACATGAGGGGAACGCTCTTTCCGGGACGCATGGTCCGGCGCCGCGGGCGCTGGAACATCGAGGAACGGAATCGACTGAAGGCGCTCTACGGTCTCAAGGACGAGACCTGGATCGCCCGCGAGATCGGCCGCCCCATCGAGTCGGTGCGGACGATGGCCGAGCGGCTCTTCCGCGGTCCCCGGAAGACCGGCCCGTGGACGGCGGGGGAGCTGCAGGCCCTGCGGCGCTACGTCGGGGCCGCCTCGCCCGAGACGATCGCGAGGATCCTGCGCCGCACCCCCGATGAGGTCCGCCGCCGCATCGCCGACCTCGGGCGCCGGCCCCCGCGCACGGGGGAGTGGAGCCGGGAGGAGGTGAACGAGTTCAAGCGCCTCTACGGGACGCGGGAGGACACCGACCTCGCCCGGATCTTCGGCCGGGCGCTCCCCGCGGTCCGCACGCTCGCGCGACGGCTGTGCCTCTCGAAGGACAAGGCGTTCCTGCGGATGCGGAAGGGGCGGGGCGCCACCCGCATGCCGCGGTGGGAGGCGGGCTCCGAGGAGGCCCTCCGGCGCCTCTACCCGGTCCTCCCGAACCTCGAGATCGCCCGGCGCCTGCGCCGCAGCGTGAAGAGCGTCGTGTCGAAGGCGCACGACCTCGGCCTGCGCAAGGCCGCCGCCCGCCTCGCCGAGATGGGGCGGCAGAACGTCGCGGTCCGCTACGCGGGGACGGCCGCGGAGTAGGGCCGGGGGGACCGCGGCCCTTGCGCCGCGCTCTTCCATTCCCGCCGCCGGACGGTTTCCCTCTCAACTTCGCGCCCCCGGTGCGCCGAAAAGGGGGCCGCCGACCGCCTCGGACCGGACCGGGAAACCCGCACTCATGGAGATCGTCAGCAAGTCGACGAAGGGCTTCACGGTGGATCTCCGGGAGGGGGGGAAGATCGCGGTCGTCCGGTTCCTCGACCGGAATCTCAACTTCCACGTCTCGGAGACCCTCCGGGACGACCTGAAGCGCACGATCGACGAGCGGGCCCGCGCCGGCGCGAGCGCCGTCCTCCTCGACCTCGGCGAGGTCGGCGTCGTCGACTCCTGCGGGGTCGGGGTCGTCATCGCCGCCTGCAATCACGCCTCCTCCCTCGGCGTCTCCCTCGGCATCTGCCGGGTCTCCACCTTCATCGACCGCGTCCTCGAGGTGATGCGCCTCAAGCGCCACCTCCGGATCTACGCGACGGAGGAGGAGGGGGTCGCCGCGCTCTCGGCGCGCTCGTAGCCCCCCCTCCCTCCCGCTAGGATCGCCCCCGCCCTCCCGACCCTCCCTTCGTGCCGCGATCCCCCGCGGCGCGCGACCGCGCGCTCGCGCTCCTCCTCGCCGCCGGGGCCTCGGCCCTCTGCGCCGCGCTCTTCCAGCGCCGCTGGTACATGGACGGCCCCTTCTTCCTCGAGCGGGTCGAGGCGGGGGAGTGGCGCTACGTCCACCTCCTGACGCTCCCCTTCCTCCAGGTCCTCCACGCCCTCGCCCGCGCCCTCGGGGCGCCCGACGCGGAGGCCGCCCTCCGCCTCGGATCGATCCTTCCCGGCGGGGCGGCGGTCGGCCTCCTCTTCCTCGCCGCGAGGCGGATGGGGGACTCTTCCGCCCGATCCCTCGCCTTCGCGGCGTCGGTCGGCCTCTCCCCGGCCGCCCTCTTCTTCGCGACGGTCGCCGAGAACCAGGCGCTCCACTTCGCGAGCGCGTGCCTCTCCCTCCTCTCCGCCGTCGCTTACGGTCTCTCCCCTTCGCCGACCCGCGCCCTCGCCCTCGGCTTCGCCTGGATCCTCGCGATCGCCTCCCACACGACGGGGGTGCTCCTCGGCCCCGGACTCGTCGCCCTGGCGCTCGGCCTCGCCGCCCGCGGCGGCCTTCGCCCTACTCGGGCCCACGTCCTCGCCTTCGCCCTTCCCTGCGCCGCTTCCGCCCTCCTCCTCCTCGGCCTCGCCTGGAAGTGGGGGGGGAGCCCCCTTCGCCTGGAGACGGTCCTCGGCCCGGGAGGATTCACGATGCGGGAGAGGCTCCTCCACGAGCTCTCCCCGGACCGGATCGGCCGGTACCTCGCCGAGGAAGCGGTCTTCCCCGCCTTCCTCCTCGCACCGATCGGCCTGTTCGGCCTCGGTCGCGCCTGGCGAGTCGATCGGCGTCTCGGCCTCGTCGTCCTCGCCTTCCTCCTCCCCTACCTCCTCGTGATGCCTTTCTGGGGCTACCCCGACCGCGGGGCGCACTTCCTCCAGGTCCTCCCCGCCGTGCTCCTTCCCTTCCTCGCGGGACGGCCGGAGGAGGACCCGGAATCGCCCGGAATGCGCGCGGCCCTGCTCGGCCTCCTCCTCGGAATCGCCGGGATCGGCGCGGCCACGGCGCGGGCCGTCCCCCTCTGGATCGTCCCCGCGCTCGCCGCGGCCGCGGCCGGAGGGTGGGCGAGCCCCCGCTTCCTCCCCCGCGGCCGCGCCCTCCTCCTCGCCCTTGCCGCGGTCCCCCTCGCGCAGGGCGCGCGCTCGCTCGCGCTCCTGCGCGAGCGCAACCGCGACGACCCCGAGGCGCGCTGGATCGAGGGGGTGCGCGGCGCCACCCGGGACGAGGGGCTGATCCTCACGGCGGGGTACGGGGAACCGATCCTCCTGCGCCGCGCCTCGAACCTCGACGTCGTCGAGATGGGCGGCCTCCTCCTCGCCCCCGATCCGGAGGCGATGCGGCGCGAGATCCTCGCGCAGGTCGACGCGCAGCTCGCGCGGGGCCGACCCACCTGGGTCGACTCGCGCGTCGAGGAGACCTACGGCGGGAACCCCCTCGCCCGCGCCCACCTCGACGCCCTCCGGGAGCACTTCGAGTGGATCCCCGTCGAGTCGGGCGCCTTTCGCGGCTGGCGGCTCACGCGCCGGAACCGGGGCCGGCCGGCCTTGCCGCGAAGGCCTTCACCCACTCGCGGAGCCTCGCTTTCACCTCCGTCCAGGCGAGTCGCGAATCGAGGAGGGGCGCGGGGTCACGCTCGGCGTCGTCGAAGTAGGTGAGGGCCGCGAGGAGGTGCCCGGCGTCGCGGAGGCCGAACTTC
>JAKEFM010000151.1 GCA_022616055.1 Planctomycetota bacterium
AATCGGCGCTCGCGATCCTCGCCGAAAAGCGACCGATCTCGCTAGAAAACTAGGACTTGCGGAAAGCCGAAATCAGCGGAGAGATCTGCGGAATGTAGGTCCCGAGATGAGGGAGACGAGGATCGGACTCCTCCTCAAGGAGGGACGCCTCGCGGAGGCGGAACCGGAGGTGCAGGCCCTGGTCCGACAGCGTCCCGCGGATCCGGGAGTCCGATACGCACTCGGCGAGATCTACCGGGAAACGGGACGCCTCGGGCTCGCGCGGAAGGAATACGAGACCGCCGCGAGCCTCGCTCCGGAGAGCGCCCCGCTCCTCTGCGCACTGGCGGAGACGCTGGTCGAGCTGGGTGACCTGCAGGCCGCGGAGGTGTGGCTGCGGGAAGCCATCCGGAAGGACGAGGGCCTCGTGCGGGCGCGGCTTGGCCTCGGCCACGTCCTCAACCTCCAGGGGCGCGGGGCCGAAGCCAAGGCGGAGTTCGAGTGGGTGGCCGCGCTCGAGCCGACCCATCCCACGGCTCACTACAACCTCGGCGTACTCGACGAACGGGAGGGGAGGATCGCGGAGGCGATCGGGCGCTACCGGCGCGCTGCGGAACTCGACCCCTCCGATCCTCACTCCCGCATGAACCTCGGGGTGCTCCTCACGCGGGAGGGGAGGACGCGCGAGGCGATCGAGCTCTTCTCCGAGGCCGTCCGGCTCGGTCCCGAGGACCCCAAGGCCCGGTTCAACCTCGGGCTCTCCTACCTCGAAGGCGGGATGCCGGCGAGGGCGATCGAGGAGTTCGAGGAGACCCTCCGCATCGATCCCGCCTTTCCATGGACGCACGTGAGTCTCGCCCGTGCGCAGCTCGCCACGGGAGAGGCCGCGGCGGCGGTGAGGAACCTGGAGACGGCCCTGCTCCTCGATCCGAAGAACCCGGAGCCCCGGTACGCCCTGGCCGTGGCCCGGGCGAGCGCGAGAGAGCCGGAGAAGGCCGCCGCGGCCATCGCGGAGGCGATTGCGCTGGGCGGGAGCGCCTACGAGGAGAGGGCGCGACGCGATCCGTCGCTCGCCGAGCTCTTCGCGGCACCCGAGGCCCCGGCGAGTCGCCCCGTGAGGTAGGGGGACCCCGGATCCAGCACGCTGGAGGCGATGCAGGGCAGGAAAGGAGCGGAGAACGAGGACCACGCTGAGAGGCGGGCTTTTCCTCGCTCGACCGGGATGGCTGGTCGCCGCGCCGGCGATCGGGCCGGTTGCGCCGACCGGGAGCGCAAGAACCGCGAGCATCCGTGGTGCTCGCCCTGGGAGGAGGAGGAGAACCGAAATGTCGAATCCGTGGGCCGGGCGATCTGCGAGCAGAGCGCTAGCCGCCGCACGCCGTGTTCCAACCCCCCCTTGCCGGATCCCGCGCGGCGGGCTTACCCTCTTCCCCGCGGGCCTCGAGATTCCGCAAGGAGGTCGTCTGAAGTGAAGCGACCGATGAGCCTCCCATCCCTCGCGCGGGCGGGCGTCGCCGGAGCCGTCCTCTCGACGAGCGCCTTCGCCCAACTCTGCTCGATCCCCTGCAACGGGGCGCAGGTGGTCTGCCACCACCAGAACGGCATCCGCAATCACCGCGGGGGCCCCACCGTCCCGCTCGAGGGGCCGAACGCGGCCACGGGAAACGTCCTCGGCGACGCCCTCTGGAAGATCTGGGGATGCGAGAACGGGATGACGCGCGGGAGCGCCCTCAGCACGTTCGCCGGCTGGGAGATCGGTCTGGCGAACGTCGGGACGGGCACCGCCATGTTCGACATCCCGGATCTCTTCCTCCGTCTGGTCACGTCCGCCGGCTCCACGCCAGGCGTGAGGGAGCCCGACATGGCGGGCGCTCCGATCTACGCCGCCGCCGTCGGGTCGATCTCGATGCCGACGGGAGGGTTCCGGATCAACGTGTCCATCCAGACGCCGGTCGTGGCGCTCCCGGCCAATTGCCCGCCGACCACCGGACTCCCGACGCTCTCGAACAGCGACGTCGCGATGCTCTTCCGGCTCACGCCTGGAGAGGTGAACGATCAGGCCACGTATTACCGGAACCTCGGGTTGGACACGGAGGTCAACACCGTCTCGAACCCCTCGCCCCTGGCGCCGGGGGCGGGAAACTCCTATTCGGGGCGGTTCGACGCGTCCCTGAACCTCGTCACCCACTTCGCGATCCAGGAGGAACTGTTCGCCGAGATGGCCTTCTTCGAGCCGACGCTCGAGGTCTACCGGATCACGACGGGCTTCGCCGCTCCGACCCGCGGCTCGGGGGCCCGGGAGCTCGCCGCCGGCGACTCCTTCTTCTTCCGAACCGAGGATTGGGAGGCCGGAATCGCGGCGATCAACGGGCAGGACCGACTCGCGGTCGTCATGATCTCCGACGACACGGCGGGGAGCCCCCTCTGCTTCGGACCGCCTTGCATCGCTTGCCTCGTCATGTCCGGCTCGCTCTTCCTCCCCGGCTCGGCAGGCGTCCTCTGGATGTACCCGACGATGATGACGCTCGGATTCCTCAACTACTCGGCGGCGCTGGGAGCGGGAATGAACTGCCATTTCGCGGGGGACGTCCTCTGCAGCCCGAACCCGCCCGACTTCTCCGTGATGGTCGACCTGCAGGCGACGACCCCCGCCATCCCGGTCCCGCCCGGAATGTCGGGGCTGGTGCTCTACGCGGCGTCGTTCGCGTTCAACCTCACGACCCTCACCCTCGACGACGGCTCGAACACGGTCGAGCTCTTCTTCCTCTGAGCGCCGCGACTCGCGGACCTTCCCCGCGATCCGCGGTAGGCTCCGCCCCGCGAAGCCCGCCCGGAGTCCGGGAGCGCGTCTCGATCCGCTCCCGGGTTCCCGGCGGTCGAGGTCGGGAATGGAGCGGACAACGACGACCATGCGGAGAGGGGGGCCCTCCTCCCTGCGACTGGGCTGGTTCCTCGCCGCGGCGGCGATCGGGGGCGGCTGCGCCGACCGGGAGTACAAGAACCGCGAGCATCCCTGGTGCTCCCCCTGGGAGGAGGAGGAGGAGGAGAACCGGAAGATCGAGTCCGTCTGCCGGACGATCTGCGAGGAGAGCGCGAGCCGGGGCGCGAAGGAGGTGAACGTCCTCGTCCTCTCGGGCGGCGGGGCGAACGGCGCCTGGGGAGCGGGGATCCTCAACGGCTGGCGGGAGTCCGCGAGCCGCCCCCGGCCCGACTTCGACCTGGTCACGGGCGTGAGCACCGGGGCCCTCCTCGCGACCTACGCCTTCCTGAACGACCCGGAGTACGACGGCAGGCTGAGGAAGGTCTACACGAAGGTCGAGAACCGGGACATCTTCCGGAAGCGGTTCCTCCCCGTGGCGCTCTTCCAGGACGCGCTCGAGGCGAGCGAGCCCCTCGAGAAGCTGATCGCGAGGGAGATCACGGAGGAGGTCCTCCGCCGGGTCGCGGCGAAGGGCGCGACCGGCAGGAGGCTCCTCGTCGGGACGGTGAACGTGGACAAGGGCTGCTTCGTCCCCTGGGACCTGACGGAGATCGCGAAGGAGGGGAAGCTCGCGCTCTACCGCAAGGTCCTGCTCGCCTCCGCGAGCGTCCCCGTCTTCTGGCCCCCGGTGATGATCCGCGGCCAGATGCACTTCGACGGGGGGCTCCGCGAGCAGCTCTTCTCCCGATGGACGGCCCGCAGCCTCGCCGCCTGCGCGAGGAGCCGGCTCAACCTCTACGTGATCGTGAACGACAAGCTCGGCGTCCGCAGCACCGGCGTCGACCCCAATATCAAGGACATCGCGCTCCGCACGATCGAGATCCTCGTCGACGAGGTCCAGGTCGGGAACCTCCGCCGCGTCGCCTCCATCGTCGAGGCGAACAAGGACGCGCACTTCTTCCTCTCCTCGATCCCCTGGAACCACCGGCTCTCGAGCGACTCCCACGAGTTCGAGCCGAAGAAGATGGGCCGGCTGTACGAGGAGGGCTTCGCCTTCGGGAAGAGCGGCGGCTGGAGGGAGAAGGCTCCCGAGCAAGAGGAGCTCCGCGCCGCCGAGGCGGATCACTTCGAGAAGGATCTGAGCGCGACCGGGGAGGAGGAGCCGGAAGGGCGCTAGGGCCTCCGGTCGCCCGCGCGGGTCAGCGCGCCGCGCTGGTCCCGAGGAGGAGCGCCGCGTCGAAGAACTGGCCCCCCGCGTCCTGGTGGACGTGGACCGCGAGGAGGTTCTCCCCCTTCTTCAGGCCGGAGCGGACCGCGTCCTTCACGTCGAAGGCCCCGTAGGCGTCGTTCCAGCCCTCGAGGGAGAGGATCTCGCGCCCGTTGAGCGAGACCCGGGTCGCGTTGTCGTAGTGCATGACGAGGAGCGCGACGTCGAACTCGCCCCCGTCCCACGTGAAGGACCGGCGCAGCCAGAGGTCGGGCGTCGTCCAGGCCGTGCCGGTCCGTTTCTCCCACCCCTGCTTCGCGCCGAAGCCCGCGGGACCCGACTTCCACTTCGAGTCGTCGAACGCCGGCTCGACCCAACCCTCGGGCGGGCGCTCCGTCGTCCACTTCCACGCTGCCGGACCGCCGGGATCGACCGCGGCCGGGACGAGTACCGTCCAGGAGACCTCCGGCGCCTCCGCCGGCGGAGGATCCGACTCGTAGGCCGCCTTCCGGGAGGTGGCGGCGCGGATCTTCGCGAGGTCGAACTTCGGACGGCGGTCGTAGAAGAAGAGGCCGTTGCGCTCCTGCTCGACGTCGGTGAGCTGCGTGTAGCAGAACCCGAAGTGGAACCGCTGGGCGAGCAGCGCGCCCGTGAGCCCCTCGTAGCGGGCGTGGAACTCCTCGATCGTCTTTGGCTGCGAGCCGTATCCCCACCCTTTCTCGCCCGGGGGGATCCAGCCGATGCCCCCGAACTCGCTCACGAAGAAGGGGCGGTCGGCGCGCGGGGCGCCGTAGCGCTCCGGCAGCGGCCAGGGGGAGGGGGATCGGGCCCAGCGCGCGGCGAACCGCGCGGGATCCTGCTCGTACTCGTGGGCGTCGCCGACGTCCGCGTCGGCACGGCTCTTCGTCCACCCGCTCGTGTCGATCACGGGGCGCGTCGCGTCGAGGGACTTCACGAAGTCGTAGACGGCGTTCTGGAGGGGGGCCGCCTCCGCGGGGCTCTCGTTGAACGGGCACCACCCGACGATCGAGGGGTGGTTGCGGTCGCGGAGGACCTGCGCGCGCCACTCGTGCAGGACGGGGAGGTCGACCGCGCGGTTGCGATAGTCCGGGCCGAAGGAGGGTCCCTCTCCCCACGTGAGGTAGCCGAGCCGGTCGGCCCAGTGGTGGAAGCGCGGCTCGAAGACTTTCTGGTGGAGGCGCGCGCCGTTGAACCCGCAGGACTTCGCCAGCTCGATGTCGCGCCGGAGGGCCTCGTCGGAAGGGGCGGTCCAGATCCCGTCGGGATAGAAGCCCTGGTCGAGGACGAGCCGCTGAAAGACCGGCTCGCCGTTGAGGAGGAAGAGGGGGCCGCGGAGTTCCACCGTCCGGAGCCCGAAGTTCGACCGCACGAGGTCGACGACGTCCGACTCGCGCAGGACCGTCAGCTCGAGGTCGTAGAGAAAGGGATCCTCGAGGCGCCAGAGGCGTTTCTTCGAGAGTGAAACGGGGAGCGGGTCGAAGCCCCAGGGCGCCAATCCTTCGGCCCGGCCGACCTCCTCGTCCCCGGCGAGGACCCTCGCCCGGAGGGAGAGTCCCTCGGTCGGCCCGACGAGGTCCGGGCGGAGGAGGACCCGAGAGCCTTCGGGGTCGGCGACGATCCCGATCGCCTGGACGAATGTGGTCCCGACCGCCTCCAGCCACACCGTCTGCCAGATCCCCGTCGTCCGCGTGTAGAAGATCCCCTCGCTCTTCTCCGCCCGCGACTGCTTGCCGAGCTGCTGCAGGCCGCCGCGCGCGTCGTCGAAGGCCCGGACGGTCACGACGTTCCCCGAGGGCTTCGCGGCGGCCGTTATCTCGAAGGAGAAGGGGACGTCCCCCCCGGAGTGGACGCCGAGGCGCACTCCGTTCAGCCAGACCGTCGTCCGCCAGTCGCACGCCCCGAAGCGGAGGAAGACCCGCCTCCCCTTCCACGCCTCCGGGAGGTCGAAGCGCCGGCGGTACCAGACGTTCCGGACGAAGCCGGTCCGGCCGATCCCCGAGAGGGCGCTCTCGCGGCAGAAGGGGACGAGGATCGTCTCGGGGAAGCGCTCCATCCCGAGGACCGGCGCCTCCTCGTCGCGGTCGGTCTCGAGGTACTCCCACTTCCCGTTGAGGTTCGCCCAGGTCTCGCGGAAGGCCTGCGGCTCGGGGTGCTCGAGGCGCGGGATCTCCTGCCTCGGCAGGAGGAGGAGACCGATCGCGAGGAGGGGGAGTCCGTGGGGCATCGCCGGGAGCGCGGGGCGTGGAGGAGACGCTACCGCGGGGCGCCCCTCGTTACCGGTGCGGGGACGTGGTGCTACCGTCCTGATCGGCCATGCGCTCCTTCGTCGCACCGGCGGCGCTCCTCTTCCTGGGCCCCCTCGCCGCTCCCCACGGAGGGGTCTACACGCCACCCGCCCCCACGACGCCCCCGGTCGTCCCCGGGGGCGGGCCGGGGGGAGCAAGCCCGCCGCCCGGGCCGAAGGCTCAGAGCGCGGGGGCGGGCTTCCCTCGCACCGTCCCCGCGGCCGTGGCGCAGACCCCCTCCGCGTGGTGGACCTGGTGGGAGCGCAACCGCTTCGACTACCTCGTCCCCATCCGCGCGCGACAGGACTTGCCCACGACGGGAGGGGACGACCCCCTCGCGCAGCGGTCCGCCCACCGGCTGGCGGGGGCGCTCGCCGCGCGCCGCGCGGAAGTCGTTCGCGAGCGAGTGGCCCCTCACCTCGAGCGGCACCTCCGCCACCCCGACTACAACCTCCGGGCCTCCGCCCTCCTGTCGGCCGCGAAGCTGGAGGGGGCCGCCCGGGTCCCGGCGCTCCGGACGGGGCTGCGCGACGCGCACGAGGTCGTCCGCGACGGGGCCCTCCTCGGACTCGGGGCCTCGGCCTCGGAGGAAGGCGCGGGGATCCTCGCCTCGATCGCCGCGGACGAGAGGGAGGGGAAGGCGGCGCTCGGCGAGGGAGGATCGATCCCCGCGCGGACGCGCGGGATGGCCCTCCTCGGGCTCGGGATCTGCCGGGCGCGCGGGGGGCCCGACCTCGCGACGGCGGCCGCCCGCAAGGTCCTCGAGCGGAAGAAGGAGACCGGCCGCCAGGAACTGGGGGTCGGTGCGTGCATCGCCCTCGGGCTCGCCGGCGGCAAGGAAGGGGTCCCCGACCTCCTTCGCGTCGCCGTCGACCGGGACGAGCCGACCCCCGTCCGCTGCCGGGCCCTCGCCGCGCTCGGCGCGATCGGGGACGCCTCCGCCCGACCCGCGGTGACCCAGCTCCTCGGGGACCGCGACCGGATGGTCCGCGGAGCGGCGGCCCTCGCCCTCGGCGACCTCGTCCGGGCCCCCGACGCGGAAGCGGCGGAGAAGCTGATCGCCTACGTCGGGAAGGAGGAGGACACGACCGCCTCGGCCTTCGCCCTGATCTCACTCGGGAAGGCCGCCGGGGAGACCGCGACGGAGGACCTCGCCCGGCGGGTCGTCCGCGGGAGGGAGACGCTCCGCCCGTTCGCCTCGATCGGCCTGGGCCTGGCGCTGCGCGGCGGGCGCGAGTCGATCGAGCGGGAGCGACTCCGTGACTCGTTCCGGAACGACCGGGCGCCCGAGAGGCGCGGGGCGCACGCGATCGCGCTCGGGCTCGCGGAGCAGCGAGCCGAGGCGGCCACCGTCGCGAAGGTCTACCGCGAGGCCGCGAGCCTCTCCCAGCGCGTCGAGCTCGCGGAGGCGCTGGCCCTCCTCGGTGGAGGGGAAGGGCGGGAGGCCCTCCTCGAGAAGCTCGGCCGGGACCGGAGCAACGTCGGGCGCAGCCATGCGGCCTTCGCGCTCGGGTTCTACTGCGATCCCCAGGACGTCCACCCCCTCGGCGAGGCCCTCCGGCGGAACTCCACCTCCACCCTTATGGGCCCCTACTCCCTGAGCCTCGGCTTCCACGGGAGCGGGGCCGCCGTCGAGGAGCTCCTCCGCGTCCTCGAGGAGGGGAGGATCGAGCCGATCCCGGCCGCGGCGGCGATCGACGCCCTCGCGGTCGCCCTCCAGGAGGATCCGATCCCGACCCTCCACCGCGTCGCCCGCGGTTCGAACTACGAGGCCGACCTCCCCTTCGTGCTCGAGGCGCTGGAGTTCCTGCTCTGACCCCGCGCCGCGCCGGGCCTCAGGCGACCCGGGCGAGGAGCTCGCGCGCGGCGGGCGGGGCGAGGGGGGAGGTCGTCGAGATCGCGAGGTTCTCCTCCGCGTGGGAGACCCGCGACATCCCCGCGAGGACGCTCGTGACGCCCGGCGTCGAGCGGACGAAGTGGAGCGCGCGCTGCGCCGGCGTCTTCAGGCCGGGGAAGGCCTCGATCGTCCACTCGGGGGCCAGGCGGGCGAGCTTCCCCTGCGCGAAGGGGGCGGAGGCGAGCACCGCGAGGCCGAGCTTGCGGGCCGCCTCGAGCACGGTCGCGCCCTCGCCGTTCCACTCCTGGGTGCGGACCACGGCGGCGTCGGGCCGCACGAGGCTGAAGGGGAGCTCGATCGCGCGCAGCCTCGGCTTCCCCTTCGCGACCTCCCCCGCAATCTCGACGAGCTCCGTGAGCGAGAGGTGGTTCTTCGCCTCGGGGGGGACGAGGAGGCCGTCCCAGGTCGCGAGCCCGTACCAGCGGATCTTTCCCTCCTCGGCCGCATCCTCGAGCGCGGCGAAGGCGCCGCGGATCCTGCGCCGGAAGTCCTTCCGGGGGATCTCCTCGAGCTGCTGCTCGGGGTTGTGGAGGAAGTAGAGGTCGAGGCAGACGAGCCCGAGGTTGCGGCGGCTGCGGTCGATCTGGTCGCGCAGGAACTTCGGCGTCATGCAGTGGCAGCCGCCGACGAGGTCGTCGAAGTCGGCGATCCCCGCGTCCGCGTAGTTGTGCTGGAGGTAGGTCGAGGGGTCGGCCGGGAACGCCCCTTCGTAGGGGAGGAAGCCCCCCTTCGTGGCGATCACGACCTCTTCCCGGCGCGTGCCGCCGTCGTTGAACGCCCGGCGCAGCCCCTCGCCGATCGCCCGCTCGCTTCGCTGGAACCGGTAGTTGATGGCCGTGTCGATCAGGTTGCAGCCGCGCGCGAAGGAGGCGACGACGGTGTCGGCGTAGCGGCGGTCCGTCGCGGCGTCCGGGTCGCCGAGGTAGGTCCCCATCCCGACGGAGGAGACCGAAACGCCGAGGGCATCCCGGAAATGACCCTCGGCGGAGCGCGCGGCGAACCGTTCCCGGAAGCGCCGTGTGCCCTCGCCTGTCGCGTGCGTAGGTTCGACCAAGAAACCCCTCCCGCAGAGGCCTCGAGCGACCCGGGCCCAGGCCGAAGCGGATCGCTACTTTACCTGATTCGCACCCCAGATTCACCCGCGGCCTCCTTTCGGAGGGGCTCCGCCGCCCCCGTTGTCCGCCGCCTCCCGTTCGGAGATGCTTCTCGGACATCGACTTCCGAGCACCCCTCGTGAAGAAAGGCGCCCTCCTCTCCCTGGCCGTCGTCGCCGTCGGCGGGGCCGTCGCGGCCTATCCCTCCCTGCGGCGCCGGTGGGTGGAGCGGGACTACTGCTCCCAGGTCTCCGAGGCCGCCCGGAAGGGGGAGTTCGAGCGCCTGGCCGGGATCTGGGAGGGCTTCCGGGACCGCCTGGGGGAGCCCTGGGTCGACTGCGTCCCCCCGAAGGGGGGGCTGCGGGCCGACGACCCCGAGTTCCTCTTCGCCTCCCGCTCCTACGCGAAGGTCCTCTCGATCCTCGAGCCCGCGGGCCTGCTCCCCGACGGCCGGCCGACGTTCCGGTGGCTCGCCCCTCCCGGCGAGCGCCGCTACCACCTCAACGTCATGTCCCGCGCGGTCGGGCCCGTCCTCGACCGCGACACGACCGCGAACGAACTCCCCTATCCCACCGAGGCGGACCCCCTCCGCCCCGGCTTCGAGTACCTCGTCACGGTCCGCGACCTCGACAACACGCTCACGCCCGGAAACGTCGGGATCAGGATCGCCTGGGCGAACAAGGCGAAGGAGACGGAGGAGGCGCTGGCCGTCCTCCGCGACCGCCTCGGGGAGGGCCCCGCCCTCGAGTTCTTCGCCGGGCTCCTCCACCTCGTCCCGCGCGACGAGGGGCGGAGGTTCGCCGGGCGCGCCGCCAGACGTTTCGAGGGCCTCGCCGGGCGATTCCCCGACTCCCGGCTCCTCCACGAGATCCTCGCACGGACCTACGCCCGCCTCGGATCCGGAGCCCTGGTCCAGCGCGAGCTCGCGGAGCTTCGCCGGATCGACGGCCCCCGGTAGCCCCCCCAATGAGCGGGGACGCCCCCGTTCCCGAGGGCGTCCCCCAAGGGTGAAGGCGCCGTCAGGGGGCGATCGCCACCCCGACGGGATTCGAGGCGAAGTCGAACGGCGCCAGCAGCAGGAAAGCGAACGTGAAGGTCGTCCCCACGGTCGAGGGGTCCATCGGGCCCGCGGCGACGGCGCCCGCGACCGCGCGGCCTCCGGCGTCCAGCGTCCCGAAGAAGCCCGGCAGCGCCGCCGTGTTCGCGGCCTGGAGGAGGGCGGTCGTCGTCGCATCCGCGTTCAACGGCACGACGAGCCCGCCCGGGAGGACCGTCCCGGGCGAGGAGCCCGACGTCCCTCCGACGACGAGGTAGGACCGGCCCGCGTTCCCCGTTCCGGCCTGGAGGTAGAAGTCGGTCGACCCCCCCATCGCGGCGGAAACCGTGGTCTCGCTCGCCGCGAGCGCTCCCCCCGCCGGCACGAGGTCGAACCGGGTGACGAGCCCGAGCGTGCTCGGCGGCGTCGAGACCGTCGGGCTCGCCGGGTCGCTCGAGTTGTACGCCCGGCTCACCGGGTCCCCCGTCACGTTCACGGCGTCGAGGGTCGCCCCCGATCCCCCGGTCGACCCGCTGATCGTCAGGTCGAGCAGGACGTTCCCGCCCCCGTACAGGAATCCCCGCTGGAAGGGGATCGTCCAGGAGAAGGGGGAGGGTCCCGGCGCGGCCGCGACCGACGGCAGGACGAGCGTCCCCGAATAGACGACCGTCGCGTCGGGCCCGACGTTGCCCGCGAACGTCGAGGAGAGGCCGTCCACCGCAGCCGCCGTCGTCGACAGGGAGAGAGCGATCGTCAGCGTGCGGCCGACGAGCGCGGTGTTCTGGTTCGCCCGGAAGGAGGCCGCCGTGATCCAGTGCGACCCCGCCGGGAACTCCCCCGCGTCGTAGACCTGCTGATAGCGCCCGATCCCCGCCCCCGCGATCGCGAGCGGGATCGTGCTGCTCGAGGGCCCCTCGCTCCCCGCGTTCGCCGCGGGCACGACCACCCCCGTCGTCTGGGCCGCCGTCCGTCCCGCCGCCGCGAGCGCGACGACCGCCGCCATCCCGAACCGTCCGAGCGTCGAGAGCATCGATTCCTCCATTCCCCGCTCCCGGTGCCTCGCGCCGCACCCGCGGCGCGGGGAGAGCGGGTTCTCTACCCCTTAATGACGCAGAACCCCGAAACGGTTACACCGCGGCCGGAGAACCGCGGAGAATCCGCCGCTCGCGACCCGCTCAGGGACGCTCGGGAACCTCCGAGACGCGCACGCGCGCGGGCTCGACGACCACGATCCGGTTCCTCCAGGAACGGTCGTCGAGGCCCGGCAGGACCTCGCGGATTCTCCGGATCGTCTCCGCGGCCGTCGGCCCCTCGAGGCGCAGCAGGAGGAGACCCGGGAAACCCTCCCCGACTCTGAAGGCGATCCGGGGAAAGTCATGGTCGGCCGTCACCGCGATCGCACCGTCCCTGCGTGCTCGAGCGAGGATCTCTTCGTCCCGCGCGCGCCCCATGCCGAGATCCACGCAGTGGGTCGCCTCGTGCCCCATCTCCGCGAGGGCCGCGGCGACCTTCGGCGAGACGCTCATGTTCACGAGGAACCGCACGACCTAGACCCCCGCGTGCAGCTCCTCTCGGGTGAGGAGCGCAGCGAATCGCAGCGCCTGAGCGACGTCCTCTACCTCGAGGTAGGGAAAGTCCTCGAGGATCTCGGCCGTCGTCCGGCCGGAGGCGACGAGGTCGACGACGACGTAGACCGGAATCCGCATTCCGCGGATGCAGGGCTTCCCGGAGCACACGCTCGGGTCTCTTGTGATCCGGTCGAGCCTCACGGACGAGGTCAACATAGTCGCCGCTCTCGAAGCCGTCGAGCCTACCCCCCCTCGCGCCGCACCCGCGGCGCGGGGAGAGCGGGTTCTCTACCCCTTAATGACGCAGAACCCCGAAACGGTTACACCGCGGCCGCGGGAACCGGGGAATTCACCGCGCCCGATCCCGTCAAGCGCGCGCGGGATCCTCCCGAGGCGGAGGAGCGAGTCCGGGAGGAACGAGGCGCTACCGTCCGAGGAAGGCGTCCCGGGGAATCGGAACCGTCCCTCGAAGGACGCCCACGGCCTCGCCGTACCTCGGCTCGCGGACGGCCGTCTCTCCCGGATTCTCCTCCTCCTCACGCTGGAAGGTGAGAAGGAGGAGCGCGACAATCTCCACGTACCCGGTCCGGAACACCTCCAGGACGAGGCGGTGATGCTGGGGCAGCTTCCGGATCCCGCTCACCTCCGCACCGACGATCCTGCCAGGCCCGAGCGCGCGGTAGAGCGTCAGATGATCGTCGACCCGCTCGGCGCGGTACGGGACGTCCTCGTTGAAGAAGAAGACGCAGTCCCCCTCACGGCTGTACCAGCCGGAGGGGAGGGGGACTCTCTCCGCCCGCCCTTCGGCGTCTCGCAGGAGGCTCCGCAGGTCCGCTAGCTCCTCGGCCATGCCCTACTTCTTCCCGTACCGGACGAGCCTGCAGCCGCCGTCCTTCAGGAGCCCGACGCCGCGGGCGTAGTACTTGTGCTCCTTCTCGTCCGGCTCGAGCGGCGTCGTCTCCTGGACCTTCAGCACGTTCTCGAACTTGCCGGCGGGGACCGCGAGCGTGTCCGTCAGGCTCACGACCTCCGCGCGGTCCATCGCCTCCCCCGGGGCGATCTCCTGGTAGTGGCGGGCGCCGAGCAGCGGCGTGCCGGGCATCATCAGCCCGTACCTCGCCCCCTTCTCCCCCGACAGCCACGCCCCGGCGTGGCCCTTCAAGACGCCGTCCTTGTAGAGGTCGACCTCCTCGCCGAAGTAGTAGACCCCGTTCGTCTTCCGGCAGATGGCGAAGAAGTTGCGCGACACCTCGACCACCTTGCCGTCGACCGTCTCGCGCTCCTCGACGACGCGGGTCTCGACCCCGCCGACCTTCCTCGTCTCGTCGAGCACCCGGATCGTGAGCACTTCCTTGTCCTCGGGATCCTCGAGCACCATTTCGTAGCCCGGCTCGAGGATGAAGAAGGGGTTCGCGCCGGTCGGCCCGAGGTCTTTCTCGTCGACGACAAAGGTCTCCGTGAAGGGCCGCTTGTCGGGTTCCTGGACAAGGGCGAACGCGAGCGCGAACGGGGCGATCCTCATGCTTTCCTCCAGTACTCCGCCCAGGCCTTCTCGAGCCCCTCGAGGTCGACGCCGTAGACCGAGCGCACCGCCGCCTCGATCTTGCCGACGTTCCCGCGCGGCACCCGGCCTACCTCCTCGATGAACCGGGGGAACTTCTCGGGCTGGAACTTCCCTTCCCGCAGGAAGTGGATCAGCGAGCCGGCCTGGAGGTAGCTCTCCCCCGCGGGGAGGTGGGGGTTCTCGATCAGGCTCGGGATCTTCACGAAGGTCCGGAAAGGCACGAACTTCCCGTCCTTCGCCGCGCGCTTCGCGAACGCCTTCGTCTCGTTGGGGTGGTTCGAGACGTACTCGGCCACCCCCTCCTGGAACCACGAGCCCCCGCCGCCGAGGCGCAGGCGGTTGCGGAAGATCTGGTGGGTCGCCTCGTGGGGATGGGTCGGGTCGTTCGGCGACTCGTACCAGGTCGCGTAGTAGTCCTTCCACGCGTGCCCCTTCGACCGCTCGGCGGACCCGCGCGGCGCCCCCGCCACGTGGACGTAGTAGTCGTAGTACTGCTCCGGCGTCCGGAAGACGAAGACCGGGAGGAGCCGCTGCCCCTTCTTGTCCTCGAAGGGGAAGATCTTCCGGACCCTCTCGTGGAACTCCTCCATCTTCTTCGCGAAGAGGGTGCCGCCGGAGGAGTTCGTGAGGATGAGGTAGTGCTTCGTCCGGATCGGCTTCTCGAACTTCGAGCGGACCTCCGCGTTCGGCGCGTCCCGGTTCCAGCGCTCCTTGACCTCCTCCTCCGTCCAGACGGGATTCCGCTCCCGGCACTTCGCCGTGACCGACTTCCCCAGCTCCCCGGCGAGCCGGCGCCGCTCCTCCTCCGGGAGGGACGGGTGGGCCAGGATGTCGACGGAGTAGGCGAACTTCTCGAGGAGGCCGCCCAGCGCGAGCGAGTCCCCCTCGGCGCGGATCCTGGCGATCCCCTTCTTTCCCTCCGCCCCCTCGCTCCTCCCGGCCCGGACACCCCGGGCGGCATACGGGATCCAGCCGACCTTCCCCTCGACGAAGTCGGTCGAGTCGAACGACCAGCCCTCGACCCCGTTCTCCTTCGCGTTCCCGTAGTTGCTCTCGAGGAGGTCGAGGACGTCCTCGGGCCCGTCGAAGCGGAAGGAGGCGAGCGGATAGACCCGGACCTCGACCTGGACGCGGCTCTCCCCGACCCTCCCGTTCCAGCGCGCGCGGAGCTGCTCGTCCTTCTGGTCGGCGAGCGCGCCCCCCTCGAGCGCCGGCGGCGAGACGATCAGCTCCTCCTCGCCGAGCGCGATGGTGAAGGGCTCGCCGCCAGGGGGAAGGAGGAGCGAGAGGAGCGCCGCGAACATCCCGTTCGGCGGGGCCTCCCCGCCGGAGCCCGGGGAGCATACTCCGCGCCGCCGGACCCCGCGATCCGGCCCGGACGCCGGAGGCTCCTACTTGGGGCGCAGCCTCTCGAGCGCGTCGGCGTAGGAACCGTCTTTCGCGTCGTAGAGCATCAGCTTCGCGTCCGCCTCCCCCTCGACGAGGAGCATCGCCCGCTCGCGGCTCTTCGGATCGGCGAGCTTGATCACCGCGCTCCCCTTCTTGTTGTCGACGACGATCCCGCCGCGCTCGTGGCCCCCGTCGTTATCGCTCGAGACGAGGATCCCGGCATACCCCTCCGGCATCACGAACAGCGCGACCGCCTCGCGGCCGGGGTAGTCGAGGCCGAGGACGACCCGGCCGTTGTCGAGGTAGCCGAAGCCGCCGCGCTCGTTCCCCTGGTGGTCCATGATCTGGAGGCCGGCCGCCTCCGCGATCCGCTCCCCCACCTTGCCGTCGCTCTGCGGAGAGGGAGTCGGGGCGCCGAGCGCCACGCGGTCGGCGCCGTCCTCGCCGAGGAGGAGGAGGCCGGTCATGTCGTCCTTGCGCCTGCGCTCCTTCATCTCCGGGACGGGCGCGCCGAGGAGGATCCGCGGCCGGCCCAAGGCGTCCTCGACGACGAGGCCGCGGACGCGGAGGACCTGCCCGGTCTTCGACTCCGCCGCGCCGGCCTGCCAAGCCGCTCCGATGGCGAGGACGCCGAGGGCGGCGAGGGCCGCTCGGGTGCGCCGGAGCCGGCGCTCGAGGAGATCGAGGTGGAATCGGACTTCGGCGGACGATTCGGAGTTCATTTCGTCTCCTGGGAACCGGCAGGGACCCTACGGTCGGGGTGCCCGGACGGTTTGGGCCGCGAGGCGGTCCGTCCATCCGGTGCGTCGCGGGGGTCGGGCTCGATCAGGCGCGCGCCACGCGAAGGTGTCGCACGAGCCCGGAGAGATCCACGAATCGCACCTCGACGTCGGCGAAGCGCCTCCGGTACTCCCTCCCGACGTCCTGCGCGACGACGAGGTTCGCTCCGTCCGGGTACCGGCCCCGGAAGGCCCGGAGGTTCCTCGGGTCGAACTCCCCGGCCGACCACTTGCACTCGACGGCGGCAACCTCCTTCCGCCCCGCGGGCCAGACAAAGTCGACTTCGTGCCCCCGCTTGTCGCGCCAGTAGGAGATCCGCCGGGTCAGGAACCGCGCCTGCAGCTCGTTCAGGACGAAGTGCTCCCAGAGGAATCCGAGATCCTCCGGCCGCAGTGTCGTCCACCCCCGGTGCGCGCACACGAAGCCCGTGTCGAAGGCGTAGACCTTCGGCGCGGAGACGATCTCGATCCCCGGCCGGCTGCTGAAGGGGCGCACGACGTGGGCGACGAGGGTCGTCTCGAGCACCGAGAGGTAGTTCGAGATCGTGGCGCGGCTCACCTCGCAGGGCCTGGCGAATCGCGTCGCCTCGAACATCCCCCCGCTCTGCGCCGTCAGCAGCTCGAAGAAGCGCTGGAAGGGGTGCCGCCGCTCGAGGCGGAACAGCTCCTGGATGTCCTTCGCCCAGTAGGCGTCCATCCACTCCTGGAAGTCCCGCTCGGGAGGCGCGTCCGCGAGGAAGAACGGGGGGAGGCCGCCGTGGAGGAGCCGACGTCCGAGGTCGGGATTCCCGAAGTCGTCGAGGTCCCGGGAGATCATCGGGGTCAGCCACACCTCCTCCTTCCGGCCCGCGAGCGTGTCGCGGAACTTCCGCCTCGCGGCGAGGGTGGAGGATCCCGTCGCGAGGACCCGGACGTCCGGATAGTGGTCGGCGGCGATCTTGAGGATCTCGGAGGGGGCCGGTAGGCGGTGCACCTCGTCCAGGACGACCCGCTTCCCCCGCAGCCCGCCGAGGAAGCCTTCCGGGTCCTCGAGCATCCTCCGCACGCGAGGGAGCTCGCAGTCGAAGAACTCGATCCGGGGGAGGCTCCGGCAGAGGAAGGTCTTCCCCGCCCGCCTCACCCCGGAGAGCCAGACGACGCCGCGCCTCCGCCATGCGGACTCGACCGTGTCGATCCAGTAAGTGCGACGTTTCATCGGGAGGGAGGCTAGCGGATAGTGTCACCAAACGCTATCGGAGCAGCGTTTGGTTCCATCCCCTCGGACCCGCGCGGACGCGAGCGGCAGGACTCCCCGGCCCCGGCGGGGCGCCCGCTCCTGCTCCCCGAGCACCGGCTCGCTCTCCGGGACCTGGTCGACCACGACGTCGTCCGTGTGGTTCGGAGAGGGCCCCGCGGCCGCATCCCGACTAGGTCGCCGGGCGATCTCCCTTCGAGACGGGCGCGATCGCGACCGCGCCGATTCCAGCCTCCGCGGACCACCTGTATCCTCCGACCCGCCCCCCGCGGAGGTTGCTTTGAAGCCGCGCCCGACGCTCCCCTCGCTGCTCCTCGCGTCCGCCCTCCTCGTCTCCCCTTCCACGGCCGCTCCCTCTCTCCAGGGGGGGCTCGCCGTGGTCTCCGTCAGCCCCGCGAACAACGCCCAGGCGATGCCCGCGGCCAGGGTGACGCTGACGTTCAACCTCCCCCTCGACCCCGCCACGGTGAATCCCGGGACGATCCGGATCTGGGGACGCTGGAGCGGGCTCGTGCAGGGCACGCTCGCGCTCGATCCGGCTGGAACGACGGTGACGTTTTCCCCGTCGCGGCCCACGTTCCCCGCCGAGTTCGTGAGCGTCCTCGCCTCGAGCGGCGTCGCGTCGGTCGGGGGCGCGCCCCTCGGGGGAGGGTTCTTCTCGATCTTCCACGTGCGCCCCGCGCCGGGGAGCGGGACCTTCTCCCTCGCCCAGACGGTCCTCTTCCGCCTTCCCGGGGAGGGCACCATCCGGACGTACGGGTTCAACGCGGGGGACGTGAACGCCGACGGCGCGCCCGACATGAGCGCGACGAACGAGATCGCGAACGACGTCCGCCTCCTCGTGAACGACGGGTGCGGCGCCTTCGGGCCGATCGTGATCACCCCGCTCCCCGCCGGGTCGCAGCCGAGCCCCAACGACGGGGCCGACTTCAACGGGGACGGCTGGTTCGACCTCGCGACGGGCAACCAGCTCGGCGACTCGATCTCGGTCCTCCTCGGGAACGGCTCGGGCGGCTACGCCGGGGCGACCACCTACCCCTCCGGCGTGACGACGACCGGATGCGCCTCCCTCGACGCCGAGGGGGACGGCGACATGGACATCGTCACCGCCAATCTCGGGACGGGGAACCTCGCCCTCCACCTGAACGCCGGGACCGGGACCTTCGCGCCGGCGACGTTCTTCGACGGGGGCGGGGGAGGTGAGCACTCCGTCGCCGTCGCCGACGCGAACGGCGACGGGAAGCCCGACCTCTTCGTCGCGAACCTCGGCTCCGGCGAGGCGAGCCTCCTCCTTGGCGACGGGACGGGCGGATTCACCCAGAGCGCGGTCGTCGCCTGCGGCGGGAACCCCTGGATGATCGCGGCGGGCGACCTCGACGGGGACGGCGACGCGGACGCCGCCGTCGCGAACCAGGGGCAGGGGAACGCGGGCATCCTCTTCGGGGACGGCGGCGGCGGGCTCGTCTTCGCGACGACCTACCCCGCCGGTTCCACATCGGTCGCCGTCGACCTCGCGGATCTGGAAGGGGACGGGGACCTCGACCTCTCGATCTCGAACTACTCGAGCGCGAACTTCGTGGTCTACCGGAACAACGGGGCCGGGGTCTTCGTGAACCCCTTCACCCTGACGACGACCGGAGCCGGCTCATGCACGGTCCTCGTCGACTACGACCGCGACGGCGACACGGACATCCTCGCGGTCGACGAGCTCGACGACACCTGCCGCGTCTACCGGCAGGTCGGCCCCGCTCCCGGCGGCGTCCAGCCCCCGGCGTGCGCGGCGACGCTGCGCGCGAACGAGTGGGCGAACCGCGCCGGCTTCGGCGGCGCGCTCGCGACGCCGGTCGGACTCGGCTCGACGCTCTTCCTCGGCATCACCGGCGGGGTCTCGGTCCCCTTCGCCCTCGCCCTCGGAGTCGGGACGGCGCCGGGCGTCCCCTTCCCCTTCGGGCTCATCAACCTCTCCCTCGCCGTCCCTCCCGTCATCTTCTTCAACGGCTTCCTCGGCGGACCGGGCGGGAGCACGAACGCCTTCGGCGAGGCGATCGTCCCGATCCCGATCCCCGCCTCGGCGCCGGCCGGCGCCGCCGTCGCGCTCCAGGGGGTCCTCCTCGATCCGACGATCCCGGCGGGCCTCCGGCTGACGAACCCGGAAACGGTCCTCCTCGTCCCGTAGCGGGTCGAGGCGCGCCCTAGTCGACGCTTACGGTCTCGAGGTTCGTCACGTGCGGGCCGTCGCTGGGCGCCGGACCGAGGGTCAGGGCCTGGAAACCGAAGGTCAATCCGGCGGCCGACGGAGGCACGACGGCGGCGAAGATCTGGGCCTCCCCGGAGGCGGGAAGAGAGCCCCCCCCGACGAGGATCAAGGCCGACGAGGAGAGGAACACGGTTCCGATCGGCCCAAGCCCGAACGGCCCCCCCGGCAGGCCGAAGAAGAGGAAGTGGGAGGCGAAGGGCCGCCCCGTGAGCGTCATCGTGGCCGTGCCGCCGACGGGGACGAGCGGGGTGCCGATCAAGCCGCCGAACTCCGTCGCGCCGATGTCGATCGTCTCCACCCCGTCGAAATCGCCGTCGTCGAGCCGGGGGTGGCCGAACCCGAGCAGGTCGTAGGGCTGGTTCGGGGGGGGGAGGAAGACCGGATCGCCGGCGTCGATCGCGGGGGATCCTCCCGCGATCCGGTAGTCGCCGGTCGCGGGATCGACGAAGAGGGGATCGGCGTCGAGGTTCCCGGCGCCGAGGACGAGGGTCGATCCAGGCCCGACGAAAGCCGCCGCCGCTCCCCCTTGGATGTCGGAGAAGCCGGCGGTCCCGAGGGCGCCTCCGAGAGTCGGATGCGTGAGGAGCGCGAGCTCGGGGCCCGAGGGGGCGGCGTCGCCCCAGAGGATGGCGTGCCCGATCGTGAGGGTAGCGGGACCTCGCGCCGCGATCCCGCCTCCCGCGACCGCGGCGGAATTCCCGGCGATCGTGCAGCCGAGGATCGAGGCGGCGCCGCTCCCGGCGAAGAGCCCGCCGCCGCTCCCGCCCGCCACGTTTCCGGCGACGAGGCACCCGCGGAAGGTCGGGCTCCCGGCGATGGAGGAGACGTACACGCCGCCGCCGTCGAGGCTGGCGTCGTTGCCGGCGATCGTGCAGTTGACGAAGGTCGGGTCTGCCCCTCCGGCGACGTAGATCCCTCCTCCCAGCGTCGCCGAGTTCCCCGAGAGGGTGCAGTCGAGGAAGGTGGCGCTGCTCGTGTCCTCGGCGTAGACGGCCCCTCCCGCGGAGGCCGCGTTCCCGGTGAAGACGCAATCGATGATGGTGAGGTCGCTGTCGTGGTGGAGGAACACGGCGCCCCCCGACGAATTGCTTCCGCCCACGACCGTGAACCCCTGGATGACGGACTGCGGCGGGGTGTCCGCGACGAGGAAGAAGGCCACGCCGGAGCCCTGGAGATCGAGGACGCAGCTCTCCGGCCCGTTCGCGGAGCGGAGGGTGATCGCCCCAGGACCGGGGACCGTGAGCCACTTGTTCCCGGGCCCCGTGTACACGCCGTCGGCGACGAGGACCGTGTCTCCGGCGACCGCGGCGAAGAGCGCGGCCTGGATCGTCGGATACTCGGCGGGGACGTCGAGGATGTCCGCCCGGATGGGCCCGGCGAGCGCGCCGAGGAGAACGGACCACCAGGCCGCGAGCCGCGGAGAGAACCGTCGAATCCGCATGGGAAACCTCCGGTGAAGCGCGGGACGTCTCGGCCCCCAGTATGGGGCGCCCACCCGCGCCTACCAAGGGCGCCGTGGCGGTCCTCGACCCGACGATCCCGGCGGGCCTCCGCCTGACGAACCCGGAGACCGTCCTCCTCGTCCCGTAGCGGCGCGCCGGCCCCTACGGGCCCGCGCGCGCCAACCGCGCCATCACGCTGTGGCGGCGGCTGTACAGGAAGTAGATGACGAAGCCGATCAGGAGCCAGACGCCGAGCCTCCACCAGTTCGCCGCCGGCAGGGAGAACATGAGGAGGAGGCAGGAGAGGATGCCGAGGATCGGGACGAGCGGGACCATCGGGCAGCGGAAGGGCCGCTCCGCCTCGGGGTGCTTCTTCCTCATGATCAGGACGGCGGCGCAGACGATGACGAAGGCGAGGAGCGTCCCGATGTTCGTCAGGCTGAGCAGGTAGCCGAGGGGGAGGAATCCGGAGAGCGCCGCGACGAACAGGCCGACGAGGATCGTGCTCTTCCAAGGGGTCCGGAACCTCGGGTGCACGGCGCCGAAGAAGCTGGGCGGGAGCATCCCGTCCCGCGACATCGCCAGGAAGACGCGCGGGGCGGAGAGCATCATCACGAGGAGGACGGAGGTGATCCCCGCGACGCCGGCGCTCGCGATGATCACCTCGGCCCAGGGGAGGCCGGCGTGCTGGAAGGCGCTCGAGACCCCGGAGCTCCGGTCGATCTGCTGGTAGGGGACCATCCCCGTCAGGACCGCGACGACGGCGATGTAGAGGATGGTGCAGATGATGAGGGAGGCGACGATCCCGATCGGGACGTCCCTCTGCGGGCGCTTCGCCTCCTCCGCGTGGGTGGAGACGGAGTCGAAGCCGATGTAGGCGAAGAAGATGATCGCGGCCCCGGCGAGCATCCCGATCGGCCGCCCTCCGGGGTCCATCTGCCCGGAGACGTGCGTCCCGAAGAAGTTGATCCCCGTCATCCCGTAGGGGGCGAAGGGGGTCCAGTTCTCGGGATTCACGTAGAAGGAGCCGACCAGGATCACGAAGAGGACCGCCGCGACCTTGACGAAGACCATCGTCGCGTTGAAGGAGGCGCTCTCCGCGATCCCCTTCACGAGGACCGCCGTCACGACGGCGACGATGAGGACGGCGAAGAGGTCGATGACCGAGCCGGTGGAGACGACCTTCCCGACCATGCTGTCGTAGACCATCGGAGCCCTCGCGATCGCGTCGGGCACGTCCCCCACGAGCGGATGGATCACCTGCTTGAAGTACGAGGACCACCCGCTCGCGACGGTCGCCGCCCCCACCGCGTACTCGAGGACCAGGTCCCAGCCGATGATCCAGGCGAAGAGCTCCCCGAGCGTCGCGTAGGCGTAGGTGTAGGCGGAGCCCGCGACCGGGACCATCGAGGCGAACTCCGCGTAGCACAGCGCCGCGAAGACGCAGGCGATCCCGGCGACGCCGTAGGAGAGCATCAGCGCCGGCCCGGCGGTCTGGTTCGCGGCCTCGCCGGTCACGACGAAGATCCCGGCGCCGATCACGGCCCCGATCCCGAGGGCCGTCAGCTGCACGGGACCGAGGACCCGGCGCAGCCGGTTCTCCCCCTTCATCTCCTCGAGGAGGAGGGAGAGGGGCTTCCTGGCGAAGAGCTGGTTCGTCATGCGTTCGTCCCGAGGTCAGGGGAAAGGAACCGAGGGCGCAATCGCCCTCCGAGACCGCCTCCGATCATGGGCACGGGGATTCCGGCGGGGACGAGGTAGGGACCCGGCCCGGTCGAGTCGAGGCGGCCTCCGCCCCTACCCTGCCGTGCTCGGGCTTCTCCAGGGACGGGGAAGGTAGCGACGGCCCGCGTGCGGGGTCAACGAAGGGGAGGCCGGGCCCGCCCGAGCCTGCCCCGGAGCGCGCCCCTACCCCTCCCGGTGGCCGCCCCGTCCCGGGATCGAGGAGGGCCCCCTCGGATTCCCGGGGCGACGCCCGCGCCGTCCCCCGGGAGAGGAGCACGCGCGAGGGCCGGCGGGGCGAGGTTCAGATTGAAGATTGAATCTTCAATGTGTACCCTCCCGCCGCGTGATCCGCCGCGTCCTCCTCGACCGGGTCCTCGTCGCCGCGAGACGGTTCCCCGTCGTCACGATCACCGGCCCCCGACAGTCCGGGAAGACGACCCTCGCCCGGTCCGCCTTCCCGGACAAGCCCTACGCCAACCTCGAGCTTCCCGACGTCCGCGAGTTCGCCGCGTCCGACGCGCGCGGCTTCCTCGCCCAGTTCCCGAGGGGGGCGCTCCTCGACGAGGTCCAGCGCGTCCCGGGCCTCCTCTCCTATCTCCAGGCCCTCGTCGACGAGGGGATGCCGGACGGGGCGTTCATCCTGACCGGATCCCAGCACTTCGGCCTCCTCGCGAGGGTCTCCCAGTCCCTCGCCGGGCGGACCGCCGTCCTCCACCTCCTGCCGCTCGGTCTCGAGGAGATCCGCCGCTTCCCCGACGCCCCGACGGACCTCTTTCGCGTTCTCCATGCGGGCGGCTATCCCCGGATCCACGACCGGCGCCTCCCGGCCGGGGAGTGGCTGGCTGCCTACACGGAGACCTACGTCGAGCGGGACGTCCGCCAGCTCCTGCGGGTGGGCGACCTGGGGACCTTCCAGACGTTCCTGCGGCTGTGCGCCGGCCGCGTCGGGCAGCTCCTGAACCTCTCTGCGCTCGGAGCCGACGCCGGGATCTCCCACACGACCGCGCGGGCCTGGCTCTCCGTCCTCGAGGCGGGCTTCCTCGTCTACCGGCTGCCCCCCTTCCACCGGAACCTCGGGAAGCGGCTGACGAAGAGCCCCAAGCTCTACTTCTACGACTCGGGGCTCCTCTGCTACCTACTCGGGATCCGGCGCGAGGAGGAGCTGCGCCTCCACCCGCTACGCGGCCCGGTCTTCGAGTCCTGGGTCGTCTCCGAGATCCTCAAGTCCCGCCTCCACCGGGGCCTCCCTCCTGACCTCTGCTTCTACCGGGACCAGAAGGGGACCGAGGTGGACGTCGTCCTCGAGGAGGGGACGCGGCTCGTCGCGATCGAGATCAAGTCCGGGCAGACCGTCGCGCCGGACGCCTGGGCCTCCCTCGAGGCCTTCGTCCGCGGCGCCGCCCGCGCGCGAATCGCGCCGGGGCGCCTCGAGAGGCTCCTCGTCTACGGAGGAGACGAGGAGCAACGCCGCACCCACGCGACAGCGCTCCCCTGGTCCCGCATCGACTCGGTCGACTGGACCCGAGGCGCCGTCCGGCGCCTCGCGCGGCCGAGGCGCCGCGGAGGGTCCTGAAGCCGGACTCCACCGGCCGACGGCGAGGGGGTGGCCGCCGCTACCGCGACCGCCGGAGCGTCCTCACCTCGTGCGGGCGCACCGCCACCTCGAAGGTCGCGCCCCGCGCTCCCAGATCGCGCCCGCCGCGCTCGAGATGGGTGGTGCGCGGGCTTCTCCACGGGGCCGGAAGGTATCGGCGGCACCCGTCCCCGGGCTCAACGAAGCGCCGTCCGGCTCAAGCCGTCCGGCGGTCGCGACGGCGCAGCCGGCTCGCGCGCACCGCCTTCAGGCGGAGACGGGCCAGGATGTCCGCTGCGATCGGAGAGGGACCGAGCCGAGAGCGTGTCAGCGGGACCCCCTTCCCCTCCCGGTAGAGCGCCTCGCGAACCGCGTGGATCCATTCGAGCGAGGGGTGCTCCCACTTCTCGGCGCGCCGACGCCGCCTACTCACGAGGCACCTCCTGGGGCGAGATGATGTCGATGAGCGGGAACCCGTGGCGCAGGTTCACCTCGTGCACGCGCCGCTTCTTCTCGAGATTCACCATGTGGCGGAAGTTCCAGGACACCAACCCGTCGACCCCGGCGACGCTCGCCAGCGCGATGTGTCGCGCATCGTTCCGACTCGGCCGTCCGAGGACGCCCGCCGTCAGATAGGCCTCCGTCAGGCGCGCCGAGACCTCGTCCTCCTCGAGAACGGTCGGACCCACGTCGGCGACGGCCTGCTCGAGGGGTGAACGCAGCGCCCTGGGCGCCCGCCCGATCTCCTCGAGCACGGGAACACCGACATAGGTCGCGAAGGCTCCCCCGCGAAGGGCGCGGAGGATGACCCGCGTCAGCGCGACCCGCGCGGGAGCCTCCGTGTCGAACAGCGCTCCGAACACCGACGTGTCGAGGTAGAGGCGGTACTTCGGCAACCTCGAGCTCTAGGGCTTCGAAGGCCTGCGGGATCGCTCGCGGCCGGGAGGCTCGCGGAGCGCTCCGGACGGGCGGTCCGACGCGAGGCGACTCACCCGCACGGGTCTCATGGGCCCGGCAGCATACTCCGACAGGCAGGTCGGCGGTCGCAGCCGGAGGGGATTTCGGCTACCGCGACAGCCGGAGCGTCCTCACCTCGTGCGGGCGCACCGCCACCTCGAAGGTCGCGCCGCGCACGCCGAGATCGCGCCCGCCGCGCTCGAGGTGGTCGGTCTCCTCCACCCTCTTCGCCTCGAAGGGGAGGGTGACCCGCGCGGTCGCCGGCCGCCCGTGCGCCTCGTGGATCCGCAGGACGAAGCCCTCGCCGTCCTCCGCCTTCTTGAACGCGCTCGCGATCACGCCCGGCCCCTCCACCGAAAGGAGCGAGTGCACGGCGGGCCACTCCCCGCCGTGCGCGGGCTCGATCCACGCCTCGAGGGGCGAGTTGAACTCGACGCCGCGTCTCGGGACCTCCGCGTCGCGCCAGTCGCCCTGGTGCGGGAGGACCGCGTAGCGGAACTCGAACGATCCGATGCCCGCCGTCTTCCCCGGGTCGGTCGGCGCGCGGTGGGCCGTGATCCGGACCCGGCTCCCCTTCACGTCGAAGCCGTGGCGCCCGTCGTTCAGGATCGCGACGCCCCGGCTGCCGTCGGAGACGTCGACCCAGCGGATGGCGGGAACCTCCTTCCCGTTCGCCTCGCGCTCGATCGCGCCGAACGGGACCTCGAAGGTCGCCTTCGAGCCCTCGAGCGCGAAGGGCCAGGCGATCTTCACGCACCGGTGCGGGTCCTTCCAATCGAGCCGGACGCGGACGTCGACCCGGCCGAGACCGTCGCGAACCTCGAAGTCCTGCGAGACGGAGGAGCCCTCGTGGCGTCCCGAGAGGGTGCCGCCCCCCGACCACGACTCGGCGCCGCGACCCTCGAGCGCGACGCCTTCGCCCTCGATCGGGAGTTCCCACGCGTTCCCCCGGTCCTCGTAGACCCGGACCTCCCCGCCCGGGCCGGCGAGCCACTCGGGGCCGGCGCTCAGCGACCGCAGGCGTCCTTCCCCCTCGTCGAAGCCGAGGCGGATCAGGAGGTCGTGGACGGAACGCCAGTGCTCGGGACTCGGCGGGGGCGGACCGATTCGGTAGGTCCGCCACCCGCAGCCCGGGACGTCACGGGCGACGAAGGACACACGCGCCGTCGCGCCCGAGGTTTCCTGGAAGGCCGGCGTGAGCATCCGGCCCTCCTCGTCGAGGACCGCGAAGGGGCGACCCTCGGAGACCACCCACCCCTCGACGAGATCGGATCGCTTCCAGGGGAGCGGGTTCCAGACGACGAGCGCGCGGTCCTCGCGCGCGACCGAGGCGGTGTCGATCCGCGAGGCGAGGACGGCGAGCGCCTCGCGCCGCGTCGCGCGCGCGACCTCGAAGACCTCCTCGTACTGCTCGGCGGAGTCCGCGTAGATCTCGTCGATCCCCGACCCGCAGAGGAGGTCGTGGAACTGGTTGAGGAGGGTGAGGCGCCACGCCCTCGTGAGATCGGCCTTCGGGACCTCGAAGCCGTGGAGCGAGGCGAGCGCCGCGGCGGTCTCGGCGGCGGGGAGCTCGTGCTCGGCCCTCCGGTTGCTTCGCTTGTGCTCCCCCTGGCTCGTCCAGCAGCCGGGGAAGACGAAGTTCACCTCCCCCTCGTGGACGTCCGCGACCTTCCCTTTCTCCCGCAGCCGCCCGACGAAGTCGTGCGCGCGGCCGAACTTCACCGACGGGAACGCCTCGAGCGAGTCGAAGAGCGCCGCCTTCCCGATCGCGTCGCGCGTCGGTCCTCCGCCGTGGTCGCCGACGCCGACGAGGACGAGCTGCTCGTCGAGTCCGGTCTTGTCGCCCGCCTTCAGCGCCTCCTTCCCGAGCGCCGCGTCGATTCCGTCCGCCTCGACCATGTACCAGCGCGGGGGGCGAATCCCGAGGACCTCCGAGCCGTCGGGCCCGCGCCAGCGGAAAGTGCGGGCGTCCTCCCACGGACGGAAGAAGACGTAGGCGTCGAGGCCGCACCCCGTCGCGATGCTCGGCAGGGTCGAGGGGTGGCCGAAGGTGTCGGGCATCCAGCCGACCTTCACGTCGACGCCGAACTTCTCCTGGAAGTAGCGCTTCCCGTAGAGCCACTGCCGGACGAGCGACTCCCCCGTCGGCATGTTCGTGTCGCTCTCGGCCCA